>JACCTC010000219.1 GCA_013812655.1 Deltaproteobacteria bacterium | reverse complement strand
CGGAGCCACCGCACGCGCTCGCGCTCGGCTCGCCGGGCCTCGCGCGCCGCGACCGTACGTTGTACGCGGCGGTCGCGATCGGCTGCGTGACCGAGAGCCTGAGCTGCGCGCTGCTGCTCGAGCTTCGCGCGGCCGCCACCCATCCCGTGGTCGCCGCGACGGTCGACGAGATCCTGCGCGACGAGATCGAGCACGCGCGGATCGGCTGGGCGCTGCTCGCGGCCGAGGCAGGCACGCGCGACGTCAGCTGGCTCGCGCCGAAGGTGTCCGCGATGGCGGCAGCTGCAGTCGCCGAGGACGTGACGCCGATGACGGGCGATGACGAGCTCGCCGGGTTCGGCGTGTTGCCACGTGCGCGGGTGCGCGAGCTGGTCGCCGAGACCTGGAGCACGGTCATCTCGCCGGGACTGGCACACCACGGGATCCACGCCTGACCTTCGGGGCGCGCTTCGGCGCGGGCCTGGCCGTCGCGTCGACGAGCTGACGCTCGACCGCCTCGATCATCAGCTCGACCGGCTTGCGCCCGAGGGCGCTGTGGTGGCGCGCGACGAAGACATCGATCGCGGGGACGTCGAGCACGGGGAGCCGCCGCAGCTCGCCGGTCGCGACGTGCGGAGCGGCCGTGACGTCGGGAAGCACGGTGAGCATCGCGCCCGATAGCGCGACGACGAGGTTCGAGCGAAGCAGCTCGATCCGCATACCGATCTTGCGGGGGACTTCGCTCGGCCAGCCATCGCGGACGCGCCCGGAGTCCCCGATGCGTGGCACCGAGAACGGCATCGCGAGGACATCGACGCGCGCGACCCGCCGCGAGGCGAACAGTGGATGGCCGCGGCCGCAGTACACCGAAGCGCCGAGCTGGCCGAGCCGCCGCACGACGACGTCCTCGGCGGTAACCTCCTCGTAGTAGAAGGCCGCGTCGAGCCGGCCGCGCACGAGCAGCGCGTTGGCCTCGGCGGGTCCGATGTTGAAGTGTTCGGGCACGAGGTCCGTGCGCACGCGCTTGAGCTCGAGGAGCGCCGGGATCACGAGGTCGGTGAGCACGCCGAGCGACGCGATCCGCAGCGGCCGGAGGAACGGATCGCCGAGGCTCTCCGAGAGGCCCGCGTCGACGGCACGCGACGCCTCGCGCACGGCATCGCGAAGCGCCACGCCCGCGGCGTTGAGCACCAGGTGCTTGCCGACGCGGTTGAACACCCGCGCACCGAGCGCGTCCTCGAGCAGCCCGAGCGTCCGCGACACGGCCGCCGGAGTCAGCGCGAGGCGGGCGGCTGCTGCGACGACGCTCCCGGCCTCCGCGATCTCGAGGAACGCGGGCAGCCAGTTCCAGAGGTTTCTCCGCAGATGGGTCAGCATCAAGGTTTCCTTGCGAATGGACCAAGTAAGTATCCCTTTTCTTCCGGTCGGTGTCGCGGCATGGTTGACCCGTGATCATCGAGCACCGCCACCAGCCCATCGATCGACGTCAGCTCCTGCGCTGGATCGCCCACACCTCCGCCGGCGTCGCGGGGCTCGGGCTGCTCGGGTGCAGCGACCGCCCGGAGCTCGCCGCCGATGCGATGCCGGGCACCGATGGCGATGGCGGCACGTGCGTGCCGACGTCGAGTGACGTGCTCGGGCCGTATTATCGCGCAGGCGCGCCGTCGCGGATGGTGATCGCGTCGCCGACCGAGCCCGGCGATCGGCTGGTCCTCGAGGGCGTCGTTGTGGGCGGCACGAGCTGCATGCCGCTCGCGGGCGCGCTGATCGACGTCTGGCAGGCGGACAAGGATGGCCGCTACTACGAGCCAAACGGCGCCGAGCCGTATCGCCTGCGCGGCAAGCTCGCAGCGGGCAGCGACGGCAGCTGGCAGGTCCAGACGATCCGCCCGGGCAACTATATGCTCGGAGCCGCGTCGTGGCGACCGGCGCACGTGCACGTCACGGTCAGCCATCCCGGGTTCCGCACGCTCACCACGCAGCTCTACTTCGAGGGTGACCCCTATCTGCCGCCCAACGACGGCTGCAAGAGCTGCGGTTCCGACGACCCGGCCCGCATTCTCCCTCTGGTGCCGACCGCGAGCGGTCTGCGCGGCGAGCTCCGCATCGTCCTCGCGTGAGCTACGGCGCGGCGTCGATGGCCGGCGCACATGCACCGGGCTGACCGAGCCACTGCAGCAGCACGGCACGCGCAGATGACGAGAAGAACTGCGCGGTCGTGATCTCGGCGGTCGGCATGCCGAGCGGGCCGCTGCCGCAGATGTGGTCGACCACCGACGTGGCGCGCGTCCGCACGCTCTCGGCGGTCGCGAACGCCAGCGGGTCCTCGGTGTTCGGGATCGTGCTCTCGAACGACGAGTGGCAGCCCCGGCAGAACGGCGCGATGACCTCGCGATAGACGTTGGCGTCGGCCTTGGTCGCGTTCCAGCCGGCAGGCACGAATGCCGGATCGAAGCGACCACCGGCCGGGAACATGCCGTCGATCACGATGCGCACGCCGGCCGTCGGCGCGGCCGTGGCGACGAGGCGATTGAGCTGGCGGAACTTGTCCTCCTGCGCGACGAAGGTCAGGTCGGCTGTGCGAATGCGAACGCGAATGGATCGAACGGCAGGAAGCGAGCGCCGATCACCAAGCTCGTCGCCTCGTCGTAGCGCGAGCGGCCGCCGTGGCAGTTGAGGCAGTTCTGCGGGATGCTCGTGTTGTTGCCGTGGGTGTCGAGCTGCGCCTCGGTGAGCAGCGCGCCGTCGGGGCCGTAGGCCACGAAGCTGACCGCGTTCGGCGCGGTGATCGGTGGTGTGTAGACCATCGCGACGGTGGCGAGCGGCGCGCCGGCCGCGAGGGTCAGCGCGATCGCATCGTCGCGGCGACCGCCAAACGTGCCGTAGTTGCGGACGTAGCAGGCGAGGCCACCGGCAGGCGTCTCGGTGGTGCGGCAGTGCATCTCGCGACCGATGCCGAGGTCACCCGCGTTGTAGTAGACCGCAGACGTCGCGCCGCCGGGAAACCCGTAGCGCGTCATGAAGTCGGTCAGCGTCGCCGGCGCGTTGGTCGCGGCGTAGTACTCGAGGGTCTCGGCGACCGAGCCCGCCGGCTTCTCGAGCAGGTACTGCCAGCGTGTGGGCAGCTCGCCTGGATTGACGACGGCGATCACCGAGTCGTCCGGCGACGCGGCATCGAACGGCAGCGCGCGGCCCGCGGCGTCGAGCACCCGTAGCCGCAGCACGCCACCACGCGGCCAGCGGACCTGCTCCGCTGCGCTCGTGACCGGACGAACGTCGACCGCGAACTCGGCGGTCGGCAGCCCGACCACCGCGACGGTCCGTGTCCGCGTGATCGTCTCCCATGACGTCATGTCGGCCGGGTTCGCGAGGATCTGGACGGCGAGGTCCTGGTCGGCTTCGACGTACTCGCCAGCGATCCGCAGTGACGCCGTCGACGGATCGCCCGCGACGACCGTGCCGTTAGCTGGCTCGAGCACCACGCCGCGGACGCCGATCGGGGGCGGTGCGGTCTCTTCGTCATCGACCGGCTCGACGACCTCCTCGCCGACCACGCAACCCGCAAGCAACGTCAGCACGAGGAAGGTAGCTCGGGTCATTGAGTGTGGTCACAAGCAGGACACATGCCACCTCGCTGCTGCGCGCAAAGTAGGCGTGACGACAGCGCGTCGTGTCCGTCTCGTGTGCGACTCGTGCGCGAACTGCACCCTTCGGTACGATCTGCATCTGTACTACGACGAACGTCACCGGCGTCGAGGAGCTCATCTGCACGCCCACATTGGATGCAGCGGTACGTCGCTGCTGTCGGTCCGCGAATCGCGCCAAACCTGCACGCCATGCAAAGTCGGCGTGATCATGGAATGCAACTCCTGCACGGTCAGTTCTCCAACCCTTCAAGGGACTTCGTTAACGTCGGCGCTCTCGTGGCACATCCCGTGCTCTCGAAGCATGTATGGGGAACTACCGGGCCGTGATGCTGAGCTTGGCGTCCATCGGCATGCTGAACAGCGATGCGATGGCTGGCGTGGTTTCGAATGGCATCCAGACCAACGGGATCCAGACCAACGGGATCCAGACCAACGGGATCCAGACCAACGGGATCCAGACCAACGGGATCCAGACCAACGGGATCCAGACCAACGGGATCCAGACCAACGGCACCACGACGAGCGGTGTGATCTACTCGGGCCTCAACGTCAACGGCACGCAGCTGAGCTACATCGGTCAGGGCACGAGCGTTTACCCCTACACCTGCGGGCATCGCGAAGATGTCACGGGTGCTGCGCTCAACAACTGCAGCCCGTGCTCGATGACGGTTGGCAACGCCGACAGCTACTGCCGGACCAACTCGTGGGACTCGATCTGCGTCAGCAAGGCGAAGTCGATGTGTAACCTCGGTGCGGGCACGGTCATGACCGCCTCGTTCACGAACGGCCGCACCGCACGCATGCGCATCGACAGCACGGCGACGGGCGCATCGTCGGTCTGGAACGGCTCGAACTACGTCGATAACAGCGATGTCACTTATAGCCGCGTCTCGTGGGTGCTCGATCATGCACCCAGCGTCACGGGTGCGGCGTTGCTCGCCGGTTCGAACAGCTGCACCAACCAGGTCTGCAACCTTGGCGGTGCGGGTTACAAGCCAGACTCGTACTGCTGCAACAACTCCTGGGACAGCGCGTGCGTGACCAAGGCCAATGCGATGTGCGGCGCGGCGACGAGCACTGTCGCCTCGACCTCGACGCAGGGCGCTTCGGTGTGCGGTACCACCGGCAAGGGTACGGCGATCCAGGCCGTCTTCCTCTCGGGCGTCTGGGACCAGAGCAGCGGTGCCCAGGGCAACGGCAGCAAGACCGCTTCGAGCTCGATGTTCACGATCGGTTGCCGTGGCGTCGGCGCCGTCGCGAAGTGCCTCGACATGGGCTACAAGCCGTTTGTCAGCCGGCAACAGGACACCTACCACCAGGCGTGCGTGCGCATGGTGCGTGCCGACTACTGCGGCGACGGCACGCCGTGGACGGCCGACGGCACGTCGATCAACGTCGGCGACTACTACAACACCCAGCGCGACACCGAGTTGTGGCACCTCGAGGCGACGTGGAGCCCGAAGGGTGCGCGTTACCTGTGGGTCGGTCGCCTCGCCAACACGCCGACGATGTCGGGGTTCGGCAACTACGTCCAGGGCCACCCGTACTGTAACTACAACGCGTCCACTGGCTGGGGCTTCGAGGCGACCGACCCGTACTACCCGAACTGGAGCGCGGCGCACTCGCTCGACGCCAGCATCAACATGATGCGGACCGAGCACAACCTGAGCTGCGACGGCCCCGACTGCCCTCCCTGATCCACACCACCGACGCTTCAAGATTTCAGCAGCGCGATCGGACAGACCGCGCTAGTGGCCGCAACTACTGGTACGCCGGGTGAGTCTACGGACACGCTCGCCTGGTTGTCGCGGATCGTCAGTGTGTAGCTGAAGCGAAACTCGTCGCTCGCCTTTGGGGCGTGGCGTGGCGAGACAAGCCTTCGCGACCGCGGCGCGCTGCCGGCCTTTCTGCAGGATGCGGTGACGCGCGGGAGCCAGCGTGAGCGACGCGAGCGGGTGACCCCCGCGGGAGCCAGCGAGTTACGCGAGCGGGGAGCGCGATCGCGATCCCGTCACCGGAGGCGATCGGTGATCGATCACGGCTTCGTCGATCTCACGCATCGCGTGCGCAAGTACGCCGCTGTGTGTCCGCGAGCTGCGCCGAACCTGCACGCTACGCAAACTTGGCGTAGTTGATCGAATGCAACTCCTGCACGGTCAGTTCTCCAACCTTCAAAGGAGTTCGTTGGCATCGATGCCGCGATGGCACGTGCTGTGCTCTCGAAGCATGTATGGGGAATTATCGGGTCGTACTGCTGAGCTTGGCGTCCGTTGGCGTCCTGAACACCCATGCGACGGCGGGTGTGGTTTCGAACGGGATCCAGACCAACGGAATCCAGACCAACGGGATCCAGACCAACGGGATCCAGACCAACGGGATCCAGACCAACGGGATCCAGACCAACGGGATCCAGACCAACGGGATCCAG
>JACCTC010000205.1 GCA_013812655.1 Deltaproteobacteria bacterium | reverse complement strand
TCAGCGTCGCCGGATCGTCGGTATCGATCCCGACGATCACCTCGTAGCTGCACTTGAGCTTGTTGTTCGGCGAGAGCACGCCAAGCGCGAGCCAATCGGCGCCGGTCTGGCACGTCGTGATCACTTGGTCGGCATTAGACGGCGTCGCGGGACACGCGGCGACCGCGCGATACACCGTCGCTTCGTTCTTGAAGCGCTCTTCCTTGGAGCCGAGCTCGGCGATCATCGCGCCGACCTCGCTCTTCGCTTTTGCCTTCTTCGCTTCGCCGAAGAAGACAGGGACCGCGATCGCCGCGAGGACCGCAACGATTACCACCACGATCATGATCTCGATGAGCGTGAAACCACGCTCGTCTCGACGCCCCTGACGCGAGTAAATGCGGACCATAAGCGATCACCACGATACCATGCGGCATCGGTGACCGACAAAGTCCTTAGGGTATCAGCGAGCTAGCGGAGTGGTCGACCGTCGGTATCCAGCTCGATCAGACCACCAGCGCCTACATCACCACGCTGTGCGAGATCGCCCAGCGCTTCCCGGAGTGTGAGCTGCTTCCCATCCTTCGTGAGCGGCACGTCTTTGTTCGTCGCCGGATCGCGAACGATCATCTTGGCATCGCCATCACCGACGACGATGTAAACAGCGTTGGCAGGCTTGAGGTGCTTCGATGCCGCGGCTTTGATCTGCGCCTCGTTCACCCGTCCCACCTTGGCGACGTAGTTATTGTAGTAATCGAGCGGTAGCCCGAAATAGACGAGGCCGCGGTACTGGCCGAGCGCGGCCTGCGCGGTCGCGAAGCGGCCCGGGAGTCCGAGGATCGCGCCCTGCTTCTCGCGGTCGAGCTCGTCGAGCTTGATCGGCGTCTTCGCCGACTGCAGCTCTTTGATCTCGCGATCGATCTCGAGGAGCGTCTGGTACGTGCTGTCGGTGCGGACCGACGCGTTCGCGTTGAACGTGCCGTACTGCTTCGAGTAGCCGAAGCCGCCGCGCGCACCGTACGAGTAACCCTTGTTCTCGCGCAGGTTCATGTTGATGCGGCTCGAGAAGCTGCCGCCGAACACCGACGCCATCATCGTGTTGGCGAAGTAGTCGGCCGCCGTGCGCTTCGGGCCGAACTGCAGCAGCGAGACCTGCGACTGCGCGGCGCTCGGGACGTGGACGAAGAAGATCCGGCCCTTGAGCGTCGACGGTGGCGGCAGTGCCGGCAGCTTGCCGGGCTTGCCCTTCCACGCGGCGAGCTCACCCTTCTCGAAGTACGCGCGAACTTGCGCCTCGGTGAGATCACCGACGACGAACAGCCGCGCGTTGCCAGGCTTGAGGTACTTCGCGACGTGCTGCTTGCAGTCATCGAGCGTGATCGCCGCGAGCGAGGTCTCGGTGACGACGGTGCCGAACGGATGCTCGAGACCGTAGAGCACGCCGCCGGTGACGCGGCCCGCGACCGACGCCGGGTTGCCCTTGGACTGGCGGACCGCCTCGATGCGGCGCTTGACCATGCGATCGAAATCCGACGCGCGAAATCCGGGACGCTGCAGCGTATCGGCGAACAGCGCAAACGTGACATCGAGGTGCTTGGTCAGGCTCGACAGCGAGAGCCCGGCCGAGTCATCCGCCGCGTACGCGCTGACGTTCGACGCGACATCGGCGAGCGCCTCGGCGTACTGGATCTTGTCGAGCTTGTCGGTGCCCTCGGTGAGCATCGACATGCAGACGCTGGCGAGGCCTTCCTTGCCCTTGGGATCGAGCATCGATCCGCCGTCGAAGTTGAGGTCCATCGAGACGATGGGCAGCGCGTGCTGCTCGACGAGGTAGACCTTGATGCCGTTCTTCAGCGTGAACGGCTTGACCTTCGGGAGGCGGAACGGCCGCGGCGGTCCCGCCTTCGGCTGCGCGGCGCGGAATGCGTCGTCGGGAAACGCGAGCTCCTGCGGGGCGGCCGGCTGCGTGACCTTGATCATGGGCTGCATGGACGTCTCGGGCTGAGCGGGGACGGTCGTGGGAGTTGGCGTGGGCAGAGCGGCCGGTCCGGAATGGTGATCGGGGCCGGGCATCGGCGTCGGCTTCTGCGAGCCACCACAGGCCGAGGCAAGAGCCGAGACGACAAGCGACGCGAGGACGATCGAGGGGATGCCGAGGCGCTTCATCACTTGCCTCCCGTGGGGGCCTTGGGGTTCGTGATCACGGTGACCATGCGATCGGGCACGAGATAGCGCGCGACCGTCGAGCGGATCTTCTCGGCGTTCGTCTTGCGATACCGATCGAGGTCCCACGAGATCCGGTCGGGGTTACCGAGGAAGTGGTTGTAGTACTGCAGCGTCTCGGCGCGGCCGATCACGGTCTCGAGGCGGCGAATCGCGCCGGACTCGTTCGAGGCGATCACGCGGGCGATCTCCTTCTCGGAGAGCGGCTCCTTGCCGAGCCGGGCGATCTCGGCGGCGACGATCTGCTGGACCTCGTCGACCTTCGCCTCGCCGCGTAGCGTGACGGTGACCTGGAAGCTGCCGGAGAACTGCGAGCCGACCTGGCCAGCGGACACGCTCTGCGCGAGCGGCCGATCGTAGACCAGCGCCTTGAACAGGCGACCTGGACCCTCGCGGGTCAACGCGTTTGCCGCGATGGCGAGCTCGGCGTCGCCCTCACCGTAGTTCGCGGGCGAGTGCCAGGCGAACGTCACCTGGCGCAGCTTCGCGAACTCGTCGTCGACGGTGATCGTCGTCGACTTGATCGCCGGCGCGGGCACCGCGACCACCTGGGGCTTCGCGCTCTTCGGGAACGAGCCGAACCACTTCTCGACGAGCTGCTTCGTCGCGGTGACGTCGAAGTCGCCGACGAGCGTCAGCGTCGCGTTCGCGGGCACGTACCAGGTCTTGAAGAACCCCTTGACGTCGTCGAGCGACGCCGCCTCGAGGTCCTCGTGCTTGCCGATCGTCAGGTAGCGATACGGATGACCCTCGGGATAGAGCGCGGCGTAGAGCGCGAATCGCGCCTTGCCGTAGGGCACGTCGTCGTAGCGCTGGCGGCGCTCGTTGCGCACGACCTCGATCTGGTTGTCGAGGCTCTTCTTGGTGAGCTTCTCGAGCAGGTAGCCCATGCGATCGCTCTCGAGCCAGAGCCCGGTCTCGAGCTGGTTCGACGGGACGATCTCGAAGTAGTTCGTGCGATCGGGGTTCGTCGTGCCGTTGACGCCGTCGGCGCCGATCTTCTTGAGCACGTCGAAGTGCTTGTCGTCGCCGACGTGCTTGCTGCCCTGGAACACCATGTGCTCGAACAGGTGCGCGAAGCCGCTCTTGCCATGAACTTCATAGCCCGAGCCGACGTGGTACCAGAGGTTCACCGCGACGAGCGGGACGCTCTTGTCGGGCGCGAGGATGACCTCGAGGCCGTTCGGCAGCGTGTAGCGCTCGAACACGACCTTGGGATCCGCGGGTGCCGGTTCGGCAGCGCGCAGCTCCGCCTTGGGTGCCGGCTGCGCGAGCGCGGGGGCGACGAGGGCGATCAGCGTGCCGGCCAGCAGGGCCGAGCACCAGGACTTCGCGACGTTCATGGGATCCTCCGTGACAGGCGAGGAACCTAGTCGCGAAGGGCCCGCAGGGCAACCCCGACGATGTCAGCTACGGGCCGTCGATTGCCGCATCGACCATCTGTCCCCCGCCGGGGGCATCGACCGGCTTGGGGACCGCCGCGTCCACCATCGGAGGATCCACGGGCGTCCCGGTCTCGACGGTTGGCACGAAGATCGATGACGCGATCGTGCTCGTCGCGGCCGGGAACTTCCGGCGGAACGGCGCGTCGGTATTCGGTGTGGTCTCGGCGATGATCCTGACGACATACGACTGCCCCACCATCAACACGCCTGGCGGGATCACGAGCGTGGGCTCGGTCGTGAACAGCGTCGCGACCGTCGCGCGAAGCGTGCTCGTGCCCATCGCGGTGAGCCGGATGACCTCGACCTGGTACTGCGAGGGCTTGCCGATCGTCGGCGGCTGCCAGGTAAGCGTCGGCGACGTCTTGACCTGCTGGCTCTGCGGCCGGAACAGATCGAGGCCGTCGATCGTCGGTGCGCTGACCGGCCCCATGGCCGGCGTGATCGGTCCGCTGCTCGCCGCGAGCAGGCTATTCTGACTGATGCCGACGCTGATGCCCGCGGCTGCGGTGGTGCTCGGTAGCTGCACGCGCACGAACCCGCCGCTCCGGATGTCGAGGACGCTCGCCCAGAGCCCAGGCAACGTCGGAATGCCGTACGACATGTTCGCGAACACGCGATCCGGGCCGTGCGGCACCGGCGCGAACAGGTAGTCGGCGGTCGCGCCGACTTCACCATGGAGCGGACCGCCCGCGTTGCCAAGCAGCGAGATGCTGAAGCCCCCGGAGCTGGCGAACTCTACCGCCTGCGGATGCAACGCCGTCAGGTTCGTGCCGTTGTAGCCGAGCGCGGCATCCCACTGCGACGTCCGGAAGTCCGCCGTGAACATCGCCGTCTGCGGGACGGGCACGAAGGCGCCATTGACCGTCGAGGTTCCGCCGTCGGTCTGGGTAAACAGCGGCAGCGGGCAGAAGTTCGTCGCCGTCCGGTAGAAGTCGCCGCTGGCGGTCTGCTTGCCACGCAGCTGGATGAGCGCGGTGGGATCGTTGCGGATCAAGTTTCCGCGGTACGAGCCGTTTGCCTGCTGCGCCGTGAACGAGTAGTTGCTGAGCGTCGTCGTGCCGACCGTGATCGGGTTGATGTCCTGCAGCGCAAACCACCACGTGTCCGCGTCGACGGCGAACGCCTCGAGCTCGTCGCCGTCGGCCCAGGTGTCGAGGCCGGTCACCGTACCGAGCGTGATCGTCGAGGTCGCGACTGGCGCCATTGCATCGGGCCGGCCGAGCCGTGCCGACGTCAGGTCGAAGCTGTTCGCGCGCGTCACGAAGTAGTTCGTCCCGACCTGCAGGTAGTAGAGGCCGTGGGGGACCTCGTCGATCACGAACGAGCCATCGGTCGCGCCGCGACCCGGGATGATCGTGAAGTTGCCATCGGTGTTCGGGACGAGCGCACGCGGCATCAACGTCGTCAGATCGGTGGGCACGTTCGTCGTCTTCGTCGGCTGGATGTACGTCGTGAACTGGTAACCGGTGACGGTGCGCGTCCCGGTCTGCTCGGGGGGCGGCTTCAGGCAGGTGCCTTCGAGGCACAAGCCGACCGGGCACTCCTCGGCCCCCTCGGTGAGGGGCAGCGAAACGCCGGTCGCGGTGTCGATGTAGTTGGTGCCGCTCGCGCAGCTCAGCTCGGTGATCAGCTCCGGCTTGAAGTCGGGCAGCTGGTCGGCGTTGATCTCGACGTCGCGGCAGACACCTTCGGTGCAGCTCTGGGTCGCGAGGCAGTCGTCCTTGTCGATGCATCCGGCGGTGAGGCCCATCCGGAAGAACAGCGTCTTGCCCTCGACGAGGTTGAGCACGGCGCGGCGAGTGACCACCGGCGTGGCGCCCTTGAGGCCGGTCAGCACGATGTCGAGCTTGATCTCTTCACCGTCGGAGTAGATGCCATAAGAACCGGGGAGGTTGACCGGCTGGTTCGGCACGCCGGTGATCACCCACGAGACCTGCTGCTCGATGAAGCCATCCCGCGCCCGGGTGACGAGGAGCTCCGCGCCATCGATCAGGTTCGGCGCCCGGATGTCGGTCGCGATGCCGATCATCAGCTCGGTGCGAGGTTGCTCGCAGCCGGTCACGAGCGCGACCGACGCGAGGGCCACGACAAGGCAGTTCACGGCGGACCTCACCGCACACTCCCTGCGCCGGGGGCCAAGGTCCCCTCGATCGGGCCCTGCTGGGTATCGAAGCAGCCGGCGAGGCCGCAGCCCACGGTGCCGCCGGCGACGACCACCGCGACGCCGGTCCACACCTTCCAGCTCTTGTACCAGCGCTTCTTCTCGACGATGACGCGGTCGAGCGTGACCTCGACCTGGCGGGTCTGCCCTGCCGCGATCACGAGCTCGTCGCGGCGAACATGATGGTCCGGCGCCGAGACCTCGAGGCGATGACCGCCGGCCTCGAGCTCGAGCTCGAGCGGCGCCATTCCGACGGCCTTGCCATCGATCAGGACCGTCGCGCGCGGCACCGACGACGTGATCCGCACCTTGCCGGTCGTCGAGATCGCCTTCAGCGCGAGCTCGATCCGCAGCGGCACGCCCGCGGTGACGATGAGGTCACGCTTCTGCGGCTCGTGGCCGTCGGCGGTGACCTCCAGCTTGTGGATGCCGGCGGCGATCGAGAGGGGCCGGCTGAACGGGGAGACGCCCATCGATCGACCATCGACCGTGACCGCAGCGCCAGCGGGAAGCACGACGAGCGTGATGTCAGCGAGCAGCGCCTTCATCTCGTTGATGATCTGCGTGGCCTCCGCGCGACGCTCGGGCGTCAGCGCGGTCGATTCGTCGAGGTAGCGCTGCAGCGACACGATCGCATCGGAGTACCGGAACAACGCCTTCAGCGTGAGCCCGATGTTGTAGTGCACGAACGCGGCCGGCCGCAGGCGATACGCCTGCTCGAACTCGGTGAGCGCCGCGGGGAAGTTACCGTCATTGAATAGCGCGACGGCTTGCTCGAAGTGGCGCTTGGCACCCTCGACGTCGCCGCCGGTTTCTGTGGGTGCGGGGGGCGCCGGCGCGGGTTGCGGTGCGGGTACAGGCGCCTGCGCGGGCGCAGGTGGTGGCGCCGGCGGTGTCTGCGCGAATGCGCGGCTGCCAACGAGGACGATCCAGATCGCGAGTAAACGAGACATTCAACCCCTTGTACCTTCGAGCTGCGGATGATCGACCATCGCCGCTCGTCGAAGGCGAGCACGCTAGCCGATCACGCACGCGATGGTCGGGTAGTTCTCGGGTAAACGTGCTCGGGAAGCTGCGATCTCCGTCGATCACAGCTCGAGCGGCTGCACGCCGAGCACGACGTGATCGCTCGATACCGCATCGAGCCACAGCAACAGCCGGCGAACCTCGCCATCGGCGACGTCGATCTCGATGATCCGGCGCACCGGGTTGCCGGCGAGCGTACGTGCGAGGTCCTGCTCGCAGGTCTGCCAGGCATTCGCGAGCGGCGTAGAGCGCACCGGCAGGCCCTCGACCTCGACGGCCACGCCCATCACGAACTTCGCGAACGCCGGGTTCGCCGCCTCGATCACGCCCTGCGGCGTCACCAGCGCGAGCGGGAGCCGGCACGCATCGAACGCGGTGCGCGCGAGCTCGTCGCGGCGGCTCGCCTTGGTATCGACGCGCTGCTCGATCACGACGCGCTTCGGAGCGCCCGCCTTCGCGCGGCGGCTGATCCCCAGCATGTCCATCACGGCGCGCAGCTCGTAGATGAACGCGCCCATGTCCTTGTGGCGGTTGATCGGCTTCTTCTCGATCGCGTGAAAGATCAGCCGCTCGAGCGCCGGGTCGATGCCGCCCTCGATGATCTGCGACGGCGGCTTCGCCATCTCGTCGAGGTGACCGGCGAGGATCTTCTGAACCGGCCCGTCCCACGGCACTGCACCGGTGACGAGCTCGTAGAGCAGGATGCCGACGCCGTAGACGTCGCTCGCGGGTGACGCGGGCTCGCCGCGGATCCGCTCGGGCGCCACGTAGTGCGGCGTGCCCGACAGCGACGTCGACGCGCGGGTCGCGGTCAGCGAGCGCGCGAGGCCGAAATCGAGGAGCTTCGCGATCATCTTGGATCGCTTGCCCTCGTGATCCTCCTCGGAGATCAGGATGTTCTCGGTCTTGATGTCGCAGTGGACGACGTTCTGCTTGTGGATGTAGTGCAGCGCCTCGGCGACCTGGAGGACGATCTCGCACGCCTTGCGGACGGACATCCGCTTCTCGCGGAACAGCATCCGGTTGAGCGGCTCGCCGTCCACCATCTCCATGACCATGAACATCCCGACCTTCTCGTCCTCGCCGAAGTCGACGACGGACGTGATGCTCGGATGCGACATCGCGGATGCAAAGCGGGCCTCGCGATAGAACAGCTCGCGGGCCTCGTCGGTCTCGGCGACCTGGTTCGAGATGATCTTGAGCGCGAAGGTCCGCGACAGGTGCATGTGCGTCACCTTGTAGACCTTGCCCATGCCGCCCTGTCCGATGCGGCTGACGATCTGATAGCGCCCGCCGATCAGCGACGAGTGCTGCGCGGTCTGCACCCGCTGCGCGGCGCTGCGCGGAGGTGGCTGCGGCTCGAGGATCGCGGTTGCCTCGACCTTCGGCTGCTTCTGCGGCGCGTTCGGGCGCTGCACGCGCGTGACGTTCGGATGCTGGTGCTGGGCAGCGCCGACCGAACGTGCGCCGGTCAGCTCGTTGCGGTTCGGCGAGAGCGCGCGATGATCGACCCGCACCTCGCTGGCCTCGTCGTGGAGCTCGACCTCCGGTAGCCGCGGCAGCTCCGACGTCACCTCGGCCTGCGGCTTGCCGCGGCGCGGCGCACGATGCGAGTGCGGATCGAGATCGCGGTCTTCCGGTGGAGGTGGCAGCGGCAGGATCGGCGGTCGACGACCGGATGGATTGCGCTGATCCGCCACGATCGAATCGTACACGAGTTAGAGTCACTTCGCAGATGGAGCTGTGGTCGAGCGCGAGCTACGAGGCGCACCTGTTGTCGCTGCCGTTCGCGCTCGCGCCAGCGGCGATGCTGATCGTGATCGCCTACACCGCGGTGATGCGCGGCGCGCCCGTGTTGCGACTCTACTTGCTCGCGCACTGCCTGACACTCTTGCCCTACGCGACCGTGATGATGCTGTCGCCATCGATCACGAACCCCGACGTCGCCGAGCAGCTGTTCCGGGTCGCGACCTCGTTCATCCCGCTCGCCGCCGCGACCGGTGCCGGCCTCCAGCTCGCGATGGTTCGCAAGTACCGCCGCTATCGCTACTGGGTGTGGTTCGGCGTCGCGAATGCGTTCGTGTGGGTTGTCATCGGCAGCACGACGAACGCCGCGATCGACGGCGTGCAGTGGCTCGGCCACTTCTGGTATCCGCGCGCGGGCTCGTGGGCGTGGCTCGCGCTGGTCCACACCGTCGTGCTCTCGGTCGGCGGCTTCAGCAGCCTCGCGCTCGCGGCTCTCACGAGCAAGCCGTCGCACGAGCGCCGCCAGCTCCGCTCGATCCTGCTCGCGAACTTCGTCACCTACTCCGGGCTCGTCGACGTCGGCCTCGCGTACGGCGTCGGCGTGTTCCCGCTCGGCTGGCTGCTCTCGGGCGTCGGCAGCCTGCTCGTCGTGCGCGCGCTGATCGTCGAGGATCTACTGCGGGTGCGCGCGGTCGACACCACCGCGCCGCAGCTCGTGCTGCACTTTGCCGGCGCGATCGTGCTCGGCTGGCTCTGCCTCGCACAGCTAGGGCCCAGCGTGCCGTGGTGGGGCGTGACCGCGGTGCTCGCGCTGTGCTTCGTCGGCGTCCGCAACACGTTCGCGACCTTCGCGCTGATCGATCGTGGCGCGCGCGGCGGCGAAGGTCCCCTCGAGCGGCTGGTCGCGCAGCTCGTGACCCGTGCCCGCTCGATGGCGCAGGCACCCGCGATCGCGCAGCTCGCGATCGACATCATCGATCTCGGCGTCGGCGTGCGCGCGCAGATCTTGCTCGCCTCCGAGGAGGATTGGGGCTGGACGACGCTGCACGCGAAGGCCACCGTCGCCGCGTCGCTGTTCCCCGAGACGATGCGGGCGCAGACCGCGGCGGGGAGCGGCCGGATCGATGACGCCCACGCGCCGGATCCGCTGCTGATGTCGTGGCTCGCGGAGTATCGCGCGCCACTGTTCGCCGACGATCTCGAGGCGGTGCCCGCGGATCTGCGAGCGGTCGCCGATCAGCTGTTCGAGCATCACGGCGCCCGTGCGATCGTCGCGGTCCGCAGCAGCGACGAGATCCTCGCGCTCCTGGTGATCCCGGTCGCCGGCCCGCGGCTGCGCGGTCGATCCCTCGCGTTCGTCGAGCGCGTTGCCGAGCGGCTCGCCGAGGCGATGCTGCACGCTCGCATGGCGCAGAAGGCTGCCGAGCGCGCGGCGCTGGCACGCGAGGTCGAGCTCGCCGCCACCGTGCAGGGCGAGCTCTTGCCAGGCAAGGGCCCCCACGTCCACGGCGCGGTCGCCGTCGTCGGCTCGTGGCAGCCGGCGACCCGGTGTGCCGGTGACTTCTGGGGCGTCTATTCACTATCAGAAGGGTCACTGGAAGGTTCTCAGCATGGTGGTGCGGCTGCTGGGCATGGCCGCGTGCTCGTCGCGATCGGCGATGTCACCGGTCACGGCGTTGCCTCGGCGATGGTCACCGCGGCCGCGATCGGCGCGTGCGACGTCTGCGTCCGCCGCAGCGGCGCGGCCCTCGATCTCGTCGACCTCGTGGCCGCGCTCGAGGCCGCGGTCCGCCGGGTCGGGGGTGGCGAGCTCGCGATGAGCTGCTTCGCGGCGATCCTCGATCCGGTCGAGCGCAGCGTGGCCTACGTGTCGTGCGGCCACACCGCGCCATACCTCTGTCGCAGCGCCGCGGCAGATCCCGCCCGCGCCATCGAGCTGCACGCCCTCGTCGGCCGCGGAAATTTGCTGGGCCTCGGCCCGGCAACCGTGCCGAAGGTCCACCAGCGCGCGCTGGAACCCGGCGATCTCATCGTCTGGTATACCGATGGTGTGATCGAAGCGCAGGATCCCGCGGGTAAGCCGTTCGGGGACCGTCGCCTCCAGCACCTGCTGAAGAAGCTCGACCGACCGCGGCTGGTCGCGGCCTCGGCACCACTGGTCGTCCACGACATCGTCCAGGCCGGGGTCGCAGCCCATCGTGCCGGGCGCCCGCTCGCCGATGACGAGACGGTCGTCGTCGCGCAGCTGTCGCATTCGCTGCCCGCCGCAGCGAGCCAGGCGACGCCATGAGGCTCAAGGTCCTCAGCTACAACATCCACAAGTGCATTGGCGGCGTCGATCGCAAGTACGATCCGAGCCGCATCGTCGACGTGATCCGCAAGCTCGATGTCGACATCCTGATGCTGCAGGAGGTCGACGCCGGCGTCACCCGGTCACGTGGTGACAAGCAGTGCGACCTGCTCGGCGAGGAGCTCGGCCTGCCCTACCGGACGTGGTACCCGAACGTCAACGTGCGCGGCGGCGGCCAGTACGGCAACGCCGTCCTGTCGCGCTATCCGCTGATCGAGTCGTCGAACCTCGACCTGACGTGCCGCTTCAAGAAGGCCCGCAGCGCGCTCCACGCCGTCCTGCGCGTCCGCCACGACGACGTCGACCGCACGATCCACGTGTTCAACATGCACCTCGGGCTCGCGCGCTACGAGCGCAAGCTCCAGCTGCAGATGTTCCTCGACAGCCACCCGTTCGCGCACCTCCATCACGAGACGCCGATCATCGTCGGTGGCGATCTCAACGACGTCTACGGCGGCCTCGGCGATCTGCTCGCGCCGGTCGGGTTCCGCGGCATCGAGCGCCGCCCGCTGACGTTCCCCGCGTGGGGCCCGGTCCGCGCGCTCGACGCGATCTTCGTGCGCGGCGACCTCGACTTCATGCGGCTCGCGCGCTGCGACACCGATCTCGCGACACGCGCCAGCGATCACCGGCCGATCGTCGCCGAGATCCGGCTGCGCCCCCATCATCACCACCACGACAAGGACCACAAGCCGCCGTCGCCGCGGCCATGATACCAACCGTGACCGTGACCGTTCCGCCACGCTCGTTCCTCAACGACGGCGAGCATTACGACGCGTGCCACGCGAGCCGCCACGACGATCTGCTGTTCTGGATCAAGATGGCCTCGGAGGCGCGGCGCGTGCTCGAGCTCGCGTGCGGCACCGGCCGGATCGCGATCCCGCTCGCGGTCAAGGGCTCGCAGGTCACCGGGCTCGACGACAGCGACTCGATGATCGCGCAGGCTCAGCGCAACGCGCGCGGTGCCGGCGTCGACATCGAGTGGGTCAAGGCCGACATGCGCTCGTTCGATCTCGGCCGTGACGACTTCGATCTCGTCGTGCTCGCGTTCAACAGCGTCAACTTGCTGCTGACCCTCGACGACGCCCTCACGTGCCTGCGCTGCGCCCGCCGCCACCTCGCGCCGAACGGCCGCCTCGTCATCGATACCTTCCTGCCGTCGCCCGAGCGGCTACTCGCCGAGGATCTCGAGATCGCCTACGTGCTCCCCGACGACGCGAAGATCACGATCCGCGCGCGCCGGTCCTACGACCCGGCGGCCCAGATCCGCTCTCTCGATCTCACCGTCGCGTCATCGGACGGCTCGCCGCCCGGCACCGACCGCCAGGACGTTCACGTGTACTACCCATCGGAGCTCAGCCTGCTCGTGCAGCAGGCCGACTTCGATGTCGTTGCGATGTACGGCGGCTACGATCAGCGGCGGCTCGACGCGCTGTCGCGCCGCTGCATCTTCGTGTGCTCGCCGCTGGCGTGACCGTGGTGAGGAGGCTCTGACCTTGGCGTGCTTGGCGGCCAATCTCTTCGAAATGCCCGTGCGAGACGCAGCCGGATCCGATCAGCTGACCGTGGCGGTCAGACCCGCAGCGCCTTGTACTTGATCCGGTGCGGCTGGTCCGCATCGGTCCCGAGCCGGCGCTTGCGGTCCGCCTCGTAGTCCGCGAAGTTGCCCTCGAACCACTCGACGTGGGAGTCGCCTTCGAACGCGAGGATGTGAGTCGCGATCCGATCGAGGAACCACCGATCGTGGCTGATCACGACGGCGCAGCCCGGGAACTTCTCGAGGCCGTCCTCGAGCGCGCGCAGGGTGTCGACGTCGAGATCGTTCGATGGCTCGTCGAGCAGCAGCAGATTGCCGCCGCGCTTGATCATCTTCGCGAGGTGGACGCGGTTGCGCTCGCCACCCGAGAGGATGCCGACGCGCTTCTGCTGATCCTGGCCCTTGAAGTTGAAGCTCGAGACGTACGAGCGCGAGTTGATGGACCGCTCGCCCATCATCAGGTGCTCCATGCCCTCGCTGATCTCGTCGAAGATCGTCTTGTCGGGATCGAGCGCATCGCGGCTCTGGTCGACATAGCCGAGCTTGACGGTGTCGCCGATCTTGATCTTGCCCTTGTCGGGCTGCTCGACGCCCATGATCATGCGGAACAGCGTCGTCTTGCCGGCGCCGTTCGGGCCGATCACGCCGACGATGCCGCCGCGCGGCAGCTTGAATGTCAGGTTGTCGATCAGCATGCGGTCGCCGAACGACTTCGTCACGCCCTCGAAGCTGACGACCTCGCCACCGAGCCGCGGTCCCGGCGGGATCACGATCTCGAGCGACGCGTCACGCTGCTCCTTCTGCGCCTCGGCGACCATCTCGTCGTAGCGGTTGAGGCGGGCCTTGCTCTTGGCCTGGCGGGCCTTCGGCGACAGCCGGACCCATTCGAGCTCGCGAGCGAGCATCTTCGAGCGCGCGTCCTGCTGGCGCTCCTCGTCCTTCATCCGCTTGGCCTTGAGCTCGAGCCAGCCCGAGTAGTTGCCCTCGAACGGGTGGCCCTCACCGCGGTCGAGCTCGAGGATCCACTTCGCGACGTTGTCGAGGAAGTAGCGATCGTGGGTGATCGCGACGACCGTGCCCTTGAACTCCTCGAGCATGCGCTCGAGCCACGCGACGCTCTCGGCATCGAGGTGGTTGGTGGGCTCGTCGAGCAGCAGCATGTCGGGCTTGGACAGCAACAACCGGCACAGCGCGACGCGACGGCGCTCGCCACCGGAGATCACGTTGACGTCGGAGTCGCCTGGTGGGCAGCGCAGCGCGTCCATCGCCATCTCGACGGTGTGATCGAGCTCCCACGCGTTCGCTGCCTCGATCTGATCCTGGAGGCGGCCTTGTTCGGCGAGCAGCTTTTCCATCTGGTCGTCGGACATCTCCTCACCGAGCTTCATCGAGACTTCCTCGAAGCGCGTGAGGATCGCGCGGGTCTCGGCGACGCCCTCGTCGACGTTCTCCTTGACCGTCTTGGTCGGATCGAGCTGCGGCTCCTGCGGCAAGTAGCCGATCTTGAGGCCGGGCGCTGGCCACGCCTCGCCGAGGAACTCCGTGTCGACGCCTGCCATGATCCGCAGGAGCGTGCTCTTGCCCGCGCCGTTGTTGCCGAGGACGCCGATCTTGGCGCCCGGGTAGAACGACAGCCAGATCCCCTTGAGGATCTCCCGCTTCGGCGGGACGAGCTTCCGCAGATCCTTCATCACGTACGTGTACTGAGCGGTCATGGTCTTCTCGGTCTCCTCGGGGTCGCGTCGGGTCGCTTCGCGGCGCGGTTATACCCGTGGCAGGGGGCATCGGCTACCGTTGACGGGTGGCGTATCGCGACGACGAGGGCGACCGGCTCGAGGCGCTCACGGCCGAGGGACGCCTGCGGCTCGAGGTCGAGCCACGCGCCCTGAAGCTTGCGGTGGGCTCACGCACGCTGCATATCGTCGACAAGGTCGTGACCCTCCTCGACCATCGCAAGAAGAAGCCCGACGTCCGGAGCTCGATCAAGATCGACGGCCGGCTCGTGACCGCGCGCGACGTCCCGCACGAGGACCTCGGGATCTGGATCGAGCTGCCTGGCGGCATGCGGCGGATCTTCGGCGTCGAACCGGTCAGCCTGCTCGAGCCCGAGGGCCTCGAGGCGCTCGCGACGCTCGACCGGCTCGCCGCGCGGTTGCGGAGCGCGCTCGCCGATCACGCTGGCGACATCCGCCGCGCGATCGAGATCGGCCGCGGCCTCGACAAGGTGCTGCTCGCGGACCACGGTGATCGCTACGTCGTCTACGCGCGCCGGCTGTTCCGCGACCGCGCGCGCCGCGCCCTCGAGATCTTCGACGACGGCCGCGTGCTCGTGGTGGACGGCAAGCACGTCCAGGAGGTCCGCATCCGGTCGCGCCATGGCGTCACCGTGTGGGGCGACTACGTGCGGTTCGCGGCAGCCGATGGCGCCGACCTCGCGCGCGTGTCGATCCCGTGGATCGATGCCGAGGACCGGCGCGAGCTCGCGCGCCGTATCGGGCAGCTCGTCGACGTGACTGGCGACGCGAGACCACGCCCGGCTGCGGCCGGCGATCGACCGGCGTGACCTGACGTGCCGCAGTGCACGCCAGCGCGCCGGAACTTCCCGCACGATCGGGCAGGTCACCGCCGGGCCGGCCAGGACCGCGCCAGGCCACGACCAAACCCCGCGAATTGACAACGGTCACGCCGTGCGCACGTTGACGCCATGTTCAAGTCCTGGCGGCTCGGGAAACTTCTCGGCTTCCCGATCGACATCAACCTCAGCTTCCTCCTGCTGCTCGCCCTCGTGTTCGTGGCGTTCGGCGGGGTCGCCGGCGTGTTCGTCATCTGCCTCGCGTTCGGCTGCGTCCTGCTCCACGAGCTCGGTCACGCGATCGTCGCGCGCCGGCTTGGCGTTCACGTCTCCGGCATCGAGCTCGGCTTCCTCGGCGGCGCCGCGAAGCTGGTCAACATGCCGCGCACCGCGAACCACGAGCTCGCGATCGCGGCGGCCGGTCCGGCAGTCTCGGTCCTGCTCGCCGGTGCAGGCCTCGGGCTCGGGGCCCTGTTCGACGCGCCGCTCGTGTCGATGGTCGGCTGGATCAACGTCGTGATCGCGGCCTTCAACCTGATCCCCGCGCTGCCGATGGATGGCGGGCGGATCCTGCGCGCGCTGCTCTCGAAGCGGCTCGACTACGTGCGGGCAACCGACGTCTCGGTCACGGTATCGCGGGTCGTCGCGATCGGCTTCGTGATCCTCGGCGTGATGGGGGCGTACCAGCTGCTCATCCTCGCGCCGTTTTTGTGGTTCATGGGGACGCGAGAGAAGCTGATCGCGCGCATGGTCGCCGACGAGCACATCGGTTACGGCAAGGGCGTCGAGATCCTCGGCCGCGATGCCTGGGAAGATCGAAATCGCGGCGGCGGCGGCGGTGGTGGCTGGGGCAGCCCGTTCGACCCGCGCGGTGGCAGTGGCCCGTTCGGTGGTGGCGGCCCGTTCGGTGGCGGGCGGTTTGGCGGCGGCTCGTTCCGTGGCGGCCGCGCGTTCCGCGGCGGTACGCCGACCGGTGATGATCGCGTGCCCCAGCGGTTCACGGTCGCGCATCGCAACGGCCGGATCGTCATCGAGGCGCTCGACTGATCTGATCGTTGCCGCGCCCACGGGACCTCGGACTTTGGGTACGATGGGCGGATGGGGATTCGCATGGGACTCGTGGTCGCGCTTCTCGGGGCGTGTGGCGGCGGTGGTGGTGGGTTGCCGGGCCTGGACGGTGGGCCGACGGATGATCCCTACAAGCCGGTCGTCGAGTTCTCGTCCACGATGAACCGCAACATCGACATGCTGTTCGTCATCGACGATTCGGGCTCGATGCAGGACAAGCAGGCGAACCTCGCGAACAACTTTCCGAACTTCATCAACGTGCTCAACAGTCAGGAAGGTGGGCTGCCCGACATCCACCTCGGCGTGGTCAGCACGGACATGGGGACGTCGGCCACGAGCGGACCGCCCGGACCCGGCATCGGCACGATCGGCCAGGGTGGCTGCGCGAGCACCGGCAAGGATGGCGTGCTGCAGACCAACGGCGCGCCGGTCACCGGCAACTTCATCAGCGACGTCAAGCAGACCGACGGCAGCCGGATCAAGAACTACACTGGCGATCTGGCCACGGTATTCGCGCAGATGGCGCGGGTCGGCGCGACCGGCTGCGGCTTCGAGCAACCCCTCGCGGCGATGCGCCGTGCGCTCGCGAACACCACAGCGAACCCCGGCTTCCTCCGCCCCGACGCGCTGCTCGCGGTGGTCTTTTTGACCGACGAGGACGACTGCTCGGCGAAGACCGCGTCGCTGTTCGCGGCGGGTGATACCGGGGCGCTCGGGCCGCTCAACTCGTTCCGCTGCACGCGGTTCGGCGTCACCTGTGCGGGGGGCGGCACGACGTCCGACGAGATGAACCAGGTCGGCACCAAGTCGGGCTGCACGGCGAGCTCGACCTCGAGCGTGGTCGAGAGCATCTCGGTGTTCCGTGACTTCCTGCTCGGGCTCAAGAGCAATCCACGCAAGGTCGTGGTCGGCGGCATCATGGGCGCCACGACGCCGTTCGCGGTCGAAGAGCGCCAGATCAACAACATGACGACGATCGCGCTCGCGCGCTCGTGCACCTACCAGAGCGCGAACGGCCTCGAGGTCGCCGATCCGGGCGTGCGGATGAAGGCGTTCTTCGACGCGTTCCCCGACCGCTCGACGTCGACGACGATCTGCCAGCCCGACCTGTCCAGCGGGCTCACCCAGATCGCGACGCTGCTCAACCGCGTCGGCGGATCGTCGTGCGTGAACAGCTCGATCCTCGCCGACGTCGACGCCAGTACTCCCGGCCTCCAGCCCGACTGCATCGTCGCCGATACCGTCGGCATCACCGCGAGGCCGATCGCCGCGTGTGGCTCGCCGGAGACCGCGCCGTGCTGGAAGCTCGTCAGCGATCCGGTGAAGTGCCCGGCGGCAGGCAACCTGCGGCTCGAGATCGTGCGCAGCGAGGCGCCAGCCCCGGACACCGTGACGACGATGCGCTGCATCCTCGAGTGACCGCGCCACCGGCGTGGTAGACGGTGACATGGCCACGCTGACCGACGTCACGACGCCCGCCCCGCACGGTGACCAGTACAGGCTCGATGTACCGGCTGGCTGGCAGCAGGGACGTGGGGCCTTCGGCGGCTTCACGATCGCCGCGATGATCCGCGCGATCGAGCAGCGCGTGGCCGATCCGGTCCGCAAGGTGCGCTCGGTGACCGCCACGCTGGCGTCGCCCGTCGAGGTCGGAACCGCGGACATCACCGTCGAGCTCTTGCGCACCGGCAACAACCTGTCGGCGGCGCGCGCCGCGCTCGTCCAGGGCGGCGAGGTCCGCGCGCATGCGGTGGCAGTGCTCGCGACGTCTCGGCCGGGGAGCGGCCCCCTCGCGTGGCGAGATCTGGAGCCGCCGGAGGTGACGTCGTGGCGCACGCTCCCGGCCACCGATCTCGCGGCCGATTCGCGGATGACGTGGCCTGCGTTCGCGCGGCACTTCGAGTACCGCCCGATCGAAGGGCTGCCGCTCGCCGATGGTGCCGTCGCCCGCACGGTCGGCTGGCTCCGGCCCTGCGAGCCCTGCGCCGTGCGCGACGCCGCGTACATCGCGTCCCTCATCGATGTGTGGTGGCCCGCCGCGTTCACGAAGTTTCCGGCGAGCCGGCCGTGCGCGACGATCGCGTACACGCTCGAGGTCGTCACCGATCTCGACGGCCTCGATCCCGAGGCGCCGCTGCTCTATCGCGGCAGCGTGCCGGTCTGCGCGGACGGTTTCTTCCTCGAGACCCGCGAGCTGTGGGGCGAGGATGGCCGGCTGGTGGCGCGCAACCACCAGACGTTCGCCGTCATCGCATGAGGGTTACTGCTTCGCCTGCGGTTCGCTCCGGCGCTACTGCTTCTCGGCCAAGAAGCGCACGAGCTTGGTCTTGCGCAGCGTCCAGTCCGCGACGTCCTCGACCACCTCGTCCTTGACGATCTTCCAGCCGTCGGCGAACAGCGCGGCGAGCTCGCCGGTCGCGAAGCCACCGATCCCGGTGCCCTGCGTCGCGTCCTCGTGGAAGTACTCGACGACGAACAGCCCGCCCTTGCGGATGCTCGGCTTGATGCGCTCGACGAGCTTCGGGTCATCGCCGGCGTAGATGAGCGTCACGAGATCCCAGCGCGCGGTGCCGAAGTCGTACTTGTTGTTGTCGGCCTGCACGGTCTGTAGCTTCAGCTTGGCCTTCGCCGCGGCCTCCTTGGCCATGCGGATCCCCTCGTCGGAGATGTCGACGCCGGTGACGCGCCACTTCTGCGACGCGAGGTAGAGCGCGTTGCGGCCCTGCCCCATCGCGACGTCGAGCGCGAGGCCCGGCTTGCGGCCCCGCACCGAGTCGATCAGGTGCTGGTTCGCCGTGGTCTTGAAGCTCGTCGACTTGCGATACGCCTCGTTCCAGTCCTCGCGCTCGGCCTCGATGCCGCCCTTCTGCCCCTGCCAGTGCGCGACCTTCCAGACGCCGCCCTCGGGTACCCACGCGATCGTCTCCCATCCCTCGTAGATCGTCGACGGGCTGTCGGCGTGAGCCGGGATCTGCTCGACGCACGCGCCGACATAGATCGCCACGTTCGGGCCGCGGAACACCCGCTCGTCCTTGCACGTCCGCGACCGCGGCGGCAGCTTGCGGTCGATGCGGCCCTTCAGCGCCTTGCTGAAGTACGCGGCGTCGTAGAACCGCGCGCGCTGGAAGTTGACGAACGACACACCGAGCATCGACTGAAACGTCGCGACGTCGGCCTTGTCGATGGCGGCGAGGAACGCCTGGCTCTGCGAGATCACGCCGTGATCGTCGAGCTCGGGTGCGCGCGGCGGCGGCGCCGGCGGCGAGTCGCTCGGCACCACCGCGGCTGCAGTCGATTCGGGACATTTGACCGGCGCCGCGTGCGTGCATGCCGCCGCCGCCGCGATCCACGACACCCACAGAAGACTCCGCATGGAGCGAGCCTAACGAAACTCGCCGCTCAGCGCACGGCCGACGCGCGTGCGGTTGCCTGCTGGTTCGCGCGGGCCTTTGCGACCGCATCCTCGACCATGCGATCGCGCTCCGCCGCGTCGGTCCAGCGCGCCTGGATCTCGGGGGCCAGCGTGTCGATCGGATCGAAGTACACGAAGAAGCCGGGCTTGACCGACGGTGCGGCGAACACCGAGATGCCGGTGTCGCGATCGTAGTGCTCGAAGCTGTGCGCGACCCGCTTGCCGCCGCCACCGGGCGCATCGACAACGAACGTCGGAGTGTGGAAGCCGGCGGTCGTGCCGCGCACGGCCTTCTCGATGTCGAGTGCGGTCTGCAGCGTCGTGCGCAAGTCCTCGACACCCTTCACGAGGTCATGCACGTAGACGTAGTAGGGCTGCACCTGGCAGTGGCCGAGTCGCTTGACGAGCAGCTGCATCGTCGCGATCGAGTCGTTGACGCCGCGCTGCAGCACGCACTGGTTGCGCGTGATGATGCCGCGCTCGAACACGTTGTCCATCGCGCGCTTCGTGATCGCGGTGATCTCGTTCGGGTGGTTGAAGTGGGTGTGGAGGACGACCTCCTTGTGCAGCTTGCGGCCGCGCTCGACGACCGCGGTCAGCGCGTCGAGCCACTCGTGATCGGTGATGAGCTTCATCGGCATCACGGCCGGACCCTTGGTCGCGAACCGGATGCGGCGGATGTTCGGCAGCTCGAGCAGGCGGTTGCCGATCAGCGTGATCTGGCGGGCCTTGAGCTGGTAGCTGTCGCCGCCGGACACCACGATGTCCTCGAGCTCGGGGCGCTCGGAGATGTAGCGGAACGCGCGCTCCCAGCGATCCTCGGTCGCCTTGAGCGAGACCTTCTCGACCTCGTCGGTGTCGACGCCGACCGCGTACGACCGCGTGCAGAACCGGCAGTACACCGGGCAGGTGTCGAGCGCGAGGAACAGCGCCTTGTCGGGATAGCGGTGAGTGAGCCCCGGCACCGGCGCATCCGCCTGCTCGTGGAGCGAGTCCATCGTCAGCTTCGGGTGGTCGGGGAGGAGCTTGGACGCGACCGGAACGAACTGACGGCGCAGCGGATCGGTGTAGGCGTTCGACCAGTCGATCAGCGACAGCAGATACGGCGACACCCGGATCGACATCGGCGCGTGGCGGAAGCCCTCGGCGACGTCCTCGTAGAAGCTCTGCGGCACCAGGTGCTGCACCGCGGACAGCAGCTTCGCCGGATTGGTGATCGTGTTCTTGGCCTGCCACGTGTGATCGAGAAACGTCGTCTCGTCGATCAGGCGATACGCGGGGATGCGCTGCCAGAAGGCGCCGTCGAGGAGCTGGCGGTGGAACAGCGTCGACGGATCGACGTTGGCCTTGAGATGCTTGATGGGCTCGAGCGCGGTCGGAGCGTCCGAGCGGCCGAGGAGCTTCAGCTGGGTATCCATGGGAGCCTCACAGTCGTCACACAGGCAAGAGAAGTCGGAACGGGGACAAAGCTCAGGCGTTCGACTCCACGTCAGGCTGGTGAGGGACGGAACCCAGGTACCACATCGTGATCGATCGATATCATGGCGACGGCCGCGGGCCAACCACCGATCAGCGGCGGGCGTGATCGGTCAGCCACGTCCACAGCTCGGGCGTGAAGCTCGGACCCCAGTTCGGCACATGGCTGGCGCCGTCGACCCGCCACAGCTCGATGCCGACACCGTCCGGGCAGGCCGCGGCCAGCCGCGTGGTCTCGGCACCCGGGATCGAGCTCTCGAGGTCGAGCGTGCCCTGGGTGACGAGCGAGCCGCCGCAGTTCCCGTGGCCGACCCACTGCTGGACGCTCGCGACCGCGCCGCCGCCACCGAGCCCGCCGCCATCGTAGGGCACGACCGCGTCCGCGGTCCCATGGATGTGCAGCACGTTGACGCTGCGGCTCGGCGTGCAGCTCGCAGCGACCGACGAGGCGGCACCCGCGAGCCCCGCGATCGCGGTGATCACGTCGGCACGCTCGCACGCCATCCGGTACGCCATGAACGAGCCGTTCGAGTGCCCGATCACGAACACCCGCGCGGGATCGACCGGCCAGCTCGCGCTGACGTCGTCGATCAGCTTGCCGAGGTAGCCGACGTCGTCGGGGTTCTTGTTGTTGAAGTCGCAGCACGCGGGGTCCGCGTTCCAGAACTGCTTGCCGCCGCTGTCGGTGGTACCGTCGGGCGCGAGCAGCAGCGCCTCGCCGCTGGCGACCAGGTTCGGCAGCCCGAAGTACGAGCCGTGAACGAAGCCATTCGAGCTGTAGCCGTGGAGCGCGAGGATCAGCGGATAGCGCCGCGTGGCGTCGAAGCTCGGCGGCACCTTCAGATCGACCGGCCGGTCGCCGCCGAACGTCATCGGGCGCGGGCCGTCGTCACCCGAGTCGTCCCCGCCACAGCCCGCGCTGAAGATGACGTGGAACGCCACGCCGAGGACCACGGTGCATCGCATGCGGCGAGCGTCTCACATCACGGCGTGAGCATCACGGTGACGACGGCGGCGGCGCGGTGTTCATGCGCGCGGCGATGCCCATCATCCGGGACGAGATGTCGTCGCGCTGCTCGCGCGTCATCAGCGGCGTGCAGGTGGCGATATCGTTGACGACGGCGACCTTCGCGTAGCACGCGAGCACGTCGTCGGACCACACCGTCTGCTCGCAGCTCTCGATCGCGACCGCCTGCATCTCGTCGAGGATGGGCTCGGTGGTGCCGACCCTGGCGAGCTCGGCGCGGATCCGCTCACCGGTCCCGGCCAGCACGCGTGCGCAGTCGGAGCGGGTCTTCGCGCGAAATCGGATCGTGCCGGGTTGAACGGGCTCGGGCGCGGGCGTCGACGCGACCGGCGTCGATCCGCTGGTGCCCCAGCACGCGGCAACGAGCAACACGACGATCGCCAGCCACGGCATGCGTTCAGGGTAGCGCGCCGACGGGGGGTGACGAGGAAATCAGCCGGGCTTGCGGCCGAGCTTGATCCGGGCGGCGGGGTCCTGACCCCGCTCGCCAGCCTTCGCTGGCTCGCTCCATCTCGGCGGAGCAGGCTCGCCCCCCGGGGGTGGCCCCGACGAGGTGTCCTTGCACTCCGAGCCCTTGTCGCGCGTGATCT
Source organism: Deltaproteobacteria bacterium (assembly GCA_013812655.1). Classification (GTDB taxonomy): domain Bacteria; phylum Myxococcota_A; class Polyangia; order Haliangiales; family Haliangiaceae; genus JABFXX01. The sequence continues at coordinate 19,899 of JACCTC010000205.1, read as the reverse complement.
GGTCGCGAAGTGCGAGCGTGTGGTCGATCCACACCCGCACGACCTCGGGATCGACGTCGTGATCGGCGAGGGTCTCGCGCAGGATCTGCAGCCGGCGCTCGAAGTGGCCGCCGAAGATCGTGTGGCCACCGTGGGCGGCGCGCATCGTCCGGCCCGTGTAGGTCACGCCCGGCGCGCCGAGGAACTTCGCGGTCATCTCGTACTCGCGATCGATCAGGTGCTGCTTGTCCTTGCCCGCGAACATGAAGCCGATCATCACGTCGGGGAACACGCGGTCGTAGAAGTCGGCGATCACCGCACGCAGCTTGGCCTCGCCGATCTTCGCGAACAGCTCGGCGCCGCGCTCGGTCATGCGCGTGCAACCTCGACGCGCTGGCCGGTCAGCGCACTCGTGCCCGAGAGCTCGTCGATCACCGCGGGATCGACGATGTCGTTGACGCTCGCGCCGGCGTGCGCGCTCGCGACCCGCAGCCGGGTGCCCGCGCGACCGTGGCCCCAGCCGTGCGGCACGCTGACGACGCCGGGCATCATCGTGTCCGACACCTCGACGACGAGCTCGATCGCGCCCTTCGTGGTCGACACCCGCGCGCGATCGCCGGCGGCGAGGCCACGCAGCGCGGCGTCGTTGGGATGGATCAACAGCGTGCAGCGCGGCGGCCCCTTCACGAGCCGCTCGGTGTTGTGCATCCACGAGTTGTTATCGCGAAGGTGCCGGCGGCCGATCAACACGAGGTCACCAGGTCCGTGACCAGCAGCCGGCGCTGCGAACCGGCGCTCGAGGCGCGCGAGATCCGCGAGGTACTCGGCGGGCGCGAGGTGGACCTTGCGATCGGTGGTCGCGAGCCGGCCCGGCAACCGCGACTCGAGGGGGCCGAGATCGAGGCCGTGCGGCGCGGCGCGCAGCTTCTTCAGCGACAGCCGGTGCGGTCCAGCACGCAGCGCGAGATCCACGATCGCCTCGGGTCCGAGCTTGCCGAGCAACCGGCGCACGAGGCGCGCCCCCGGCCCGAGCCGGCGAGGCACGCCGAGCCGCGTCCACAGCGCGAGGCAGATCTCCCAGTCGTGACGCGCATCGGCGGCGCGCTCGAACAGCGGCGGCGAGTACTTCGCGACGTTGCGGACCGCGAACGCGTTGAGCGCGGCGTCGTAGTGCGAGCGCTCGAGCGCGGACGTCGGCGGCAGGATCACGTGCGCCAGGCGGGTGGTCTCGTTCATGTACGGATCGATCGACACCATGAAGTCGAGCTTCGCGAACGCCTGCTCGAGCCGCGGCCCGCCGGGCGCGGACAGCACCGGGTTGCCGGCGCTCGTGATCAGCGCGCGGATCTGGCCGTCGCCTGGCGTCTCGATCTCCTCGGCCAGCACGGTGACCGGGAACTCGCCGCCGAACTCGGGCTTGCCGCTGACCCGGCTGCGATAGCGCGCGAACCCGCCGTCGAAGCCGAGCAGCTTCGCGAGCGGCAACGGATCGATTGCCGGCGTCGTGAACATCAGGCCACCCGGCTCGTCGAGGTGACCGGTCAGCGCGTTGACCGCGTAGCACAGCCACGCCGCGAGTCCGCCGAACTCCTGCGTGCACACGCCGACCCGGCCGTAGAGCACGGCGCGTGGCGTCCTCGCGAGTGCTCGCGCCAGCTCGCGGATGTCGGCAGCGGCGACACCGGTGATCACGGCCGCGCGCTCGGGCGTCCACGCCGATGCCGCGGCGCGCAGCGCGTCGAGGCCGGTGGTCTCGAGGCGGCGCGGCCGAGAGGGTGTGACGAGGTAGTCGGCGAACAGCACGTGGATCATCGCGAGCAGCAGCACGGCGTCGGTCGCCGGTCGGATGAACAGGTGACGATCGGCCTTGTCGGCGGTCTCGGTGCGACGCGGATCGAGGACGATCACGAGGCCGCCGCGATCGCGGATCGCCTTGAGCCGACCCTTGACGTCGGGCGCGGTCATGATGCTGCCGTTCGACGCGAGCGGGTTCGCGCCGAGGCAGATGAACAGGTCGCTGCGATCGATGTCGGGCACCGGCATCAGCAGCTGGTTGCCGAACATCAGCAGCGCGGCGAGCATGTGCGGCAGCTGATCGAGCGACGTCGCCGAGTATGCGTTCCTGGTCCCGAGCGTGCGCATCAGCAGCTGGCCGTACGTGATGAGGCCGAGGTTGTGCGCGGTCGGGTTGCCCTGGTAGACGGCGATCGCATCCTTGCCGTGCGCGGCGCGGACCGCGAGCAGCTTCGCGGCGACGTGATCGAGCGCGGTGTCCCAGTCGACCTCGCGCCACGACGAGCCCTCGCGGATCATCGGGTGACGCAGCCGATCGGGATCGTCGTGGAGGTCAGCGAGCGCGGTTCCCTTGGGGCAGATGTAGCCGCGGCTGAACGGGTCGTCGTCGTCGCCGCGCACACTGGTGACCCGGTCACCGTCGACGGTGACCGCGACGCCGCACGTCGCCTCGCACAGTGGACAGCTGCGGTAGTGCGTCGTCGTCGTCATCGACGCGCAGTCTACCCCACCGTGGCATACTGGGTGTCCTCGGGCATGGCCACCGCACACCGCACGATCGAGCGGCTCACGCTCGAGCAACTGCTGGCGCAGCACCCGTATCCCGCCGAGTGGGCGAACGAGAAGCGCATCGAGCGGCTGTGGACGTTCGATCTGCCCGGCCGCCCCGAGGATCTGTGGCCGTGGATCGCCGACACGTCGCGGATGAACCGCGCGCTCGGGACCGCGGAGATGACGTTCGAGGAGCGCGCCGGCAAGCGCTGGGGAACCGCGAAGCCCGGCGGCGTTCGCCACGAGTGGATCGAGCTCCCGTGGAACTGGGTCGCGAACCAGTGGCTGACGTCGATCCGGATCTACGAGCGCGGCTTCATGAAGGTGATGTACGCGATCCACCAGCTCGAGCCGATCGCGACCGGCACGCGGGTCTATCTCTACTTCGGCGGCGTGCCGCGCGGCGCGTTCGGAGCCACCGCGATGCGGCTCGGATTTCCGACCATCGAGCGCGCGTACAAGCGCGTGCTACCCGCGCTCGCGACCCAGCTCGATCGGCTGCGCCCCGACGTGCTGATGCTGCCGGCGCCACCGCTGAGCACGGTCGGAGACCAGCGGCTCGAGACCCAGCGCAAGGCGTTGATCGAGCGCGGACTGCCGCGCGCTTCGATCGACAGGTTGCTCGACTGGATCCGGGACGGCGACAACATCGACCTGCACCGTATCCAGATCCGCGAGCGCGCACGCGTGTGGAAGCTGCCCGAGCAAGATCTGCTGCGGGTCGCGCTGCACGCCACACGCGCCGGGCTGCTCGCGCTGTCGTGGGACACCGTGTGCCCGCACTGTCGCGGCGTGCGCGACGAGAACCCGACGCTCGCGCAGCTCGCCGCCCGCGCACACTGCGACGTCTGTCAGGTCGGCTTCGACACCGACCGCCCGGAGACCGTCGAGGTCACGTTCCGCGTGCACCCTTCGATCCGCGACGTCCCCGATCAGGTGTACTGCAGCGCCGAGCCCGCGCGGAAGGATCACATCCGCGTGCAGTGGACGCTGCCGCCCGGCGGCGAGGTCAAGCTGTCGCCTCACCTCCGACCGGGCCGCTACACGGTGTGGCGCGATCACGAGGGCGGCTGGTACCTCGACGTCGGCGATGACGGCGAGCAGACGGTGAAGTGGGCCCCGCTGTCCGAGGGCACCGTGGTCACCGCGAATCCCGACGCGACGTTCGAGCTCGTCAACGACTCGCCCGAGCCACACCTCTTCACGATCGAGGAGGCCAGGTGGAGCGACCACGCGCTGCGCGCCGGCCAGCTGCTGTCGTTCCAGGACTTTCGCGATCTGTTCTCCGAGGAATACATCGGCGCGGATGTCCGGCTCGGGGTCGGCGAGCAGACGCTGCTGTTCACCGACGTCGTCGGCTCGACCGCGTTCTACACGAGCCGCGGTGATCCGGCAGCGTTCATCGAGATCAAGCGGCACTTTGACGAGGTGTTCGCGATCGTGTCCGCGCATCGTGGTGCCGTGGTCAAGACGATCGGCGATGCGGTGATGGCGACGTTCGTCGATCCGGTCGACGCGGTGCGCGCCTCTCACAAGATCCACCAGACCTTCTTCCCGACCCGCGCCGACACGCCGATCCGCCTCCGGATCTCGCTCAACACCGGCCCGTGCATCGCGGTGCGGCTGAACTCCAATGCCGACTTCTTCGGCGGCACGGTCAACGTCGCGGCGAAGCTCCAGGCGCTGGCCGAGGGCTACCAGATCGCGATGAGCGACGCAACGTACCACGCCCCCGGCGTCGCTGCGTATATCTCCGAGCAGCAGGCCGACCTCGACGTCCTCGAGTACACGTCGAAGGCGCTGCCGGCGCCGATCGGCGTGCGTCGGTGGTCGGTGTTTCGCGACCTCCCGATCGCGCTGGCTACATAGGATGTGGGCCCGGGGTGCCCAACCGAGCGGATCTGTCGCGACATTCTTTGTATGTGGCACACCGTGCGCCCATGGCAGCGAGGCTGTGCGCCATGGCCGCCCCTGGTCCTGCTCTTGCTTGAACGTGTGCGGTGATATTCCCTCGCAGCCGGAGCCGAGCGCGCGCCGGATGGCTCGCCTCTCTCCTCTGCCTCGCTGGGTCCGTCGGGTCGGCCGCCGCCCAGCCCAAGCGTGACCCGCCCGACACCCACCCGGAGCCGGCACCTGCGGTGTTCAAGTCTCCTGCGTCCGACCCAGTGCCCGATCCGGAGCCGACGCCTGCACCGCCGCCCGAGCCGGCAGAGCCGCCCCGCACGTCCCGATCGGTCGCCCCGGCGCCGCTGCCGGATCAGGCAAGCGGCATCGCGAAGGGCGAGCCCGACAGCGCGTCGAACAACTGGCGCGTCGTCCCGCGCGTCCTCCTGTTCGTGCCGCGTCTCGTCGTCGAGGTGGTGAACGCGCCCGCGCGCGGCGCGCTGTACGCCATGGATCGCTACGCGATCGGCGAGCGGACCAAGGACGTGTTCTTCAACGACGAGCGCACCGTCGGCGTGTACCCGGTCGGCGCGGTGACATCCGGTTTCGGGTTGACGATCGGGGCTCGCTTCATCCACCGCGATCTGTTCGGCGATCGCGAGCAGTTCAGCATGCGCGCCAGCTTCGGCGGGACGTTCAACCAGCAGTACTCGGCAGAGCTGTCGAGCGGCCGTCGCTTCGGACGCCGGCTCAAGCTCACGGCGGAGGCCGAGTACAGCATCGATCCGAAGGATCGGTTCTTCGGGATCGGCAACGGCGACGAGGTCGCGGCCACCGGGATGCCGGTGGATCCGTACGCCAATCCGATCGCCATCGACACGCGCTATCGCGAGACGGCCACACGGGTGTACGGCGGTGCGCGCGTGCGGCTCGGCGGCCCGGTGTCGGCGCGCTTGACCTCGGGCGTGCTCTGGAAGCGCTTCGGCAGCAGCTCGCCCGACGACATCATGCCGGGAGACGACATCGCGGAGCACTACCTGACCGCCGCGATCCCCGCCTTCGAGCAGGGCGCCGCGTACAGCTACAACGAGCTCGAGCTCCGCTACGACAGTCGCCGGGCCTCCAACATATGGGAGCGCTCGAGCCTGCCCTCGACCGGATGGTTGCTGCTCGGCTACGGCGGCGTCGCGCGGAGCTTCGACCGCGGTCCAGTGCGTTACATCCGGTTCGGCGGCGACGTCCAGCGCTACATCCGTCTGGCGGAGGGCCCGCGCGTACTGGCACTCCGGCTGACGGCCGAAGAGGTCCGTGGCCAGGACGCCTCGATCCCGTTCTCCGATCTCCCGGTGCTCGGTGGCCCGCAACTGCTCCGCGGCTACGCGAAAGACCGGTTCCGTGATCGCGCGATGGCGATGGCCTCCGTCGAGTACCAGTTCGATCTCGGCCAGAGCATGGCCGGCTTCCTGTTCAGCGATATCGGCCGCGTGTATCCGACGCTGACCGAGGTCACCGCGAAAGACCTCCGCATCGGGTACGGCGGCGGGCTACAAGTTCACGGTTCGCGGTCGTACGTCGGTCGGCTCACCGTCGGGTCGAGCACCGATGGGGGCCTGTTCTTCAACCTCAGCTTCGACCCGATCAACACCCCGCAGAAGCGGCTGGAGCTCGATTGATGACGCCGTTCGATCCCGTTCGAATCCTCGTCGCGGTTGTCGTGGTCGCGAGCGTCGCGTGCGCCGCTCCGCAGGCTGGCCACATTCGGTTCCATAACCAGCCGCCGGTCACCGAGGTCAACGACCGGCGCGATGTCCCGAAGATGCCCGAGGAACGGACGCCTCGCCGTGGCCTGACGCGCTTCGACGTCAACTTCCATAAACGGTTGACGCGCTCGATGGAGATGCGGCCGGTGACGCGCGCACTCGACGTCAACTCGATCGACGAGGCCCCGAACTCGACGTGGTTCACCAACCGGATCGGCGAGCGCGACCTCTCGGTCGATGACATCCGTCGCGGACCGAACGTGTCGGGGACGCCCGAGGCCCACCTGCCGTTCGTCGTCAAGAGTTCGAAGGGCGCCGGCATGGCCCTCGGGATCGTCGTCGAGGACCAGCGCGGCAAGAAGTACATCCTCAAGTTCGACCTCAAGCAGTTTCCCGAGATCGAGAGCAGTGCGGACGCCGTGTCACAGCGCCTGCTGTGGGCGGCCGGCTATCACGTTCCCGAAAACTACGTGGTGAAGATCCGGCGCGAGGACCTCGTGCTCTCGCAGAAGTCGGTGGTCAAGGATGCCCTGGGCCGCAAGACGCCGATGACCCAGGAGTTCCTCGACCAGATGCTGGCCCTCGTCCACACCGACAAGGACGGCCTGATCCGCGGCCTGGCGAGCCTCTATCTCGAAGGCATCCCGGTCGGCGGTCACGCGCGCGACGGCGTCCGTGACGACGATCCGAACGACCGCATCCCGCACCAGCAGCGGCGCGTGTTGCGCGGCGCGTACGTGCTGTTCTCGTGGCTCGATCTCACCGACATGAAGGAGGACCAGACCCTCGACATGTACGTCGAAGATCCCGCTGATCCGAAGGTGCATTACCTGACGCATCACCTCGTCGACTTCGGCAAGTCGCTCGGTGCCCAGGCCCACACATCTCGCAACCGGGCGCTCGGACGGGCCCACCTGCTGGATCCGCGCGACATCTCGATCTCGATGTTGACGCTCGGGCTGTGGCGCCGGCCCTGGGAGGGCCGCACCTGGGTGCAGGGCATCACGGGCGTCGGCATGTTCGAGAGCACGACCTTTCATCCCGGCAAGTGGAAGGCGAACACGCCGAACTACTTTCCGTTCCTCGACGTCGATCGGTTCGACGGCTTCTGGGGCGCGAAGCTCATGATGCGCTTCACGCCGGAGCACATCCGCGCCGCCGTCGAGCAGGGCCGCTACAGCGACCCACGCGCGGTCGAGTACATCACCCGCATCCTGCTCGAGCGCCAGCGCAAGGCGGCCGCCTACTGGTTCGAGAAGCTGGCGCCGCTCGATCGCTTCGCCGTGGAGTCGCGCGGCAGTATCGTGCAACTCTGCTTCGACGATCTGGGGATCCGCCACCAGCTCGCGGGCAAGTCACCGACCGAGACGCTCTATCGCTTCCGCGCCTTCGACGTGAAGGGACGCCGGCTCGCGTGGACGGACGACAAGGCGGCCGGCGCGGACGGCGGATACACCTGCGCCATCCGGCTGCCGGTCGCACCCGACGCCGACGGCTACACGATCATCCGCATCGAGACCTCCCGGCGAGGACGCCAGCTGCCTGCGGTGTTCGTGCACGTGGCTCGCGATCCCGCGACGCGCGTGCTCCGCGTCATCGGGCTCCGGCGAGAGTGACGGTCGGTGTGACGACGGCGCACGTTACAACCCGCCGCCGCCGGCTGAACGCGCCGCCCGGATCGACTACAACGCTGAGGTGCAGGATCCGACGCTGCTGAATCGCGACATGGCGCAGCTCTCGAACGCGCTGTGGTCCGCGGTGACGACTCTGGGTGGCCGCGGCGCCCTCGAGCTGTGCCGTACCCTGGGCACGATCGCGGCATCGCTGCGCGACGGCACTTTGACCGGAGGCCGGCGGGCGTTCGCGGAGCGGATCGCCGCGCTGACCGACGAGGCCCTCGAGGACGTCGCGCGACCGTACGCGCTGTGGTGTCACCTGATGAACACCGCCGAGGAGCGCCAACGTCTGCGGACCTTGCGCGCGCGGGGCGAGCACGCGCCGGATGGGCTCGCGGCGGCGATCGACGGGCTCCTCGACACCGGGATGACCGAGGCCGAGCTGCGGACGTGGCTCGAGCACGCGCTCGTGATGCCCGTGATCACCGCGCATCCGACCGAGGCGCGCCGCCGGTCGTCGCTCGATCACCTCGCGCGGATGAACAGCCTGCTCGACGAGGTCGATCGCACCGGCCGGGCGCGCGACGAGGGCGCGATCGCTGCCGAGGTCCTCGCGCTGCACGCGACCGAGGATGCGCGCGCGCGGCGGCCGACCCCGCTCGACGAGGTCGAGAACACGCTCGACGTGTTCCGCCGTTCGCTGCTCGACGTCACGCCGCGGATCTACCGGACGATCGAGGATCGCGTGCGTGCGCGGTTTGGCGGGACGTGGCGGATCCCGCCGTTCCTGCGCTGGGGCACCTGGGTCGGTGGCGATCGCGATGGTAACCCGAACGTCACGGCGTCGGTCACCCGCGCGACGCTCGCTCGCCAGCGCGCGCTCGTGCTCGGCCGGTATCTCGAGGACGTCGTCGTGCTCGGTCGCTCGCTGTCGGTCTCCGAGCTGCGCGCGCGCGGTCCGCTCGAAGAGCTGGTCGCGTCGCTCGAGCGTGATCGCGAGCGGCTGCCCGATGTCGCCGCACGCGCGCGACCTCGGACGCCACACGAGCCGTGGCGCGAGAAGCTGTGGTACGTGCAGGCCCGGCTGCGCGCCGCCGTCGAGCATCGCGAAGATGCCTACGTCGACGCCGACGAGTACATCGACGATCTCGATCTGCTCGACCGCGGGCTGCGCTCGGCCGGGTTTGCCGCGCTCGCCGACCAGGACCTCCACGACGCGATCCGGCGCGCCGAGGTCTTCGGGTTTCACCTCGCCTCGCTCGATCTTCGCCAGCACTCGAGCGTCCACGACAGGGTCGTCGACGAGATCCTCGCGCGCGGCGGCCGCAGCGGCTACCTCGCGCTCGACGAGGCCGGCCGGCGTGACGTGCTCGGCAAGGCGCTCGCTGCGCCGATCACCCCCCTGCGCGATCCGTGGGATTGCTCGGCGGACGCGCAGGAGGTGCTCGCCACGCTCGAGGTTGCCGGCCGCGCACGCCGCGAGCTCGGCCCGCACGCCTGCGAACGCTACGTCATCAGCTTCACGCGCGACGTCTCGGATCTCATGGAGGTCGCATTCCTCGCGCGTACCGCCGGTCTCGCACCCGGCGAGCTGCGGCCGGTCCCGCTCCTCGAGCAGCTCGAGGATCTCGAGCGGGCGGGCTCGATCGCGCGTGATGTCCTCGCGGAGCCGACGCTGCGGCTCGAGCTCGGCATCGACGCCGAACGCCGGGCCGGTGCCGCGATCGGCGAGCTCGAGGTCATGATCGGCTACTCGGACTCGGGCAAGCAGGTCGGCTACGTCGCCTCGGCGGTCGCGCTTCGCCGCGCGCAGCTCGAGCTGGTCGCCGCCGCCGCCGAAGCCAACGTCACGCTCACGCTGTTCCACGGCCGCGGCGGAGCGCTCGGGCGTGGCGGTGGTCCGGCGAGCGAGGCGATCCGCGCGCAGCCCGCGGCGGCAGTGCGCGGCCGGCTGCGAGTCACCGAACAGGGCGAGACCGTGACGGCTCGCTACGCGCACCCCGAGATCGCCGAACGCGACCTCGAGCTGGCGATCGGCGCGGTGTTCGGCGCGGCGACCGCCGAGCGCACGGGGACGTGTGACGCGACCGCGAAGGCCGACGAGGAACTGCTCGATCGCGCCGCCGACGCTGCGCGCCGCACCTACCTCGAGCTCACCGCCGACGAGGATCGGCTCGTGCGTTACGCGATCGCGGCGACGCCGATCGAGGACGTCGCTCACTTGCCGCTCGGCTCGCGGCCGGCGTCGCGCAAGTGCGCGTCGTGGCTCAAGCTCGACTCGCTGCGCGCGATTCCGTGGGTGTTCTCGTGGACGCAGAGCCGCCACGGCATCCCCGGGTGGTTCGGCGTCGGCACCGCGATCGACACGCTGATCCGCGAGCTCGGCACCGATGGCCTGCGCGCGCTCGTCGAGCGATCGCGGTTCGTGCGACGGCTGATCCAGAACGCCGAGCTCTCGCTGGTCCGGTCCGACATCGCCGTCGCTGGCGAGTACGCGCTGCTCGCCGATGCGGATGCCCGATCGATCTACGAGCAGATCGCTGCCGAGCACGCGCGCACCATGCAAGCGATCGGCTCGATCACCGGAGATGCCGCGCCGATCGCAAACCGGCCCTATCTCACGGCGTCGATCGAGCGCCGCAACCCGAACCTCGACATCCTGTCGCACGTCCAGATCGAGGCACTGCGCCGCCGCCGAGCCGGCGCGAACGACTCCGATCGGCTCGGCCGGATCGTGTTCACCACGATCAACGGGATCGCGGCCGGGCTGCAGACCGTCGGCTGATCAGCCCATGCCCATGGGCGTGGAAGCGCCACCCGAGAGCCCGTCGATCTGGTGCTTCTGAACGATCGGCTCGAGCCGGTCGACGACGCGGCATACCAGGTGACGTCGCACCTCGGCAGGCAGGGTCGCGTGGAACGCGGCGGTCACCTGCTGATCGTGGAGCGCCGCGTGGCCCGCGCCCGGTGCGTCGACGCCGATGACCACCACTGGCCGCGCGTGCGGCGAGTGATTCGCGGTCCCGCGGTGGATCGTCAGCGCCGAGCGCGCCGAGATGTCGCCCATCTGCGGCAGCTTCTGGCTCGCGAGTGCGTGGTAGCGCCACCACTCGGTCGTCGGCGGAAACATGCCGTCCGGCCACTCGAGCCCGGTCTCCCACTGCGTCCCGGGCGCGATCTCGAACGGCCCCATGTCGGGCGTGGTGTCGACGCACGTCAGGTTGAACGCGAGGCTCGTGATCCGGCGCTGGCGATAGGTCTCGACGGGCGACGGGAAGTCGCGATGCCACGGCTGATCCTGCGCGCCCGCGAACGGCACGTCGAAGCCAAGCTCGACGATCTCGTAATCAGGTCCGAGCACGGTCTCGCAGACCGCGACGAACCACGGATGGGCCACCAGCGCGACGTAACCGCGCAGCGCCTGCGGGTGAAGCTCGACGTAGTAGCGGTCGGAGCCGCGCCCGACCGCGCCGCCGGGCCGCGCGATCGCGTCGGCAAACGCGGCATCGACGTCCTCGCGCAGCGTGCGGATGAAGTCGCGCGAGAACCCGCCACGGAGCGCGGTGATGCCAGAGCCGTAGATTGCGCGGAGGATCGCGTCGCGATCGTCCACCACCTGAACGAGTTGCGTGACAGCCACGCGCGAGGCTACCCGACCAGCGAGCGATGCCAAGTCGCGACGACGATGCCTGCCGATGATGTACCGACGATGCGAAGACTTCCGTCGGCCACGCACCGATGGCGTGAACAGGTCAATGCCGCAGTCCAGCGACGGGACCGGGCCGCGCGAGCATGATCAGGGAACGAGCTCCTGGAGAAATGCCATGCCGTCGGCGCGCGCCGTGATCAGGCCGAGCGTCAGCTTCGCGAGTGCGCGCGCCATCGGAGGCCCATCCTTCGAGACCTTCGTCAGCGTCGATTCGGAGGCCGCGCGGCCGGCCTCGGTTCGCGACAGCGTCACGAACGCTGCGGAGACCGTGAGGCGGCGATTCGAGTTGGTCTCGGAGTCGCGCAGCATGCCCGCGAGCTTCTCGGGCTCGTTGGTCTTGGCGTAGGCGGCGGCGAGCGCGGGGAGCATGGCGACGCGCACGTCGTGTGAGGGATCGCCGAGCAACGGCTCGAGCAGCTGGACGCTGAGCGCGGCATCGCGATCGACCAGGCCGATCGCCGCCGCAGCCGCCTGGGCACGTTCGCGCTCGGCACGCGACGCCAATGACCGCTTGAGGCGCTGGACGACCTGGTCCTTGGCGGCAACCCGCGCGATCGTCGTGAGCGCGAGCTGGCTCAGCTCGGGATTGGGATCGCGCACGGCGAGCGCGAGCGTGCGATCGAGGACCGCTGGCTCGAGCTTGTCCTTCTGCGCCGCGAGCCGCTCGAGTGCGGCCTTGCGGACCTGGGGATCGGAGTCGGCGAGCGCGGCGGACAGCGTCTCGCCAGCGCGCATGCCCGACGCGAGCGCAGCATCGACGGCCTCGACGCGCACCAGCGGCGAAGCGTCGGCAACCGCGATCCCGATCAGCTCGGCGGCGCCGATCTGGCGAGCAGCACGGAGCAGCGTCAGCTTCTCGCCCTCGTCGGCGCGCTCGAACATGCGTGCCATCGCGGTGGTCGCGGCCTTCGGAGCTTCCTGGCCGAGCCCGCCGATCGCGCGGATCGCGATCAGCCGGACATCGCGGTCGGGATCGTCGAGGAGCTGGACGAGCGCACCCGCGATGTTCTCGGTGACCTTGCCGCCCTTCGCGGCGGCCATCGCGAGCACTCGGGCGGCATCGGCGCGGATCTCGCCGTTCGGATCGCGGACGAGACGCGCGGCGATCACGACGCCGTTCTTCGCAGGGTCGGGACCGTCGGCGACGCACGCCATCACGAGGCGGCGGACGTCCTGCGACGGATCATCGGTCGACCCGGCGAGCATGCCGCGTGCGGCGTTGCTACCGGCGAGCGCGGCGTTGCAGAGACCCTCGACGCCGATCGGGTGCAGCGACGGATCCTCGGTGGTGCGCGCGGCGAACCGCAGGTACTCGAGGACGGCCTGCGGCTTCTTCTTCGCGAGATCGGCGAACACCTTCGCAGCCTCCCGGCGCGGCCGGCCCTTCTCGCGCCAGAGCTGATTGATCCCGCCGATCGCGACGCCGACGCTCGCGCCGGCCGCGGCACTCGCGGCGAGCCCGCGCGCAGCACCGATCCGCACGACGTAGTTCTCGGTCTTGGCCATCTTCGACAGTCGTTCCTGGTACGCGCGGCCCATGCGACCCGCCGCGGTCGCGGCCGCGGCCCGGATGTCCTGATCGCCGTCCTTCAGCATGCGATCGAGCGCGTTGGTCGCGGCGCCCGCGTTACTCGACGCGACCTCGCCCCACGCGAGCGCCGCCGCGACGCGGAGCGCCTTGTCGAGCTTCGGATCGTCGAGCATCGTCGCGAGATCACCGCCCGCGCGCACCGGATCGGCCTTCGCGTAGAGCGGCAGGGCGGCGGCCCGCACCGCGCCGGACTTCGACGTGAACGCGGCGCGCGCTGCCTCGACCAGGTCTGGCACCTTGGGCAACGGATCGAGATCGCGCAGCAGCTCGATCGCGAACACGCGCGCGTCGGTCGGGGCGCGATCCTGGGCGATCAACGACGTCAGCGCGGTCGCCGCCGAGGTGAGGTCCTTCGCGATCGCGCCCTTGAGCTGGGTCTTCGCGCGCTCGCGCAGCGCGGGCGGCGATTCGGGATCGGCGAGCACGCCGACGGCCGTCGCAGCCTGCGGCGCGTCCTCGGTCGTCACCGTCGTGACCTCGACGAGCAGCTCGCGGCGCGTCGACGCGTCGGGGTTACGCGCGAGTGCCGCCTCGAACAGTGCCCGTCCACGCTCGCCGACGTTGCGCACCGAGGCGAACGCGATCCGCCGGAGCTCGGCATCGTTCGAGATCAGCGCCTGCGTCAACGTCTCGGTGTAGACGTCTGGACGACGCCGCGCGGCGGCACCTGCCGCAGCGACCGCGGCTCGCTGCACGGCCGGCGATGGCGTGGCGAGCGCGGCCTCGACGAGCGCGACCTCGGGAACGCTGCCGCGCGCGATCGGTCGCAGCGCGGTGAGGAGCTCCGCGAGATCCTCGGGATCCTTCGCCGCCTTGCGCAGCGGCTCGAGCGCTGCATCGTTGCCACTCGCGTAATCGACGAGCCCGGCGAGCTGTGGCGCCATCAGCGACCGCCACTGTGCTGACCAGTCATCGCGGGTCGCGCCGAGATCGTGGTTGCCGATCTTCTTCCACTGCTCGGGCGCGACCATCGCCCGCGTCAGCCCGGTGTCCGCGACCTCGTCGCCGAAGCCACCGGGCAGCCAGAAGAAGCTGGAGAGCCCGGCGCGGCCGCCGCGGACGACGACGTGATCGCCGCCGGCGCGTGGCGTGAGGTCGAAGTAGACCCGGCCACGCAGCGAGACCCAGATGATGATGAGGATGAGGAGCGGCACCGCGGCGACCGCGCCGGCGATCGTCAGGTAGTAGCGCTTCGAACGCTCGACGACCGCGATCTCGGCGGCGGTTGCCGGCGCGATGCCCTCGGTGCGGAGTGCGCGCAGCTCGCCGATCGTCAACCGCTCCTTGCTGGCGGTCTTCGAGCCGAGCAGATCGAAGGCGCGGCGGGCGGCGGCGCGGGCCGGTGCGGTCTGCTCGCGGACCCGCGCAGTCAGCACCTCGTGGCGCAGCATCCAGGTCGCGCCGTTCGCATCGCCGCGGATGATCACGCCGCGCTGTTCGAGGACGCTAAACGCGTGCTGCGCGTACGTGGGATCGATGTTGATGCGGCGGACGACCGATTCGAAGGGTCGCGGCCCGGGGCCACCGGCGGCCAGCTCGGCGCACAGCCGCATTGCCGAGCGCTCGTTGCCGGTTGCACGACACGCGTCGAACAGCCACGCCTCCTCGAGCTCGGTCGGCCCGCCGAGCTTCTGCAGCGCCGCCGCGTTCGAGATCTTGAGGTCGCGCATCGCGAGCCCGACGAGCTGCAGATCCGCGGGCAGCACCGGCTCGCCGTGGCCGATGCCCATCACGATCGTGCTGGCGAGCGCGGGATCGGCCGCGACACCCGAGAACGACAGGATGCGGTCGAAGATCTTGCTCGCCTCGGCAGCGGGCAGCCGGGTCAGCTCGTAGCGCGTCGACGGCGGGAACAGCGAGCCGGTGCGGCGCTCGATGTTGCCGAGGACGTGGAGCCGCTCGCTCGCGCACACGAACAAGAAACGCGCCTTGCCACCGGAGCGGCTGATCACCCGCGAGAACAGATCCGAGATCTCCATCGCGGCGCGCTCGTCGAGGCAGAGCAGATCGACATCGTCGACGATGAACACGAACTGCTGGCCGGCGACCGCGTTCGCGACCGCACGCGTGATGAACATCGTCGGCGACTCGCCCGCGGTCGGCTGGATGCCAAACGCGGAGAGTCCAGCGGCGAAGCTCGCGGCCGGCTGCGAGAGGTCCTCGCACGCCAGCGCGACGATGCCGTGATCGCGGAGGTGCGGGATCAGGCCGGCGCGGACCAGCGAGGTCTTGCCCACCCCGGGCTCGCCGAACAGGAGGCCGGCGCGAAACCCGTCCGCGGTCACGAGCTTGGCGATCGCGTCGCGCTCCTTCTCGTGCCCCTGCCAGACGTCCCGCTCCGCCTCGCCGTACGGATCGAGACCTCGCAAGGGCGACACCGTTCCCGGATACGTCGCGGCCACCACGTCCGCACTATACACAAGGATGGCACCCCGCCGAGCGGTTCCCACGGGCACCACAGCCGCGCCGGCGTATGATCGACAAGATGGCGCGTCGGGCTGGAGCACGGTTCATGGTCGATCGGCTCGCCTGGCTCGCAGGTAGCGCGGCCGTGATCGCAGGCGGATTGGTCGCGCACGCGGGTGGCAGCACGGGAACGCGGGTCACCGTGTGGGGCGCGGCGCCGAGCAGCGCGGCGTTCGGCGGCATGACGTATGGCGGCGCGGTGCCGACGAGCGGCGCGATGATCACCGAGACGCGCGACGTCGAGATCGGTGCGACCGGCGAGATCCGGATCACCGGCGTCGCGGCGACCGTCGATCCGGCATCGGTCCAGCTGCGCGATCTGACCGAGCCCGCGATCACGATCACCGAGCAACGCTTCGTGCCCGGCGCGACGTCGTCGACCGCGCTCCTCGCGCGTCGCATCGGCGAGCAGGTCACCGTCGTGACCACGAAGGGCGAGGTCGGCGGGGTGCTGCGCGCCGTCGACGACCAGACGATCGTCGTCGAGACCGGCGCCGGAGATGCGCGGCGGTCGAGCGTGTTGAGCGTGATGCGACGCGATGGCTACGTGCTCGACGTCCGCGTCGCGAGCACCGGCACCGACGAGCCGACGATGATCTGGCGCGTCGTCGCGAAGAAGCCCGGCAAGCACACCGTCGAGCTGACGTACCGCGCGGAGGGCATCTCGTGGACCGCCGATTACCTCGCGGTGCTCGACGAGGCGGGTGCCACGCTCGACTTCTCGGCCTGGGCCACGCTGAAGAATGCGACAGGCGCGACGTTCGAGCGCGCCGAGCTCACGCTCGTCAGCGCGGGCACCGCGACGGCAACCGGCACGCTGCTCCGGCCGCCGCCGGTACCGCTGCGCTTCACGACGCCGACGCCGGTCAAGATCGCCGCTGGTGACGCGATCCAGGTCGAGCTGATCCCGGCGCGCACCGCGGCGAAGGTCCGGCGCGTCGTCACCTACGAGGCGATGCCGGATCCCTCGCAAAATCATCAGGAGGATCCGGCGACCGACTGCTCGTTCCACAATGGCGTCGGCACGGATACCGGCCGTGCCGAGATCGCGGTCGAGCTCGATCTTCCGGCGCAGACGACGCTCCCCGAGGGCCGGATCCGGCTGTTTCACCGGAGCAAGGCCGGCCGCCTCGAGGTCGCCAGCGAGGACGTGCTGCGATCGAGCGCCGGGATCGCGCGTATCAAGCTCGCGCCCGGTGGCGAGATTGTCGGCTCCCGCAAGGCGGTGACGTGCAACGTCGACGAGCGGACGCGCACGATCCACGAGAAGCTCGAGGTCCGCATCGAGAACAAGGGCAAGCATCCAGCCGACGTCGTGATCCGCGAGTACGCGTGGCGGTGGCCGGTGTGGAAGCTCGTCGGTGAGGACAAGCGCAGCATGCGCAGTGGACCCCAGGCCCTCGAGTACCGTGTCCAGGTCCCGGCGAAAGCCAGCCAGGTCGTGACCTACAGCGTCCTCTATTCGTGGTGACGCGAACCGCGCTTGGCTTCTTCGCGATCGCAGCGGTCGCGTGCGGACCACGGCCCGTCGCAGACGGTCCTGCGAACCGTGGCGGTGCGGGCGGCGAGATCACGCTGTATCGCGATCGTGCAGTGGTCCGACAGCGCGTCGAGATCGATGTCCCGGTCGCGGCGTATGCAAGGGTGCGGGTGCGCGTGCCGGCCGGCATCGCGATCGATGACCTCTACGTACTCGAACGCGACCGCTTCACGATCGCCGAGCTGCGGATGGCGGGCGATCCGCGCCCCGAGCTGCCCGACGAGCTGTCCGCGCCGGAGCCGACGCCCGAGGACGCCGACGAGCCAACGCCCGAGGACGCCGACGAGCTCGCGGTGCCGGACGAGCTCGAGGCAGTTCCCGAGCCGCCGGCCGAGCCACGGGAGGTCGAGCTCGTGATCGGCGCACCGCGCGCGGGACGGTTCGCGATCCACCTCGGCTACTCGACCGACCGCCTGCG
Organism: Deltaproteobacteria bacterium; assembly: GCA_013812655.1. Classification (GTDB taxonomy): domain Bacteria; phylum Myxococcota_A; class Polyangia; order Haliangiales; family Haliangiaceae; genus JABFXX01. Next base: position 2,371 of record JACCTC010000205.1, on the reverse strand, counting down.
CTGGGGTGCCGCGTACACGATGACGACCACCGCCACCCGCGATCACGCGGTGCTGGGTGGCGCGATCGCGGTGCGCAACACGACCGGCATCGCGTTGCCGGCGATGGAGCTGCGCGTCGTCGATGCCGAGCTCGCGGCGTGGACCGAGGACGCGGCACTCGTCGACCCGAGCGATCCCGCGGCGACGCCGAACGCGACTCCACGCGCGCTCGGCCGTGTCGTTCTCGGCGACGGCGAGACCCGGATCGAGCTGCTGCCGGACGCGGTGCCGCGCGAGATGCGCTCGGTGCTCGTCTACGATCCGATCGGCACTGCGCTCGATCGGCCGGGATCGGCACCGGTCCGCGAGCGCTCGTTCGGCGCCGGGCCCGCGTCGTCGCGGGTCACCGAGAGCTTCGAGATCGTGCGCGACCGCCGCGCGACCGCCGGGCTGCCCGCCGGGCCCGTTCGGCTGCTCGAGCGGCGTGGTGACGGCACGCTCGCGGTGCTCGGCGAGGCGCGGCTGTTCGATGCCTCGACACGGGTCGCACGGGTCGACACGATCCCGGTCGGCACCGCCGAGGGCGTCACCGGCCGCCGCGAGCGCCGCGAGTACACCGACGACGAACGCGGCCGCCGCGTCGTCGAGGAGTTCGTGTTGACGATCGAGAGCACGCGGCCGCGGCCGGTCGAGGTCGTGCTCCGCGAGCACCTGTATCGCGGGCACCAGTGGGCGCTCGCCTACCCGCTCGATGGCCGTGCGGTCAAGGAAGGCCCGCAACAGCTGTCGATGCGGACGATCGTTCCCTCCGGGGGTCGAACGAAAACGCTCTACGTGGTGGTGTACACGTGGTGATCGCGAGCGTCTCGAACCTGTCGATCCACTATGGCAAGCGGGCAGCCGTCGACGGCCTGTCCTTCGACCTGCACGGTGGCGAGATCACGTTGCTGCTCGGGCCCAACGGCGCGGGCAAGAGCACGACGCTCGCGGCAATGGCCGGGGCCGTGCTACCGAGCGCCGGTACGATCACCGTCGGCGGCGAGGATCTCGCGACCGCCCCGCGCAGCGCGCGCAGGAAGGTCGGATTCGCCGATCAACCGCCCGCGCTCTACGAGTACTTCACGGTCGTCGAGCATGTCGGCTTCGTCGCCGAGGCGCGTGGTGCTGATGTCGCCGCCGCCGAGCGCGTGCTCGCCGACCTCGGCCTCGCGAAGATCGCCGGACGCCCGTGCCGCGAGCTGTCGTTCGGCATGCGCCAGCGCGTGGGCCTCGCCGCGGCCCTCGTCGGTCCGATCGAGCTTGCCCTCCTCGACGAGACGCTGAACGGGCTCGATCCGCACGCCTCGCGCGCCGCCCGCGCCACCCTGCGCGCGACCGCTGATCGCGGCGCCGCGATCCTGATGTCCACCCACCTCCTCGGCGTCGCCGAGCGGATGTGCGACCGGATCCTGCTCGTCGACAAGGGCAAGCTCGTCGCCGACCGCCGCGGTGATGACGTCAAGGCGCTCCTCGCCCAGGGCCCCGCAGCCGTCGAGGAGCTCTATGTGTCGCTGATTGCAGACGAAGGGCCCACCTGATAGGCCACGTGAAGAGACTCTCGGCCCCGCTGTCGATTGTGTGCGACCGCGCGCGTCGGCGGTCGTCCGACCAGCATGAAGACCTTGCTGACCACCCTCCTCGTCCTCACCCTCTCCGCCGGCACCGCGTTCGCCGAGTGGACCATCCGCAACGACGACCACAACAGCCACGAGCTCCTCAAGGAGTGTGGCGGCAAGACCGAGGACTGGTCGATCGCCGGCAAGGTGACGAAGAAGCTGTCGATCCCCGCTGGCGCGACGTCCTGCAAGATCACCGTGAAGAAGACCAAGACCACGTGCACGGTCAAGGATGGCGAGTCGTGCACGATCGACGGCTCGGGCAAGATCTCGAAGAGCTGATCGCAGGTGTGCAGCGCGTTCGCGGTTAGGCTAGCGGGGTGACGTCCCGCGAGCTCCTGCGATGGTCGGCCCTCGCCGAGCGTCGCGCCCGCACGTGGTGGAGCTCGCCCCTCGTGCTCGCGCTCCTCGCGGGCGTCGCGATCGCCGCATGGGTCGCGTGGCGCCACGATGCGAGCTTCCGCTCGGGCAGCAATGCGTGGCTCGCCGCGACGCTCGTCGCATTCTTCGTCGCGTTCATGCGCGTGCCATTTCACGTGTACTGGCGCGCCGATGCGGCACTGCTCGCCCAGCTTCCGATCGAGGGAGGCCCGCTGTTCGACGCCGCGCTCGTCCGCTGCGTGCGGGCCGCCGCCGCGACCACGCTCGCCGTCGCGATCGGCGCGCTGCCACTCGCGCGCGACTCCGTCGAGCTCGCGCTCCGCCACGCCGCGTTCGGTGCCGCGCTCGGTGCCGG
>JACCTC010000192.1 GCA_013812655.1 Deltaproteobacteria bacterium | reverse complement strand
CCCTCTTCCCTCTTCCCTCGCGGCAGGCGTCATCCCTCATCCCTCACCCCCTCGTCCCTCACCTCTCGCGGTCAGCTTCGGTTGTTTGAATGACGAGACATCTCGTAGTTAGTCGGGGCACGGGGCGCCGGCGGCGACCCAGCGCTCGAGGGCAGCGACGAGAGTGGCGCGCGGGATCGGGACGGGTGTGCGGCCCGGGCCGGGATCCCAGCCCCAGCCGACGAGAGCGTCGTCGGCGACGTGGCGGATGGTGGCGGCTAGATCGCGGCCGCCAGTCTGCGCGGGATCCTTGAGCTGCGCGCAGAGCTGGGCCGGGGTGCGGCCCTCGAAGATCATCGGGGTCTCGGGGGGCGGGAGGTGCCAGCTCGGGGCGCCAGGTGGCGTGTTGGGACGCGTGCCGTTCTTGCTGCGATGACAGGTGGCGCAGGTGAGGCCGTTGCGCGCGGAGCGGCGCGTGATGTTCTGCGCGTGCGGGCGGCTGTCGTCGTGCTGGAGCGGCGCGTCGCCGGCGGGGTGACAGTTCATGCAGCGCGGATGGAGGAAGACGGCGTGGACGGTGGCGAACGCAGCCTTGCCTTGCGCGACGCGATCGTCATCGGCGTGGGCAGCAACGCAGGCGCCGAGCGCGAGCGAGAGGGCGAGGACACCGAGGCGGATCACGAGGCGGCTCCGGGTGATGCGAGGGCGGCTTCGATCGGCAGGGTGCGGATGCGCTTGCCGGTCGCGGCGAAGATCGCATTGCAGAGGGCGGGCGCGATCGGCGGCACGCCGGGCTCGCCGACGCCGGTCGGATCCTCGGTCGAGGTCACGAGGTGCGTCTCGATCACGGGAGTCTCGTGCATGCGCAGCGAGCGGTAGGTGTGGAAGTTCGTCTCCTGCACGCGGCCCTTGCGATGCGTGATCTGCTGCTTGAGCGCGGCGGACAGGCCGTAGATCACGGCACTCTCGACCTGCGCGGCGACGAGGCCCGGGTTGACGACGCGCCCGCAATCGATGGCGACGACGACGCGGTGGACGCGGACGCGGTTGCCGGTGACCGAGACCTCGGCGACCTGCGCGCAGAACGAGTGGAACGACGCGTGGACGGCGATGCCGCGACCGACACCGGCGGCGAGCGGTGTGTCCCAGCCGGCGCGGGTGGCGGCGAGCTCGAGGACGGCGCGGTGGCGCGGATGGCTCGCGAGCAGCTCGCGGCGCAGCTCGTAGGGATCCTTGCCGGCGGCGTGGGCGAGCTCGTCGAAGAAGCACTCGGTGAAGAACGCGTTGAACGAGTGACCCACCGAGCGCCAGAAGCCGACCGGGATGCCGGTCTCGGCAGGCGTGTACTCGACGCGCAGGTTGGGGATCGCGTACGGCAGATCGGCGGCACCTTCGATCGAGGTTGGATCGAGCAGCGTGCCGCGCGCCGTCATCCGCGGCGGACCCGCCGAGACGAGCCGACGCAACGCGCGTGGCGTGGCGTTCGGGACCCGCGCGCCGAGGAAGTCACCCGCCTCGTGCGTGACGATCGACTGCGCGACCAGGCGATGTAGCCAGCCGGTGATCCGGCCCGGCCCGGGCTGAAGGGGCCGGGATTCATTCCCGGTCCCGAACTCGACGGAGCCCACGAACTTCGAGACCGCCATCGGCCGGTACCAGTCGTGCTCCTGATCGTCCTCGCGCGACCACATCACCTTGATCGGCCGCTTCACGCGCTGCGCGAGCCGCGCCGCCTCGACCGCGTAATCGACGAGCCCGCGCCGCCCGAACCCACCGCCGATCAACGTCGTGTGGATCGCGACGTCGTCGAGATCGAACCCGATCGCCTCGGCGACCCGAAACCGCGCGATGCCCGGTGTCTGGGTCGGCGCCCACACCTCGCAGCGCCCGCGCCGGATCCAGCACGTCGCGTTCTGCGGCTCCATCGTGGCGTGAGCGAGGTACGGCGCGCGATAGGTCGCCTCGACGCGCGTGCCCTTGCCGAGCGCCTCGTAGGCATCGCCGGCGTCGTGCGCGGTACGCTGGCCGCGCGCGCTCGCGAGCTTCTCGAACGCCGCGAACAGCGCGTCGGTGTCGAGCGTGCCGCCATGCCCCTCGTCCCACGTGACCTGCAAGAGCTCGGCGCCGGTCCGTGCCTCCCAGTAGCCTTCGGCGATCACCGCGACACCCTCGGGGATCTGGACGACGTCGACGACGCCGCGCCGCGCCCGCGCTGCCGACGCGTCGAGCTTCGCGACGGTACCGCCGCGCACCGGCGGCCGCACGATCACCGCGGTCAGGAGGCCGGGCAGCTGGACGTCGACGCCGTAGATACCGCTGCCGTCGACCTTCGGCCGGATGTCGAGGCGGCCGAGGCTCTTGCCGATCAGCGTCCACTGCGCCGGATCCTTGAGCCGGACGCGCGGCGTGTCCTGGCGGGCGGCGGCCTTCACGAGCTCGCCGTAGCGCAGCATGCGTGACGTCTTCGCGTGCTGGATCGTGCCGGCGATCGCGACGCACTCGCCGAGTGGGACCGCCCAGGTCTCGGCGGCCGCTCGCCGCAGCATCTCGCGCGCGACCGCGCCGGCCTCGCGCAGCGGCTGCCACGACGCCTTCGTGCTCGTCGAGCCACCGGTGATCTGCACGCGGATCTGGCGATCGGGGTTGTCGTACGCGCGGCTCGCCTCGGCGGGCAAGATCGTGATCGTCGTCGGATCGACCTCGAGCTCCTCGCACACCATCGCCGCGTGCGACGTCATGGTCCCCTGCCCCATCTCGACCCGATCGAGCGTGAAGATCACGCGACCGTCGGCGAGGATCCGGATCCACGCATTCGGCTGGAGCTCGCCGGTGCGCTGGTGGTGCCGCCACACCCGTCCGCCCGTGCGCCCGAACGCGCAGCCGATCGCGAGCGCGCCGCTCGCGGTGCCGAGCAGGAACGTCCGCCGGTTCACGGCCGGATCGCCTTCGCCGCCCGATGCACCGCGCGGCGGATCCGCGGATACGTCCCGCAGCGACACAGGTTCGCCGACAGCGCGCTGTCGATGTCGTCGTCGGTCGGCGCCGGGTTCGCGGCGAGCAACGCGACCGTCGTCATGATCTGCCCGGCCTGGCAGTAGCCGCACTGCGGGACGTTCTCGGCGAGCCACGCCTCCTGCACCGCGTGCAGCGCGGTCCCCGCTCGCCAGCGTTCGCCGGCTCGCTCCATCTCGGGCGGCGTCGCGAGGCCTTCGATCGTCGTGATCGCACGCCCCGCGAGCTCGCCGACCGGCATCACGCACGACCGCCGCGCCTCGCCATCGACATGCACCGTGCACGCACCGCACTGCGCGATGCCGCAGCCGAACTTCGTGCCCGTCAACCCGAGCTTGTCGCGCAGCACCCACAAGAGCGGCGTCTCGGCCTCGGCGACGACGGTCACCGACTTGCCGTTGACGATGAGCTTCACCACAGCGCGAAGCTCAGCGCGAGCCGGCTCGTCACGCCGCCGAGGATGTTCGGGTTCTTGAACGGCACGAGCCCGGTGACCTCGGCGTCGACGATCAGCCCGCGCCGGTGCACGAGGTACACGCCGATCCCGCCGTCGACGAAGTACCGCCGGCCGAGCCCGTCACCGGACATCCCGCCGAAGTCGACCGCGAAGTACGGGATGCCATACGCGCGCGACGCGTTGCGCTCGAACGCGACCTGCGCACCGGCGCGGTACATCACGAGCGTGCCGGAGTCCATCTGGTTGCCCTCGAGCACGCCGATGTCGAACCGCACGCGACCCTGGCTCGGCCCGAACGCTTCCGAGTTATCCGACCACGCGAGCAGCACGACCTCGAGCCCGCCGCCGAAGTACGTCGGCCCATCCTTCGGCGCGTAGAGCCCGCCGTACACCGTCGGCAGCAGCACGGCGCTCCACGGCCGGCACACCGGATCGTCCGGCGTGGTCGGGCACTCGGCCTGCGCCTGTGCCGCGAGAACGGCAGCGACGATGACAGAGCCGATGCCGCCTCGGGCGAGAGTCACCGCGGCATCGTGCCACCACTACCGGCGGCACGAAAGCGCTGCTCGGCTCAGAGCTTGGGGCCGGCGCCGCGGACTTCCGCCGAGGCCTGGCCTTCGTACTTCTTGAAGTTCTCGCGGAACAGCGTCGCGACCTTCTTCGCCTTCTCGTCGTACGCGGCCTTGTCGCCCCACGCGTTGCGCGGCTGCAGGATCTCGACCGGCACCTCGGGACATGACGTCGGCACGGCGAGGCCAAACACCGGATCCTCGGCGGTCGCGGCGTTCGCGAGCGTGCCGTTGTGGATCGCGTCGATGATCGCACGCGTGTACTTGAGCTTGATGCGCGAGCCGGTGCCGTACGCGCCGCCGGACCAGCCGGTGTTGACGAGCCAGGTCTGCGCGCCGTGCTTGCGCAGCTTCTCGGCAAGCATCTCGGCGTACTTCGTCGGGTGCCACACCAGAAACGGGCCGCCGAAGCACGGCGAGAACGTGGGCTCCGGATCCTTCACGCCGACCTCGGTGCCGGCGACCTTCGCGGTGTAGCCCGAGATGTAGTGGTACATCGCCTGCGCCGGCGTCAGCTTCGAGACCGGTGGCAGCACGCCGAACGCGTCGGCCGTCAGGAAGATGACGTTCTTCGGGTGGCCGCCGACGGCGGGGAGCTTCGCGTTCGGGATCGTGTCGAGGATGTAGCTGCCGCGCGTGTTCTCGGTGATCGACGTGTTGTCGTAGTCGACGAGGTGCGAGGTCTGCTCGTACGTCACGTTCTCGAGCACGGCGCCGAACTGGAGCGAGTTCCAGATGTCGGGCTCCTGCTCCTTCGACAGCTTGATGACCTTCGCGTAGCAGCCACCTTCGATGTTGAAGATGCCGTCGTCGGTCCAGCAGTGCTCGTCGTCGCCGATCAGCAGGCGCTTCGGATCGGCGGACAGCGTGGTCTTGCCGGTGCCCGAGAGCCCGAACAGGATCGACGTGTCGCTGCCATCTCGCGACGCCGTCGCCGAGCAGTGCATCGAGAGCACGCCCTGATTCGGCATCAGGTAGTTCATGATCGTGAACACGCCCTTCTTCATCTCGCCGGCGTACTCGGTGCCGAGGATGACGAACTCGCGGCGCGCGAACGATAGATCGACCGACGTCGTCGACGTCATGCCGGCGGTGTGGCGGTTCGCGGGGAATCCACCCGCGTTGAAGATCACGTAGTCGGGCTCGCCGAACGCCGCGAGCTGCTCCTGCGTCGGGCGGATCAGCATGTTGTGCATGAACAGCGCGTGGTACGCACGGGCGCACACGACGCGGATCTTCAGCTGGTGCTTCGGGTCCCAGCCGGCGTAGCCGTCGACGACGTACAGCCGGTCGCGGGTGTTGAGGTAGTCGATCGCGCGCTCGCGATTGATCACGAAGCTCTGGGTGTCGAGCTTGATGTTGACGTTGCCCCACCAGATGTTGTCGCGGACCTCGGGCTCGTCGACGACGCGCTTGTCCGTCGGGCTGCGCCCGGTCTTCTTGCCCGAGTACGCGATCAGCGCGCCGGTCGACGAGATCGTGGACCCCTTCTCGAACCGCAGCGCCGCCTCGTAGAGGAACGCCGGCGAGGCGTTGCGGTGGATCTCGGCGACCGAAATTCCCTGTTTATCGAGAGAAAAAGTCATGGGGGCTCCGCGGTTTGGAAGTGGCGTATATACCACCGGCCCGCGCCGACGGAGAACCGACGCAGCGGGGGACCAGCGTGAGAAGTGACGGGAGCCGCGCGGCGCCCCCCCGCTCGCCAGCGTTCGCTGGCTCGCTCCATCTCCGGCCGCAAGGCGTCACGGATTGGCAGTGCCCGCCGAGAGCGCCGTACAAACCTTCCAGTCGCTCGCGGCGTTATCGGTGTCCTGACCGTTCGGCGCGCGGCACAGCGAGCCGGCGACCGTGTTCGAGTCAGCGCCCGCGAACGCGGTGCCCTCGACCAGCGAGACCGGCGCCGAAAAGCCCGGAAGGTCGACCATCGTCATCGAGCCTTCGTACGACAGCGCGTCGATCAGCACGTTGGCGACGCTGTCGATCAGCACGAGGCCGTCCGGAGCACCATTCTGGATGATGTCCTGCTGCACGCTGAGCTCGATCTTCTTCGCCGCGGCCGGCACCGAGACGTTGGCGTTCGCGATCACGAGGTACTGGTTCGGCGCGAGCGACGTCGCTGGCGCGAGATCGATCGTCCGGTAGACGACGTTGCCGCTGCCGTTGATCAAGAGCACCTGTAGATTTGCGAGGCTGATCGTCTGCGTCGAGGGGTTGAAGATCTCGATGTACTCGGTCGTGTCGGTGCTGATCGAGTCGTAGTCGATCTCGTTGATCACGAGGTGGTTCGCGCCCGTGGACACGGTGACGGTCGAGCTGCTCGATGACGCGTCGAACGTCGCCGTCACCATCGCCGTCCCACTCGCGGGTGCGTTCGTGTAGCTGAAGGTCGCGGTCGTCTGGTTCGCGGGCACCGTGACGGTCGCGGGGACCGTGCCGCTCGTGGCCGTGACCGTGACCGCTGCGCCGCCGGCGAGCGCGGGCACATCGAGCGTGACGGTGAAGTCGACCGTGCCGGCGGGTGCGACCGCGGTATCGGCTGGAGTCAGCGTCACCGTCGTGGGGCCCTCCGTCGCGGCAAGCACGCGGACGTGGGAGACCAGCATCTGGACCCCGAGCATCGCGGTCACCGTGACATCGAGCTCCTGGGCAACCGCGGTGACCGGCACGGACACGCTGGTCTGGCCGTTCGGCACGGTGACGCTCGCGACCACGAGGTCCGCGCTTCCCGACGTGATGACCACGTTGGTATCGCCCTGGGCCGGACCGGTCAGCGTGACGGTGAGCGGCGTCGGGAAGGTCGGGGCGTTGGCGGTCGTGCCGACCCGCGCATACGACAGGGCAGGACCGAACGAGGCGAGCGCGGGCGCGCCGGCCGTGAAGTCCGACGCGTCGCGCGGCTCGAGCTTGGACGACATCTGGCGCAGCGTCAGGATGCCGCGCACCGACATGAAGCTCGTGCCCACCGTCGGCGCCGGGTTCGGCACGAACAGGAAGTCATCGACGATCAGCGAGTCCGCCCCGGCAGTCAGCGTGAACTCGCCGAACATCGCGTTGGTCGCGGAGACCGCGGCAGCGCCGAGCGAGACAATGACGCTCTCGAGCTTGAGCGCGCGGGTCCCGCCCGTCTTGACCTCGGCATACGTGACCGGGATCGGCGCTGGCAGCGCCTCGGGGCCGGCAGCGGTGACGGTCACCGCGGTGACGTTGTCGAGCTCGATCTGACCCTGGAAGTTCGCGACCCGGCCCTCGATCGTGACGCGCGCGCCGACCGTCGCGTTCGCGAGCTGCGTACCTGCGCCGGTGAACACGAACAGGCCCGAGTTGTCGGCGCCCATGTAACCCGCATCGGTCTCCTTGACCTGCGCGAAGAACCCGTTCGAGCCTCGGCCGGTGACCAGCGCGCCGACGACGCTGACGGTCGTTCCAACGGGCGTCATCCCGCTCTTGATGCTGTAGATCGTGGCCGAGCAGCCAACGGAGCCCGGGTTCGGCGCGTTCGGGCACGCATCGCAGACATCGCCCTTGCCGTCGCTGTCCGCATCCGCCTGGTTCGTGTTCGCGGCGTCGGGGCAGTTATCGGTCGAGTTCGGCACGCCGTCGCTGTCGCGATCGTTGGGATCGACGCCGGCGCAGGTCGTGGTGTTCGCGTTGAGCGGGCACGGATCGCAGACGTCGCCGACACCATCGTCGTCCGCATCGCCCTGCTTCGCGCCGTCGAGCGGCCGGATCGGGTCGAACACGGTCGGGCACTTGTCCTCGGCATCGGGGAGGCCATCGCCGTCCTGATCGCCGGGGCCGGGTGTGCCCGTGTAGATCGTGGAGCCCGCGACCGAGGTCGGCCGGGTCGGCGTGCAGGAGGGCTCGTTCTGCGGCTGGCCGCACGAGAACGCCGGGTAGATGTTCGCGCCGGCCGCAGTCTGCAGCGCCGCATAGGTCTTGCCGACCTCGCTCATCAGACACACGCGCTTCGACGTGCCGCAGACGTCGACGGTGTCGCAGCTCGTCGCGAGGGCCTCGACTGCGGTCGCATCACCGTAGAGCGTCTTGCCAGCACGCATGACGAGCACGACATCCGCGGGCTCGGCGTCGATCACGGCCCGGAACGTCTTGCCGTGCGCGGTGAAGATCGCGAGATCGGCGAGCTTGCCGGGCGCGAGCAGCCCGATCACGTCGTCTGTCGCGGTCACCGACGCCGCATTCGACGTCACCATCTTCCACAGCGCTGCATCGCTGAAGAAGTTACCGAGGTAGGCCTTGTTGAGGCCGTCAGCGCACTTGAGCTCGCGCAGCAGGTTCATCGAACCGGTCGGCATCCAGTCGGTGCCGAGCGCGATCTCGACGCCAGCCCGCGCGGCGGTCGTGACCCGCGCGGTGTCGCCGTACAGCGTGATGTTCGACCGCGGCGACCAGATCAGCGAGGTGCCGGCCGCAGCCATGCTGGCGAGGTCAGCCGGGGTCAGACCGATCGCGTGGATCATCGCCGTCTTGTTGAGGAGCAGGTTGTTCGAGACGCCGGGCGTCATCGTGTCGTAGGTCACCGAGCTCTGGCACAAGAACTCGTTGCGCGCGCTGGTATCGATGCCTTCGGAGGTGTGCGGCTCGTACGCGTCGACATTCGCCAGATCCGCGACCGTCGTCGCCGTGCCGTAGTTGCAGTCGGTGGTGCGGCGCGTTCCGCCGGTATCCCCGAGCGGAAACGTATCGAAGTCGACCGCCTTCTTGGTCAGGCCCTCCATCAGGGTCGCGCGATCGAGGTTGCGCAAGAGACCAGCCTGGCCACCCG
>JACCTC010000174.1 GCA_013812655.1 Deltaproteobacteria bacterium | reverse complement strand
CTTCAGCGAGGCGTCGACCTCGGCGTCGGTCACCTTCAAGTTTGCCTGCTCGAGCGCGCGATGGACGATGACACCGTCGATCATCCGGTCGAGCACGAGCTTCGCTTGCCCGAGATCGACGCCTGTCGGCTTGACGGCGCCGATCCGCGACAGCGAGCTGCACAGCCGCTCGACGGTGATCGGTTGATCGTCGACGATCGCCGCGTTCCCGGTCGGTCGCGCGCAGTCGAGCCCGCGCCCGGTTGCACCCGAGCCGCCCGGTTCGCCGGATCCCCCGGGGAGATTCGGCTGCCCGCGCCGCGCACCGGCAGAGCCGCCCGCGGTCGCGTCACCGGTCGAGGACGCCTCGTCGGCGTTCCCGGCAGGCGAGCGCACGAAGAAGTACCACCCCGCGGCCACGAGGGCGCCGAGGGCAAGCAGTGCGATCAAGATGCGTGGGCGCATGGACGACTCCTGCAGCTGTAACGAGAAAGGCCCCGGAGCAGCAACCGATGTTGCCACGCCGGAGCCTTGCAGCTCGTCGAGAACCGGAAGTTACTTACCGCAGCTCGACTGTCCTGCAGCCGACTGCAGCGAGGACTTCTGGTCCGAGGTCAGCAGCCCGAGCTTGACGAACGAGTTCGTCGAGCTCGCGACACACGAGACGTACTGGCCATGGTTGCGCCAGCGTGCCGACGAGCCGCGCGGTGCGCTGCACGGGCAGAGCTGCGCGACCGAGCAACCGCTGCTCGGGTCGACGACCGTGCCGAGCGGCGTCTTCGCGCAGTTGTCGCCACCGTCGAGGACGTTGTCGTTGTCGTCGTCCGGGTCACAGGCGTCGCCGAGCGAGTCACCATCGAAGTTGTCCTGGCTGGTGTTCGCAACGAACACGCAGTTGTCGGCCGTGTCGAACACGTTGTCGTTGTCGTCGTCCGGGTCACAGACGTCGCCCAGGCTGTCGCTGTCGTTGTTGGCCTGGTCGAGGTTGACGTTCATCGGGCAGTTGTCGGCCTCGTTGTCGACGGTGTCACCATCGATGTCCGGGTCGCACGCGTCGCCGAGGGTGTCGCTGTCGAGATCTTCCTGGCCGGGGTTCGCGTTCCAGGCGCAGTTATCGAGACCGTTGTCGATCGCGTCACCATCGATGTCGCCGTCGCACACGTTGCCCTGCAGGTCGCCATCGAGGTCGGCCTGGTCGGCGTTCGGCGTGCTGGCGCAGTTGTCGAGCTCGTTCGCGACGCCGTCGCCATCGAGGTCGGGGTCGCAGACGTCACCGAGCGCATCACCGTCCATGTTGAGCTGGTCGACGTTCGAGTCGAAGACGCAGTTGTCGCTGCCGTCAGCGATGCTGTCGTTGTCGTCATCGGGGTCGCACACGTCGCCGCTGCGGTCACCGTCGTTGTCGTCCTGCTCCGGGTTCGCGTCGAACGCGCAGTTGTCGACGAGGTCCTCGACACCGTCGTTGTCGTCGTCCGCATCGCAGACGTCGCCGGCTGCGTCACCGTCGTTGTTGGCCTGATCGGCGTTCGCGTCACGCGCGCAGTTGTCGGTCTCGTCGTCGACGCCGTCGCCGTCGTCGTCCGCGTCGCATGCGTCACCGAGCGTGTCACCGTCGAGGTCAGTCTGGTCGTTCGCGACCGTCGGGCAGTTGTCGGCCGTATCGTCGAAGCCGTCACCATCGTCGTCCGCATCGCACGCGTCGCCGAGCAGGTCCGCGTCGAGGTTCGCCTGGTCGGTGTTGGACACGCTCACGCAGTTGTCGGTGGCGTCCGGCGCGCCGTCGTTGTCATCGTCGCCGTCACAGGCGTCGCCCTGACCGTCGTTGTCGTTGTCGCTCTGGTCGCTGTTCGTCGCAAACGGGCAGTTGTCCGCGCCGTCCAGGGCACCGTCGTTATCGTCATCCGCATCGCAGGCGTCACCGGTGGTGTCGGCGTCGTTGTTCGCCTGATCGCTGTTCGAAACGAACGAGCAATTGTCGCTCGTGTCGAGCACGCTGTCGTTGTCATCATCGGTGTCACAAGCATCGCCTTGCGCGTCACCGTCGTTGTTGGCCTGGTTTGCGTTGGAGACGGTCGGGCAGTTGTCACTGGTATCGACGAGACCATCGCCGTCGGCATCGAGGACCTCGATCGTGCAGATCGCCGAGCAGCCATCGCCGCCGGCCTTGTTGCCGTCGTCGCACTGCTCGCTGCCCTGGACGAGCGCGTTGCCGCAGATCACACCCTCGCAGACATCGCCCTGGCCATTGCCGTTGGCGTCGGTCTGGCCCGGGTTGTAGTCGTTCGGGCAGTTGTCGACGTTCGCGCAGCGACCGTCCTTGTCGCCATCGTTCTGCGCATCGAGCGGGCACGGATCATCGTTGTTGCAGAGCCCGTCGAAGTCTGCGTCGGCGCACTTGCCAGCGCCAAAGTACTGCGGCGGAAAGTAGCCGTAAGGGCTCTGGATGACGGTGGTGCTATCGAAGGTGATCGAATGCTGCGCGTACTGGAAGCCGCTGGTGAACGTCTGGAAGTGCAGGACGCGAGGATGCGCCTTGCCGTCCGGGTTGCCTGCGACGACGGCCTGCTGGGCAGACGTCCCATAAGCAACCGAGTAGCAGCGGGCATGCTTCGGAAGCTCCGCAGGCATGATGTACCCCGAGAACGGATAGCCGAAACCATCGATGATGATCTTGCCGACAGGCGACGGGCCTTGGGACGCCAAGTGATACGAGCCGGCGTAGAAAGTTGTCTTTGGACCCTGGTCGTACCAACAGATCTGGATCGTGTGTGCGCTTGCGATACTCGGGACGATGAGTCCTACGAGCACCACGAAGGCGGCCAAGTTCAGCTTCTTGTTCACTTTATTTCCCTTTGCCTTGGATCTCGCAGGCGGTCACCTGCGTGTGATTTTCGATAACAGACACCGTTGTACATGGATGCGCGGGTACGCCCGGTTACGACACGGGTAGCGGACACCGACATTCGTCTGGCGACTCGAGTCGCCACTGCCACACCACCCGGAGCAGGCGCCGAACATCGCGAGGCTGTTATGATGCGAACGCTTCGACGTCGCGTTGAAGCCCTTGGGGAACATTGTCGAAACGGCGCGTCCTCGCGATCTCCAGCGACCTCGACCAGCTCCGCCGGATCGTCGCGGGCCTCGAGCGCGCGGGCGCCGAGGTGGATGCGGTGCGGAGCGTCGATGCGATCGCCGCCGAGGTGATCCCGCATCGCTACGTCTTCTTCGCCGCGAACGACGGGGATGCCGCGCAGTTGCCCGCGTTGACCGCGAAGCTGCGCGAGCGGGCGCACGTCACCGTGGTCGCGCGGCACGCAAAGCTCGCGGATCTGACGGGCTACCTGCGCGACGATCGCGTGAACCACGTGGTGGTCGGCGACGAGCTCGACAACGGAGTGTACGTCACCGCGCAGAAGCTCCTGACCGGAGACATCTTCGGCGTCGAGAAGTACCTGCCGCCGGGCACGCCGGTGCACTACGCGCGGCTGCGCGACTTCGACGGGCGGGGCCGGGCGATCCAGACAGTGCTCGATTTCGCCGAGGAGGCGAAGCTGCGCCGGCAGGTGCGCACGGCGATCGGACAGGTGTGCGAGGAGCTGCTGATGAACGCGCTCTACGATGCGCCCGTCGATGCGGACGGCAAGCCGGTGTTCGCGGATGTCGATCCACACGATCGCAAGGACTCGCGATCGCCGCGGCCGGTGTCGATCCGCTACGCCGCGACCGAGACCCTGTTCGCGATCGCGGTGCGCGACCGGTTCGGGCGGCTCGCGAAGAACACGGTGCTGTCGTACCTCGAGAAGTGCATCCACTCGCCAAACCAGATCGATCGCAAGACCTACGGCGCGGGGCTCGGGCTGTATCTCGTCGCGAACGCGGCGGCGACCTACGTCGTCAACGTCGCGGCCGGGATCGCGACCGAGGTGGTGTGCACGTTCGATCGCGGGGCCAAGTCGCCGCTGCGGCTCGTCGGGATG
The DNA here is from genome assembly GCA_013812655.1 of Deltaproteobacteria bacterium. Lineage (GTDB taxonomy): Bacteria > Myxococcota_A > Polyangia > Haliangiales > Haliangiaceae > JABFXX01. Next base: position 9,893 of record JACCTC010000174.1, on the reverse strand, counting down.
TTCGTACATCCCGGTAACGCCGAGCAGTTGAAGTCAGGGCCAACGCCGGAGACCGCCGCGGGGCAGGGCGGGCTCGAGAGGCTCGGCGGTGGCTGAGCGTCAGTTCGGGCCGTACCGGCTGGTGCGCCAGATCGCGGTGGGTGGCATGGCCGAGATCCACCTCGCGAAGACCAAGGGCATCGCCGGCTTCGAGAAGTACGTCGCGCTCAAGATGATCCACCCGAACTTCGCGGAGGACGAGCAGTTCATCCAGATGCTGGTCGACGAGGCGAAGATCGCGGTGCAGCTCACGCACGGCAACATCGCCCAGACGTTCGACCTCGGGCGCGTCGGCGAGACCTACTACATCACGATGGAGTACGTCGACGGCGCGGACCTCTACAAGATCCTGCGCCGGGGCAGCGAGCAGGACCTCGAGATGCCGCTCGATGTCTGCGCGTTCATCGCGAAGGAGATGACGAGCGCGCTCGATCACGCGCATCGCAAGCGCGACAACTTCGGCAAGAACCTCGGCATCGTCCATCGCGACGTGTCGCCGCAGAACGTGCTCGTGTCGTACGCGGGCGAGGTCAAGCTCGTCGACTTCGGCATCGCGAAGGCGACGATGAAGGCGCGCCAGACCGCGGTCGGCGTGATCAAGGGCAAGTACTACTACATGAGCCCCGAGCAGGCCTGGGGCGACAACATCGACTACCGCTCGGACATCTTCTCGGCGGGCATCGTGCTCTACGAGATGATCACCGGGCAGATGCTCTATCTCGAGGAGGATCTGCACAAGCTCCTCGACATGGCGCGCAAGGCGGACATCGCGCCGCCGAGCAAGCTCCGCAGGGGCGTGCCGCCGCAGCTCGAGCGCATCGTCATGCACGCGCTCGCGAAGAAACCCGAGGATCGCTACCAGAGCGCGGGTGACTTCGCGACCGACCTCGAGCGCTTCCTCCACACGTATTCGCCGGTGTTCACCGCCGGCAAGATCGCGGCGATGATCAAGAAGGTCCTCGGCGATCCGAGGGCGCCCGCGCCCGAGCAGGACTTCCCGAGCGTCGAGTTCCGCGACGGCGCGATCGCGACCCATACGCTGACCGGTGCCGATCTCCTGCAAGTACGCGAGGAGCTGCGCGACGAGAACAGCGTGATCTTCCGGGTCGAAGATCTCAAGCCGCCACCGGCTTCCGCGCCGAAACCCGCGCCGCCGCGCGCGCACTCGCCGTCGGTGAGCCCGGTACCGCGTACCACGCGCGCCACCGATCAGATGCCGGCGACGCCGAAGCCGGTCGCCAAGATCCCGTCGATCGTGAAGCCGTCGAGCGCGAAGCCGACGATCGCGCTCACCCGACCAGCGCCGGCGCCCGCGCCGCGGCCCCGCCAGCCGAACGAGGAGACGCGCGAGGTGAAGGCCGCGCCGCCCGGTCCGCACGACGACAGCATCGATCCCCAGGCGTGGGACGGCAACACGATCAACTCCGGCGTCGACGAGCTCGACAGCGTCAACGAGCACACGCTGATCAGCGCGCCGTCGCGTGGCATGGGCGGCTTCATGATCGACGTCGGCGAGGACAGCGTCGACGCCACGGTGGTCAGCGACGCACCGCGGCCGGACCTCGATACCGATGTCGGCACGCAGGCCGCGACCGATGATGGATCGCTCGAGGACGATCCGGCGAATGACGAGGACGGGCCGACGCTGATGCGCGAGCAGGCCTCGTTCAAGCCGCGCGCGGCGGCCCGCGGCAAGGCGCAACCGCCGCCCGCGGCGTTCGCCGCGAAGATCCACGCGCCCGCCGTCAGCTCGCTCCGCCAGCCCAAGGCGCGCCGGGGCACGCCACCGGGAGGCGTCCCGCAGCAGCCCAACGTCCTCCAGCAGATCGTCAGCTCGCAGGCGAGCGAGCCGATGCCGGTCCCGCGGCCGCCGGTGTCGGGGTCGGGAGCGAGTCCGGCCCCCTCCATGTTCGAGCCGCCGCGCCCGCCGGCGCCATCACCACCGCAGCAGTTCCCGAACGCGACGCCGGGGATGCAGACGCCGTACGGCAACGATGCCTCGGGCATGCCGATCGGAATGCACACGCCGCCTCCCGGCACCGCGATGGCCTCGGCGCCCGGCGTGCCGCCGCACCTGCAGCCCTACGCCCACGTCCAGGGCCAGCCGCCGCAGCAGTACCAGCCGCCGCAGCAGTACCAGCCGCCGCAGCAACAGTACGACCAGCACGGTCAGCCTGTGCAGCAGTACCCCCAGCAGGGCTACCAGAACCAGCCGCAGTATCAGCAGTATCCGCCGCAGTACCCGCCCCAGCAGTACCAGCAGTACCCGCCCCAGCAGTACGCGCAGCAGCCGCAGTACCCGCAGCCGACGTCGCCGAACGCCCTCTATCAGTTCGCGCCACATCAGCACCCACCACAGCAGATGTCGCTCACCGGTCAGCTCCGGCTGTTCGAGGCCGACGAGATGCCGTCGCACTACAAGCTCGGGGCGGCCCGCCGGCGCTGGTTCACGTACATCGTCGCGGGGATCGTCGCGATCTCGATCGCCGCGGTCGCGACGTTGTTCATCGTGCGATCCAGCGGGGACGCGACCCCGACCGTCGGCTCGATCCACATCGAGTCGGTGCCGCCCGGCGCCGAGATCGTGTTCGACGGCGAGCGGCTGACCCAGGCCACGCCATCGACGATCAAGAACATCACCGTCGGGACCCGCCACGAGATCAGGGTCGAGCTCGCGCGTCACGTGCCCTACGTCGAGACGGTCGATATCCCGAAGCGCGGCGGGGAGATCCGGGTCACCGCCCGGCTCGCGCCAGTCACCGGCAAGCTGCGCGTCGTCACCACCCCCGACAACGCCGAGATCTGGATCGACGGCAAGCTGCTCGGCCGGACCCCCGCAAAGCTCGACAACCTGAACATGGGGGCCGGCTCCAGGCTCGAGCTCCGCCTCAAGGACTACCAGCCGCACGTCGAGGAGCTGAAGTGGCCGGCGAACGGCCAGGTTGACCTCGACATCAAGTTGCAGCGTTAGCCAGCACACTCTTCCTCTATCTCCTCCTTCCTCGGGAAAGTGCCGAGTTTCGTCACCGCCGGCGACCGATGAGGTCAACAGTCGCCAGACCGTGATTTCGGATCGCCACGTGCTCGTGAATGCATCGCGGTTGCGAGCGATCCGATAACATCTGTTTCATGGCGCTCTGCCGTTCATTCGCGCTCGTCGTCGTCAGCTGCTTCGTGTTTGCGTGCGGCAGTCGCAATCAAGGTAGCGACGACGTCGATGCGTCGACCGGTGGTGGGAAGCCCGACGCGTGCACGGATCTCGCGTGCTTCATCCAGGACTGCGGCTCGAAGGGCCTGCCATCGACCAGCGTGTCCGGAACCGTGTACGCGCCGAACGGCACGCTGCCGCTCTACGGCGTGACGGTGTACGTGCCCGCATCCGATCCGGGACCGCTGCCCGACGGCGTGCAGTGTGGCCAGTGCTCGACGACGCTGCTCGGTGGATCACTCGCGCAGGCGGTCACCGACGAGGCCGGCAACTTCACGTTGAATGGCGTACCGGCGACCAAGGAAGTGCCGCTCGTGATCCAGGTCGGCAAGTGGCGCCGTCAGATCAAGTTGCCGAACGTGGCGGCCTGTCAGGACACGCCGCTCGTGAAGGCGGAGACCACATTACCGAGGACGAAAGCCGAAGGTGACATCCCGCGGATCGCGATCACGACCGGCAATGCCGACGCGCTCGAGTGTCTGATCCGCAAGATCGGGATCGCCGACAGCGAGTTCACGACCGACGCCGGCGATGGCCGCGTGCACCTCTACAACGGCAACGGCGCGAACCAGTTCGCCGCGGGGTTCCCCGGCGGCACCGGCGCGTTTCCGAACGCGACGACGCTGTGGAACACGACCGCGAAGCTGGCGGGCTACGACATCACGCTGCTGTCGTGCGAGGGCCAGCAGAACCCCGGCACCAAGCCGCAGGAGGCGCTGCAGGCCGTGCACGACTACGCCGATGCCGGTGGCCGCCTCTTCATGTCGCACTGGCACAACATCTGGGTCGGCGGCAATCAGAGCGTGCCGACACACAGCCTTCCGGACTGGAAGGAGATCGCGACCTTCAACTTCGCGGCGACCCAGCCCGATACCGTCCAAAAAGCAGTTGTCGACGAGACCGTCCCGAAGGGCATGGCGTTCGCGACCTGGCTGCAGAATGTAGGTGCGTCGCCCACGCGCGGCGAGATCGACATCCTCGCCCCGCGTTACATCGTCCAGGCCGTCGACCCGGCCAAGGCCGAGCGTTGGGTCTACATCGATCCGGCGAAGTCGACCCCGGCGGGGCGCACCGGCGTCCAGGACTTCCTGTTCACGACGCCAGTCGCGGCGGCACCCGAGCAGCGCTGCGGCAAGGTCGTGCTCTCGGACATGCACGTGTCGTCGGGCTCGACCTCGCGGGCGGCGACCCCGTTCCCCGGCGGCTGCGCGATGACCGACCTGTCTCCGCAGGAGAAGGCGCTCGCTTTCATCTTCTTCGATATCTCGTCGTGTATCGGGGTGCTCCAGTGAGCGCCGGACAGTGGCCAAACTGGTCGCGGTTCGGACCCTCCGATATCATTTCTCCCTGGAGGCCATGATGCGTTCGATCCTCGCCAGCTGTGTCATCCCACTCTCACTGCTCGGGCTCATCGCGTGCGGCAGCAACAAAGGCGGTGACGACGGTGACGGCGATAGCGGCACCGGCAAGCCCGATGCGTGCGTGGGTCTCGAGTGCCAGGTCGTCAACTGCGCCGCGATGGGGCAGCCGGCGACGAGCATCTCCGGCACCGTGTTCGCGCCGAACGGCACGCTGCCGCTCTACGGCATCACGGTCTACGTACCGCTGAGCGATCCGCCGCCGTTCTCCGACACGTTGGCCTGCGATCGCTGCGAGACGTCGCTGCCCGGTGGCGCGGTCGCGCAGGCTACCTCCGGAGAGGACGGCACGTTCCGCCTCGAGAACGTGCCGGTCGGCGCCAACATCCCGCTCGTCATCACCAGCGGCAAGTGGCGTCGCAAGATCACGATCCCGAACGTCGCGCAGTGCGTCGACGCGCCGCTCGGTGCGCAGGACACGCGGCTGCCGAAGAACAAGGCCGAGGGTGACATCCCGAAGATCGCGGTCACCACCGGTGATGCCGACTCGCTCGAGTGTCTCGTTCGCAAGCTCGGCATCGACGACGCCGAGATCACGAACGGCACGGGCACCGGCCGCATCCATCTCTATCGTGGCGATGGCGTCTCGACGATCACCAATGGCGGGGCGATCTCGAGCGCGGTGCCGTTCTGGGACGACGTCAACAACCTCAAGAACTACGACATCGTGTTCCTGTCCTGCGAAGGCTCGCAGCAGAACAACAACAGCTCGCTGAAGACCCAGGGTGCGCTCGACGCGATGAAGGCCTACGCCGACGCCGGCGGGCGCGTGTTCGCGTCGCACTGGCACAACATCTGGGTCGGCGGAAACTTCCAGAACAACAACGCGAACCTCGCCCCGGCCGTGTGGAAGGACATCGCGACCTGGACCTCGAGTGACGGAAACCCTGGCAACCCGATCATCATCGACGAGGTCGCGAACCCCAAGGGCATGTCGTTCGCGACGTGGATGCTGAACGTGATGGGCTCGACGGTTCGCGGCGAGATCCAGCTGCAGACGAACACCGGCCGCGCGACCTCGGTGACCGTCGACGCCACCAAGGCCGAGCAGTGGGTGCGCACGCGCGGGACGCCGCCGACGCCGCAGATGTTCCAGTTCACGACGCCAAACGAGGTCGTCGCCGATCAGCGCTGCGGCAAGGTCGTGTTCAGCGACATGCACGTCACCGGCACGTCGAACGTCGGCATGCCGTATCCCGCGAGCTGCCCGGGTGGCGCGACGAACGTGACGCTGACGCCGCAGGAGAAGGCGCTCGCGTTCATGTTCTTCGACATCGCGTCCTGCGTCGGCGGAATCTTCTAGACCACGGCCGCCCTCGATCGGCTGGCGCGGTGCGTGTTAGCGTGCCCGGACCATGGCAGCCACGGCAGCGAGACAGCAGGCACTGGGGGAGATCACGACGCTACTCGGTCGGGGCGCCTCGTTCGAAGGCAAGCTCACGTTCGAGGGGACGGTCCGGATCGACGGTCGGTTCCGCGGCGAGGTGTTCTCCGATGACACGCTCGTGATCGGCGAGGGCGCGATCGTCGAGGCCGAGATCGACGTCGGCGAGATCATCATCCAGGGCACCGTGATCGGGAACGTCAAGGCGAAGCGCGTGATCGAGATTCACGCTCCCGGCCGCGTCAAGGGTGACCTCCACACGCCGACGCTGCAGATCGACAAGGGCGTGATGTTCGAGGGCCGCTCGTTCATGGAAGGTGTGGCGGTCAAGCCCACTGCGACGACAGCGCCCCCCACGAAGCCGCCCGCGCCGACGCCGCTCAAGTAGCCGGCACACGAGCTCCGGGCCATCCTTCGAGGATGAAGGCCGCCGTTCGCGCAAACGTCGTGGCCGTCGCGGTGCTGATCGCGCTGATCGCGGCGTTCGCCGGGCTCGCGAGCAACGTGCTCGAGGCCGAGACCGACACGATCGACCACGCGATCCTGATGGCGCTGCGCAGCGCCGACGGTACGAACCCGATCGGTCCCGCGTGGCTCGAGCGCGGCATCGTCAACCTGTCGGCGCTGGGGTCGACCTCGGTGACGGTGCTGATCATCGTGCTGGCAAGCGTGTTCCTGCTGCTCGATCGGCGACCGCGCCAGGCGATGCTCGTGATCGCGACGACCGCGTCCGCTGGGTTCATCCTGCTACTCCTCAAGACATCGATCGGTCGCGAGCGGCCGTCGATCGTGAAGCACATCGACATCGCCGGCGGGCTGTCGTTCCCGAGCGGGCACACGCTGCTCGCGGCCGTGCTCTACCCGACGCTCGGCATGCTGATCGCGAGCAACCTCCGCGGGCGGCACCTGAAGATCTTCGTGTTCGCGGTCGCGGCGCTGCTCGCGCTGGTGGTCGGCCTGACCCGCGTGTACATCGGCGTGCACTACCCGACCGACGTGCTCGGCGGCTGGTGCCTCGGCGTCGCGGTCTCGATCGGCGCGGGCCTCGCGATCGGCAAGCTCAAGAAGGAGGGGATCGTGGAGCGCCCGAAGGGCGAGACGAGCGGCGAGGAGGTCGGTCCGATTCCGTAACGAGCGCTGCGATCTACGCGATCTCCCACGCGTGTCGAAACTCGCGGCGCATTGTCGCAGCACCGACGAGGAACCTCGCGCATCCGATCGGTTGACTCCTCCGGCGGCCCCGATTATAAGCACCGCGCGTCAACCCGCTGGATTTTCTCAAGTTGCCGCAGGAATTTATGGAACAGACGACGCTCGTTTCCATCGCGGCCGGAGGGCACCCGCTGATCGACATCGATCTGACCGCGGTCGTCCAGTTCGTGTTGTTCCTGATCCTGATGTTCGTGTCGAACAAGCTGCTGTTCCAGCCGTACCTCGCGTTGCGCGAGCGGCGCCGGGCCGGCATCGAAGGCGCCCGCGCCGAAGCCGAGGCGATGACCGCGACGGCCGACGCGAAGCTCGCGGACTACGAGAAGCAGCTCGCGATCGCGCGCAACCGCGCCAACGAAGAAGGCCGGAAGATCCGCGCCGAGGCCGCCGCGCACGAGCGCGATGTCACCGACAAGGCGCGCACGACCTCGCAGGCGGCGACCGCGCAGGCGCAGACGAAGATGCGAGCAGACACCGAGGCCGCGCGCGGACAGCTGTTGCCGCAGGCCGATGCGATCGCGGCGCGGATCGCGTCGAAGCTGCTCGGACGGGAGGTCGCCTAGATGAAGAAGCTCGCCTACACCGTCGTGCTCACCGCGATGATCTTCGTGGCGGCATTCGCGGCGTCGTTCCTGACGATGGGCGTCGCGCTCGCGCAGCCGGCACCGACCGAGGAGCCCGAACCGACGCCGACCGAAACCGCGCCAGCCGAGACCCCGGGTGCTCCGGGCGAGGTCTCGAAGGAGACCCCCGCGCTGACCGACGAGGACGCCGCGAAGATGGGGCTCGCGAACGAGGCGGCCGGCGACGACATCCGCAAGGACGGTCACGGCAAGTCGCCGACGCAGGGCGACGACCACGGCGCGGCACACCACGATCCGTCGAAGCACTTCAACTACCTCGGCGCGCCGTTCGAGCACCTCGGCAAGGACCAGTACGGCGGCAAGTACGGCGACGGCAAGATGGTCGACCCGCACACCGGCGAGGTCGTCGTCGGCGAAGAGCCGATGTCGGCGCCCTTCATCTACATGATCCTGAACTTCGCGCTGCTGCTCGGCCTGCTCGCCTGGAAGGGCGGCCCGGTCGCGCGCAAGGCAGCTGTCGAGCGCCACGATCAGATCAAGACGGCGCTCGAGGAGGCCGCGAAGCTGCGCCAGCAGGCCGCCGCGAAGCTCGCCGAGTACGAGACGCGGCTCAAGGATGCCGACAGCGAGATCAAGAAGCTCGTCGAGGGCATGCGCGCGGACGCCGAGGCCGACAAGCAGCGGATCCTCGAGAACGCCGAGCGTCAGGCCACGCAGATGAAAAAGGACTCGGAGCTGCGGATCGCGGCCGAGATCGAGCTCGCGCGGGTGAACCTGACCCGCGAGGTCACGGCGGCCGCGACGAAGGCGACCGAGAAGTTGCTCCGCGAGAAGATGATGCCGGGTGACCAGCAGAAGCTGGTGTCGACGTTCATCAGCGACATCCAGGGAGCCAATCGCAAGGAGGCGCGCTGATGGTCGCCGGAAGCCTGGCGCGCCGTTACGCGCGCGCCGTCATGCAGCTCGGGGCCACCGGTGGTCTCGACAAGATGGCCGCGGACATCCGCGTGCTCGCGAAGGCGATGAAGGATTCCGAGGAGCTGCAGACCGCGCTCACGAATCCCGCGATTCGCCGCAACGATCGCCGCAAGGTCCTCGACGGCCTGCTGCAGCACATCGGCGCGCAGCCGCTCAGCAAGAACCTCGTGTACTTGCTGCTCGACAGCGAGCGGCTCGGATCGCTTGGCGCGATCTCGCGCGAGGTCGACGCGATGATCCAGGCCAAGAGCGGACGCGTCGCGGCCGAGATCACCTCGGCCAAGCCACTCGACGCCCAGCAGCTCGGCGAGATCACGGTCGCGCTCGAGAAGCTCTCCGGCAAGAAGGTCGACATCACCCGCCGCGAGGACCCCGAGCTCCTCGGTGGCGTCACGGCAAAGGTCGGCGACGTGATCTACGACGGCAGTCTTCGTACCCAGCTTCGCGCGCTGCGCGACGAGCTGACCAAGTAATCGGCAAGTAAGGACAGCACCATGGACATTCGCGCTGCAGAGATCTCGGACATCATCCGCAAGCAGATCGAGAACTACGACAAGAAGGTCTCGGTCACCGAGACCGGCACGGTGTTGACGGCCGGCGACGGCATCGCGCGCGTGTACGGCCTGTCGGGTGCGATGGCCGGCGAGCTCCTCGAGTTCGAGGGCGCCGGTGGCGAGAAGGTCAACGGCATGGTGCTGAACCTCGAGGAGGACAACGTCGGCGTCGCTCTCCTCGGCAAGTTCGAGTCCGTCCGCGAAGGCGACATCGTCAAGCGCACGCAGCGCATCGTCGAGGTCCCGGTCGGCGAGGAGCTGCTTGGCCGCGTCGTCAACGCGATCGGCATCCCGGTCGACGGTGGCAAGCCGATCACCGGCGCCAAGAAGCGTCAGGTCGAGATCAAGGCGCCAGGCATCATCTCGCGCAAGTCGGTGCACGAGCCGATGCAGACCGGCATGAAGGCGATCGACTCGATGATCCCGATCGGTCGCGGCCAGCGCGAGCTGATCATCGGCGACCGCGGTACCGGCAAGACGGCGATCGCGATCGACACGATCATCAATCAGAAGGGGCAG
>JACCTC010000171.1 GCA_013812655.1 Deltaproteobacteria bacterium | reverse complement strand
AGATCACCAAGGCGAAGATGCCCGAGGAGGCCGAGAAGGTCGCCAAGAAGCAGCTCGATCGCCTCAAGGGCATGCAGCCGTCGAGCGCGGAGTACACCGTCACGCGGACGTACCTCGAGTGGCTCGTCGAGATTCCGTGGTCGATCTCGACCGAGGATCACATCGAGCTGTCGGAAGTTCGCAAGTGTCTCGACGAGGACCACTACGATCTCGACAAGGTCAAGAAGCGCATCGTCGAGTACATGGCGGTTCGCAAGCTGAAGAATGACAAGAAGGGTCCCATCCTCTGCCTCGCGGGGCCCCCGGGCGTCGGCAAGACCTCGCTCGGTCGGTCGGTGGCGCGCGCGATCGGCCGCAAGTTCGGTCGGATCTCGCTCGGCGGCGTCCGCGACGAGGCCGAGATCCGCGGGCACCGCCGGACGTACGTCGGGTCGCTGCCGGGTCGCGTGATCCAGGGCATCAAGAAGGCCGGGACCAACAACCCGGTGTTCGTGCTCGACGAGATCGACAAGCTCGGTCACGACTTCCGCGGCGATCCGGCGAGCGCGCTCCTCGAGGTCCTCGACCCCGAGCAGAACAGCTCGTTCTCGGATCACTACCTCGAGGTGACGTTCGACCTCTCGAAGGTCCTCTTCATCGCGACCGCGAACCAGCTCGATCCGATCCCGTGGGCTCTCCGCGATCGCCTCGAGATCATCGAGCTCCCTGGCTACACGCGCCAGGAGAAGAAGATGATCGCGCGCAAGTTCCTGGTGCCCAAGCAGCTCGACGATCACGGCCTGACGCCGGAGCGGTGTGACATCACCGACGAGGCGCTGTTCGAGATCGTCGACAGCTACACCCGCGAAGCCGGCGTCCGTAACCTCGAGCGCGAGATCGGCTCGACGTGCCGCGCGGTGGCCGTCAAGGTCGCCGAGGGCCAGGCGAAGGACCACGAGGTGATCGGTGCCGAGCAGGTCGAGGAGATCCTCGGCCCGAAGAAGTTCGTCAGCGAGGTCGCGGAGCGCACGGCCGAGCCAGGCGTCTGCACTGGTCTCGCGTGGACGGCAGTCGGCGGCGACATCCTCTTCATCGAGGCGACCAAGATGCCGGGCAAGGGCAAGCTGACCCTGACCGGCCAGCTCGGCGACGTCATGAAGGAGTCGGTGACCGCGGCCCTGTCGTTCGTCCGTGGTCGCGCGGCAGCGCTCGGCCTCGATGCCGGCAATTTCCTCGAGAACATGGATCTTCACGTCCACGTTCCGGCGGGCGGCATTCCCAAGGACGGTCCGTCGGCCGGCGTCACGATGTACACCGCGCTGGTCTCGCTCCTCACGGGCGTGCCGGTGCGTCCGGATGTCGCGATGACTGGCGAGATCACGCTGCGCGGCAACGTGCTCGCGATCGGTGGCGTCAAGGAGAAGCTCCTCGCTGCGCACCGCGCCGGCATCAAGCGCGTGATCATCCCCGAGCGCAACGTGAAGGATCTGATCGACGTGCCCGAGGAAGTGAAGAAGGAGATGGAGATCCTGTCGGTGAAGCGCATGGACGAGGTCCTCGCGCTGGCTCTCAAGGATCCGCCGGCCTCGATCATCGAGCTCGCGAAGGCCGCCCAGGCCGAGAACCACCCGACGGCCTGATCGGGTCGGGCTCCACCCGATCGAGCGACCGCCGGTGTTGCGAGTCGGATCGACAGTGCGCGGATCGCCCTCGGGTGATCTCGTGCGCCGGGTATCGGGCCATCACCTCACCGATCGGGGACTGGCGCGAGCGCCAGGGCGGATCCATCCGGAGAGCCGGCAACAAGCTTTCTGATGCAGCGGCCGGAAACGTTCATCACGTGTCTTGACGGTCGCTTGGGGGCTACTTAGGTTGCCCAGCACACAAAGGCGAACTCGAGGAAATCACGTCATGGGCAAGATCATCGGTATCGATTTGGGCACCACAAATTCCGTGGTCGCGATCATGGAGGGCAAGGAGCCCAAAGTGATCCCTAACGAGGAAGGCGCACGCCTGACCCCGTCGGTGGTCGCCTTCGACGACAAGGGCGAGGTCCTCGTGGGCCAGATCGCCAGGCGTCAGGCAATCACCAACCCCGAGAACACCGTGTTCTCCAGCAAGCGCTTCATCGGTCGGAAGTTCTCCGATCCGGCGACACAAGAAGAAGCCAGGCGCGTTCCCTTCAAGATGGTCGCGGCCGCCAATGGCGACAGCTCGATCGAGATCCGCGGCAAGCGTTACTCGCCGCAGGAGATCGGTGCGCGCGTCCTCATGAAGTTGAAGCGCGCGGCCGAGGAGTATCTCGGCGAGCCGGTGACCGAAGCGGTCATCACGGTCCCCGCATACTTCAACGACAGCCAGCGCCAGGCGACGAAGGACTCCGGCAAGATCGCCGGGCTCGACGTCAAGCGAATCATCAACGAGCCGACCGCCGCGGCGCTTGCCTATGGTCTCGACAAGACCAAGGAGCAGCTGATCGCCGTGTTCGACATGGGCGGCGGCACCTTCGATATCTCGATCCTCGAGGTCGGTGACAAGGTCGTCGAGGTCGTCTCGACGAACGGCGACACCCACCTCGGCGGCGATGACATCGACAACCGCCTGATGGACTGGCTCGTCGCCGAGTTCAAGAAGGACACCGGCATCGACGTCAGCAAGGACAAGATGGTTCTCCAGCGCCTCAAGGAGGCGTCCGAGAAGGCGAAGATCGAGCTGTCGAGCACGCAGGAGACGGAGATCAACCTCCCGTACCTGACCGCCGACGCGAGCGGCCCGAAGCACCTCTTGAAGAAGCTGTCGCGCAGCAAGTTCGAGCAGATGATCGAGGACATCGTCGCGCGCGCGATGGAGCCCTGCAAGAAGGCGCTGTCTGACGCCGGCAAGAAGGTCTCCGAGATCCACGAGGTCGTCCTCGTCGGTGGCTCGACGCGCATCCCGATGGTGCAGGCGAAGGTCAAGGAGTTCTTCGGCCGCGAGCCGAACCGCAGCGTGAACGCAGACGAGGTCGTCGCGCTCGGTGCGGCGGTCCAGGGCGGCGTCCTCTCGGGCGACGTCAAGGACATCCTGCTCCTCGACGTCACCCCGCTGTCGCTCGCGATCGAGACGCTCGGCGGTGTCGCGACGGTGCTGATCCCGCGCAACACGACCATCCCGACGCGCAAGAGCGAGACGTTCTCGACCGCTGCCGACAACCAATCGTCGGTCGAGGTCCACGTCACGCAGGGCGAGCGCCCGATGGCCAAGGACAACAAGACGCTCGGCAAGTTCCAGCTGACCGGTATCCCGCCGGCGCCACGTGGCGTGCCGCAGATCGAGGTCACCTTCGACATCGACGCGAACGGCATCCTCAATGTCGCCGCGAAGGACAAGGCGACCAATGCCGAGAAGACGATCCGCATCGAGGCGTCGAGTGGTCTCTCGGAGGCCGACATCAAGCGCGCCGTCGAGGACGCTGCGAAGCACGAGGAAGAGGACAAGCAGCGCAAGGAAGCGATCGAGGCGCGCAACCAGCTCGATACGCTCGTCTACGGCACGCAGAAGCTCGTCAAGGAGAACGAGAGCAAGCTGTCCGGCGAGGACAAGATGATGATCGAGGAGGCCCTCAAGGAGGCCGAGGGTGTGCTCGAGCGCAACCGCGATTCGGGATCGCCCGACGAGATGCGGACCGCGTTCGAGAAGCTGCAGGCCGCGGCGCACAAGGTCGCCGAGGCCATGTACAAGCAGAGCGGTGGCGGCGACGGCCAGCCCACGGGTGATGCGGCCGCTGACGGCGGCGGGGCGGCTGGTGGGGCACCCAAGGACGACGTGATCGACGCCGAGTTCGAGGACAAGTCGTCGTAACGAGCGACCCGAACGAGACGACGCACGAGAAGACGAGCCGGCCCGAACAGCCGGCTCGTCGTTATTTTCGGGTACGGCATTTCCTGACCTCGTGGACGCGGCGCGGCAAAAAACGTCTGCTTCGCGTTTGCGCCACGGCCGTGCATACTTGCTGCTGTGCGTTTCCTCGCCATCGCGGCATTCGCGAGCCTCGCGACCGGCTGCGCCGAGCTCGGGGTGATCCACGACGGTACGAGCATCTCGATCGGTCGCCCGAACCGCGGCCGGATCGTCGATGGCGTGCGGCTGCCGAACCGCGGCGACGGGTTCATGACGCGCTCGACGTGGCAGACCCGCGGCAACCGCTACGGTACCGACGAGCTCGTCGATCTGATCACCGCGGTCTCGCGCCGGCTCGTGATCAAGACCAATGGCGTCCGGCTTGTCGTCGCAGATCTGTCGGGGCGTGGCGGCGGCGAGTCACGGCTCTGGCATCGCTCGCATCAGAACGGGCGGGACGTCGACCTGCTGTACTTCGTGCGCGACGCCGACGGCAAACCCGTCGAGCCCGAGGTCATGCACGTGTTCAAGCCGGACGGCAGCGCGAAGGACGGCAGCGGACTTCACGTCGACGTTCCGCGCACGTGGCACCTCGTGCGAGAGCTCGTGACTGCCCCCGAAGCAACCGTGCAGTGGGTCTTCATGTACGAACCGATTGCCACGAAGCTGCTCGAGTACGCGCAGCAAAGCGGCGAGCCCGAGGCCTTGATCGCGCGCGCACGCAAGGCGCTCAAGCAGCCTGGTGACAGCGCCCCGCACAACGATCACATGCACGTTCGCGTCTACTGCTCGGTCGCCGATCGCGCGTACGGTTGTCAGGACATCGGCCAGCGCGAGCTGCTCGCCGAGCGCGAGGCCGAGCTCGCGGCGCAGACCGACACGATCGCCGCGGCATTCGGCGGCAGCGGCGCCCCGGTCACGACCGCGAACTGGTCGACCGCAGCGTCGGCCACGCCGCCTGCACCGGTCGCGCTGCAGTCGATCGGCCGCAAGCTACTTCGGACACGGTCCCACCGCCTCGATCTTCGGCGCTGGCGCTGACTCGAACATCGCGCCGGCGTCGAGTGCGACCGCGTCGGCGGGGAGCGTGCTGGCGTCGAGCACGCCGGCGTCGGGATCACCGACGACGATGCCCGCATCCGGCGGACCCGCCGGCGCCGTCTCGGCGGCGGTCAACAGGCGCAGCGTCCGCAGCGTCTGATCGAATGCGCGCGCATGCGACGAGCGGGCATCGACGTTCGGCGCCGACAGCACGAGGCTGACCGCGCGATCGCCGGAGACCGCGATGGCCTGGCGGAGGTAGCGCTTGCCGTCGTCGTACTCGAACCACACCGACGGTAGCCCCGAGGCCTCGTTTTCCTTGGGGCCTGCCTGCACGGGACCGACCCGCATGCGTTGGAGCTGGAGCCGGGTGCGGAGCGCGCAGGCGTATTGGGCGGTCGGCGTGTCCGGCGTGGCGCGACAGGTTGGGGGCCACGAGCAGTAGAGCTCCCGGGTGAAGCTCTCCGAGGTCAGCACGATCTGGCCGCGTGGTTGGGTCCGCATCATCCACAGGATGAGCCCCGGATAGCTCGGCTGGTCCGTCGCGCGCCAGCCGCGTGGGACCACCATCCGGAGCCGATCGTCGCGCGACGTGAAGACCTGGTTGTCGAGCTCGGCGCGCGAATCTCCGACGACGAATGCGAACGCGACCGCGAGCGCGACGAGCAGCGTGAGCGGGAATGCAGCGGTCGCCAGACGTCGCATCGGATCTCGAACCTAGCTGGATCGAGGCGGTCTGCGCGAGTAGGGGCCACCAACGTGGACCTGAACAGAGACCCAGTTAAAAACTTGAGACGTGTGATGGTCTTCTTGTTGACCGATTACATTCACAAGAATATTGTGACGACACCTCGACGGACACTGGGTTCTCCAGTGTCCCTTGAAGGTAGAAGACGCCCGGAGGGGGACTCGCATTGTGGTTGGACGACGCGCTGCTCGAGGGAGCAGGGCTTCGTCAGTGCGATCGCCAGAGCTGCGTCTTCGTGTGTGTCAGCGAGGGGGATTCCGTTGTTTCGACAGCTTCAAAGCGACACCAGCGAGAGCGCGCCGACCGGAACCATCGTTCCGTTTCGCGCCCATCGCCGGCCCATCGTCGACGGTGTCTCGCATCGGCGGGACGATGACTCGCCGCTCGCGAATGCCTCGCCGACCCCGCGCTCGCTGGTTCTCAAGGAGGACGAGCTGCGCGCGATCGAGACCGCCTTCGCCGACGGCATCACCGCGGTCCAGATCGTCGACGCGTTCACCAGCCGCAACATCAAGTTCTCCGAAGCCAGCTTCCGCAAGTACGTCCAGCAGGGCCTCCTGCCGCGCAGCCGGCGGGTTGGCCGCAAGGGCAAGCACCGCGGCTCGATGGGGATGTACCCGGCGAAGACAGTGCGCCGGATCAACGACGTCAAGTCGCTGATGGCGGAGGGCTACACGATCGAGGAGATCCAGGGGCAGTTCCTGCTCTACACGGATCTCGTCGAGGGCATCTCCGAGCACCTCGCCGAGCTGTGGAACCGGCTCGGCACCGACATCACGAAGCACGACCCCGCGCAGCGCAAGGAGCTCGAGCGCGAGCTCGCCGACGTGCGCCGCGATGGTGACCGCGTGGTCGACCGGCTCGGAGCGCTCACGCGCCGGGTCGCCGCACCTCGCACCGACAACCTCCGACTCGCCGGCGCCGCAGGTGGCGCCGAAGACCTTCTCTAGACCCACCACAGGGGAGTACTCGATGAGCGCCGATGAACGTGACGACGAAGAACTCGACCAGGAACTCGAAGACACCGAGCTCGCGCAGGCGGACGGTGAAGCAAGCGCGAACGGCGAGGAGCCGCCGCCCGAGCTGAGCCGCAAGATCCGCCGGCGCCGCCGGCGCACCCGCCCGCGCAGCAAGACGATCGCGATGAAGCGGTTGACCCGCGAGGAGCTGCGCGTCGGTGCAGCGATGTACCCGCCGGTCGATATCCCGCGTCCGACCAACCGTTCCGAGTGCGCCGGGGAGATGCGGCCCTGTCCGTGGGTCGCGTGCAAGCACCACCTCTATCTCGACATCAACCCCGAGACCGGGTCGATCAAGATCAACTTCCCCGATCTCGAGCCGTGGGAGCTGAAGAACACCTGCGCGCTCGATGTCGCCGAGAAGGGTGGCATCACGCTCGAGGAGGTCGGCGAGATCATGAACCTGACGCGCGAGCGGATCCGTCAGGTCGAGGTGCGCGGGCTCCTCAAGCTGAAGATGGGCTCGCCATCGCCCGACGAGCTCGGCGCCGAGCTGCTCGCCGGAAAGAAGATCGAGATCAACTAAAGCGCGATCGCCTGGGCGAGCGAGCGGGGTGGATTCGCACGCCCGGGAGCGTTCGCGGTCGCTTGACCGTACGGTAGGTGGTTGGTACCCCAGCGCCATGACTCGACGCGCGCTGGTTTCAGTCTCGGAGAAGCGGGGCGTCGTCGAGCTGGCGCAGGTCCTGAAGGAGCTCGGCTTCGAGATCCTCTCGACCGGTGGGACCGCGAGCTCGCTCGCCGCCGCCGGCGTCGCCGTCACCGGAGTGTCCGACTACACGGGCGCGCCGGAGATTCTCGATGGCCGGGTCAAGACGCTGCATCCGAAGATCCACGGCGGGCTGCTCGGCCGTGACAGCGACGCCCATCGCCGCGAGATGACGGCGCACGGGATCGAGCCGATCGAGCTCGTGATCGTCAACCTCTATCCGTTCGAGGCGACGATCGCGAAGGCCGGGACATCGCTCGACGACGCGATCGAGAACATCGACATCGGTGGGCCGTCGATGCTGCGGTCGTCGGCGAAGAACCACGAGCGCGTCGCGGTCGTCGTCGATCCCGCGGACTACGGCTGGGTCGCCGAGGCGCTTCGCGGCGGCGGCATCACCGCGGCTCAGCGCCTGCAGCTCGCCCGCAAGGCGTTCGCGCACACCGCGGCCTACGACGCCGCGATCGCCGGATACCTCTCGGCGATCGACGACGCCGCGGCGGACGCCCGGGGCACATCGCCGGTGCGCCGCGATCTGCCCGACACGCTCGGCCTTCAGTGGCGGCGCCTCTACGAGCTGCGCTACGGCGAGAACCCGCACCAGAAAGCGGCGTTCTATGCCGATTCGAGAGCACCACTGGCGACGACCCCGAGCCGGCGGCCGACGATCGCGACCGCGGAGGTGCTCGGTGGCAAGCAGCTCTCGTACAACAACATCCTCGATCTCGACGCCGCACTCGGCCTCTGCCTCGAGTACAGCGAGCCGGCCGCCGTCGTCGTCAAGCACAACAATCCGTGTGGCGTCGCGATCGCGCGCGATATCGCGACCGCCTACGTGCGGGCCCGTGAGGCCGATGCGACGAGTGCGTTCGGGGGCATCGTCGCGGTCAACCGCGAGGTCGACGAGGCGCTCGCGAAGCTGCTCGTCGAGACGTTCCTCGAGTGCGTGGTCGCGCCCAGCTACTCGGCGGCCGCGCGCGACGTGCTCGCGAGCAAGAAGAACCTCCGCCTCGTGGCCGCCACCGGAGACTGGCGTGCGCCGTCGGGTGAGGTCGCTTGGTCGATTCGCACGATCGCGGGTGGCGCGCTCGTGCAGTCCGTCGATCACGGCATGGTCGATGTCGCCAGCGCGAAGCTCGCGACGACACGCGCGCCGAGTGATGCCGAGCGCGCAGACCTCGCGTTCGCGTGGCGCGTCGCCAAGCACGTCAAGTCGAACGCGATCGTGTTCGCGAAGGACGGCGTGACCGTCGCGATCGGCGCGGGCCAGATGAGCCGGATCGACTCCGTGCGGATCTGCGAGCGCAAGGCGGGCGACAAGCTGAAGGGTGCGGCGGTCGCGTCCGATGCGTTCTTCCCGTTCCGCGATGGGGTCGACGTGCTCGCCAGCGCGGGAGCGTCGGCGGTCGTCCAGCCGGGCGGCTCGGTGCGCGACGAGGAGGTCATCGCCGCCGCGAACGAGCACGGGCTCGCGATGCTGTTCACCGGCATGCGCCATTTTCGGCACTGAGCCATCTCGGGCCCCCGGGCGTAGGGACGACGGGCGCCGGCGCGCAGTCGACGAACTAACCGGCGCGGGTGATTGGCCCGCCGCGGGCGCGCAGCTAGATTTCGCCGCATGAAGATCCTCGTGGTCGGCAGCGGAGGGCGCGAGCACGCCCTGGTCTGGCGGCTGGCCCAGGGCGGGCAGGGCCACGAGGTGATCGTGGCGCCGGGCAACCCGGGCATCGAGGCGATCGCGCGTTGCGTCCCGGTCGCCGTCGATGCGTACGGTGCGCTCGAGGAGCTCGCCGTCGCGGAGCGCGTCGACCTCGTGGTCGTCGGGCCAGAGGCGCCCCTCGTCGCCGGGCTCGCCGATCGGCTGCGCGCGCGCGACATCCCGACGTTCGGGCCGGGCGCGAGTGGCGCGCGTCTCGAGGGCAGCAAGGTCTTCAGCAAGCAGTTCTTCGCGCGGCATCGCATCCCGACGGCGCCGTTCGAGGTCGTCGCCACGATGGCCGAGGCCGACGCTGCGATCGCGCGGCTGACCGCGGCGGGTGGCACCGTCGTCGTCAAGGCCGACGGGCTCGCCGCCGGCAAGGGCGTCGTGGTCGCGCGCGACGCGGCGGACGCGCGGGCCGCGGCGCACGACATCCTCGAGGCCCGCCGGTTCGGCAGCGCCGGTGCGACCGTGGTGATCGAGCAGCGGATCATCGGCCACGAGGTCTCGATCCTCGCGCTCACCGACGGGACGCGCCTCGAGATCCTCCCGTCGATCGAGGATCACAAGACGATCTTCGAAGGCGATCGCGGGCCGAACACCGGCGGCATGGGCACCGTATCGCCGGCGTGGGTGTCCGACGAGGTCTGCGCGCGGATCCGCATCGAGATCCTCGAGCCGACGCTGCGTGGCCTCGCCGCCGATGCGATTGCCTATCGCGGTGTGCTCTACGCGGGCGTCATGGTCGACGCCGCCGGCGCGCCGTACCTGCTCGAGTACAACTGCCGGTTCGGCGATCCCGAGACCCAGCCCGTGATGGCCCGCCTGCGCGGCGATCTCGGCAACGTGCTGCTCGGTGCCGCGCGCGGTGAGATGCCGGTCGGTTCGCTCGCGTGGGACGCGCGCGTCGCGGTCTGCGTGGTGATCGCCGCCGCTGGTTATCCCGGTGATGTTCGTACCGGTGACCCGATCAGCGGGCTCGATGGCGTCGAGGATGTCGTCGTGTTCCACGCCGCGACCGCCTTGCGTGACGGCGTGCTGGTGTCTGCCGGCGGCCGCGTCCTCGGTGTCACCGCGCTCGGCATCAGCGTCGATAAGGCGCGCGACAAGGCGTATCACGCTGTCGATCGGATCGACCTGCCGGGGAAGCAGGTCCGCCGCGACATCGGCGCACGCGTGCGGTGATACCGTTGCGGCCATGCCGCAGATCGCAGGTCTTCGAGGCGTCCTTCCCACGCCGGCCTCCGTCGGTGATGCCGTCGTCGGCTCCGCTGATGGGCTCGCCAGGGCGCTCGCTGACGGCAAGCTCGTTCGCGACACCAGCCGCGCGGTCTACCGCTATCACCAGGTCTTTGCCGGCAAGGGCCGCACGCTGATCCGCAAGTCGCTCCTGTGCGCCGTCAAGCTGTCGCCGTTCTCCGACGGCGAGATCCGGCCGCACGAAACCACGGTCGCCGCCGCCCGCGACGCCGCGCTCGCGCGCATTCGCGCCAATACCGCGCACGACGAGCCGGTGCTGATGGGGTTTCGCGATCCGGCGACCGAGGTCGAGCGGCTGTGCCGCAAGGCAGAGAGCAACCGGCCGACGCTCGAGGTGACGACTGCCGACGGCACGGTCCACAAGATCTGGCGGATCAGCGACTCCGAGACGATCGGCGCGCTCCGCAAGTACTTCGCGCCGAAGAAGCTCCACGTGCTCGACGGTCACGATCGCTACGAGGCGCAGCTCGCGTACCACGGCGAGATCACGCAGGAGGCGTCGCCGCCGATGTACTCGTCGGCAAACTTCGGGCTCGCCTGCCTGACGAGTCTCGACGATCCGGCGCTCGCCGCGACGTCACGCCACCGCGTCATCCGCGGCGCCGCGAAGCGCGAGACCGTCTTCGGCGCGCTCGGCACGCACTTCATCGTCGACAAGGTCACCGGCGCCGCCAAGGACGTCGCGAAGCAGTTCGCGGCCCTCGCGGATACCATCGCGCACCAGCCCGCGTTCATCGCGGTGTTTGCCGGCGAGCCCGACGCGTGGAGGCTGACACTGTCACCCGACGTCAGCCCGGTCGCCGAGGGCATCTCGGTCCACCGCGCGCTGCAGAAGCTCGATCCGATCGTGCTCCAGCACCTGTTCCTCGATCGCGCGCTGCCCGGCGCCCAGGTCACGACCGAGACCAACGCCGAGGTCGCGCTCGCGAGCGGCGCGGATCTCGTGCTGATCACGCGGCCCCTCTCGGTCGAGCAGATCGCCCACGTCGACGAGCTCGGTGGCCTGTTGCCGGCGGGTTCGACCGCGTTCCACCCGCCGCTCGCTCGCGGCCTCGTCAGCCTCGTGATCGACCCCGACGAAGATCTCGTCTAGCGGAAGCGGCGGAGCTCGACGGGCTTGTCGGCGTAGCCGGAGTCGGCGATCGCCTGCTCCTTCGGCGAGTCGAACAGTGTGTGCATCATCAGGTCGCGATCGTCGAGCACGCCGAGCTCGCCGCGATCGACCGCGAGCGCGCCGACGTGTCGCGGGAACAGTACGAGGTCGCCAGGCTTGGTGAACGGCAGCGGCTCGCCACGCGCGTCGCGGTAGATGCCATCGGTGCCGCGCGTGCCGCTCGCGAGCAGCTTCGTGATCTTCGGTAGCCCGCCTGTCCATGTGTACGCGTACTTCGCGCCCATCCGGCGAGCGCCGTAGACCAAGAAGTCGGCACAGTCCGAACCCTCGAGGTGCTCGCTCTGGTGCGTGCGATCCGAGAGGCCCGCAGACGCCCAGACGTAGGGCTGGCCGTACATCTCCGTCAGGTAGCCGAGGAAGCTGTCGTCGCGCCGGATCGAGACGCGGAGGACGGCATCGGTGAGGCCGCCCGAGCCGCGACCACGGCGCGCTTCGGGACCGGCACTCGCGATCACGCGGTCGCCCTGCAGCGCGACGAGCTGGTACCGCATCGTGCCGACGCCGTGGCCGTGGTCGGGCGTCAGCGTGGGGCGGACGTCGGCGACGATCGTCGGTTTGCCGAGCGCTCCCTCGATCGGAGTCGCGCGGTAGTCGATCGCCGCGAACCGGAAGTCCTTGGGGGTCGCGCCGTTCGTGGTGTCGGCCGCGGCCGGTTCGATCCGGTTCCAGCGTAGCTCGAGCCTCGGCGCATGTGTGAGCGCGATCGGCTTCACGGGCTTGCCGGCAAGGCGCAGCGCAGGTGCGTCGCTATAGATGACGCGCTTGCCGGCGAGCTCGGTGGTGATGACGGCGTGCAGCGTGACTCGCTGATCGGCCCGGGCATGGGCGGGGCGATCCGACGCAGGCGCGTCGTCGATCGCGGCCACGACCTGCACGGCGATCACGCGCGCATGGTTTTGCGCATCGCCGAGCCCGCTCGTGACCACGCGTGCCGCTGTGGCTGGAACTTTCTGCGTGACGCCACCTGTGTTCGCGGGAGCGTGCTGAGGCGCCACGGTCTCCGTGGGCTGTGCCCGCGTGTTCGTGCAGGCAGCGAGCAACAGCGTCATGCAAAAAGATCGCATCGGGATCGAACGCACGGGATGCACATTTGATTTCACGTCACGTGACGCGGCAGGTCATCGAAGTTGTTGAGATCTTGATTGTCCTCCCGATCCTCGCATGTCACTTTGCGTCGTCGTCACCCGGGTGACGTCCACGCGTCGCGAGCCGTTGTCATCGTCAAAAGGACACCGGAGTCCGTGGAGGAAAACATGTGGAGCTTTGCTGATCGAGTCGTGAAGGCAGTGTCGGACGTGACGGTCGGGACGGTGATCGTGCTGGTTCACGTCGTGCTCGCGGATCGCAACGTGCGTTCGTCGCGCGACCCGCGGCACGCTGGCGCAAGCGATCGTCGCCTACCGTCCTGAGTCGCCGCACATCACGTGCGGATCGACGTTGACCTGGAGATCTCTCCCGGGATCGCGTCGGCGTGTGTGTCGATTGAAGGAAAGTAGCGACCATCCGTCGATCAGTTGATCATGGTCATCAACTGACTGTCGGAGGGACCTGCTACCGGATGTACGTGGACACCTCGAAGCTCGCCATCTCGGTCCGCCGCGCGCGCCCCTCGGATGCTGCCGCGCTCGCCGATCTCGTCAACCGCGCCTACGCCGTCGAGGGTTTCTTCGTCGAAGGTCAGCGCACCAGCCCCGCCGAGATCGAGCGCCTCGTGTGCTCGGGATCGTTTCTCGTGCTCGAGCGGGCGGGCGAAGGCACGATCGCCGCCGCAGTCTACGTAGATCCGGGTGCTGACACGGCCGACCGCTCCGACGTCGGCTACATCGGCATGCTCTCGGTCGAGCCAACCCTGCAGGGTATGGGGCTCGGCACCCGGCTCGTGCGAATCGCCGAGGCGATGTGCGAGGCGATGGGCGCGACCGCCGTCCGCCTGCGGATCGTCAACCTCCGCGAGGAGCTCGCACGTTGGTACCGGAGCCTTGGCTACCGTGAGGTCGGCACCGCGCCGTACGACGATCGTCCCGTGAAGCAGCCCTGCCACTTCGTCGAGATGTACAAGCCGCTCGTCGCCAGCGTTGCTGCATAACCGGCCGGTCGCTCGACACGCGGTCCCGCGGTCGCCAAGACCGTGACGTGGGTGACGCTGGCCGCGCCGAAGCCGGGGTACATTCGCGCAATGACGTGTCTGCGAGCAGCGCTCCTGAGCGCGATCTGCGTTGGCCTCGGGTGCGGCGACGGTGGCGGCTTCCCTGCTGACGCGGGGGGCGAGGCACCGCCACCCGGTGGCACGCTGTCGTTGACGTGGTCGTTGACCGATACGAACGGCAACCCGATCCTGTGTGACCAGGTCGGCGGGGTCACCGTCACCGCGCTGCTTCACAACCGGGCGTTTCAGGGCGGCACGACCGAGGTGTTCTCGTGCAACACCGGTGCGGGCACGACGCCGCCACAACCCCCTGGCATCTACGACATCCAGTTCGAGCTCACCGGCGTGACGGGCCTGATCACGACCGCGCCCAGCCAGCTCGGTATCGAGGTCAAGTCACTGCAGAACAGCGTGGTCGCGCCACTGGCCTTCGCGGTCAACGCGGTCGGCGGGCTCTCGCTCACGATCGACGCGCAGAAGGCCGGCGGCAACTGCGCCTCGGTCGCGAGTGGCGGCGCCGGGATCACTGCGATGACGATCACCCTGCAGCACCTCAACGGCGGCGCTTGCGAACCGGCGACGCTGATGATCGGCACGACGCCGTACACGATCGACTGCACGACGCCCGTCGAGACGCCGTGCTTCGAGGCAACGACCACGGTCACCGCGGCAAACCTGCCGTCCGACAGCTACCAGATCCACGTACGCGGCAAGCAGAACGCCGCGATCTGCTACATCAACGACGACTCGATCCGGGTCCCGCCCAACGGGACGACGCTGCAGCGCGCGCTGAACCTCTCGGCCACGGGTGCCGCGACCTGCATCTGATCTGATCTCCGGTCGCTGCAATCACTCGGCCACACTGACGTAGCGATCGTCTTCCTCGCCTTCCTTCTGGCTGTTCGAGATGATCGTCGTGCGCGGAAAGCCGGCACGGAGCGCGGTCAGTGCCTCCTCGGTCAGGTAGTTGTCATCGACCGAGAGCTGGCGAAGCGCTGGAAACGCAGCGCCCTGCGCCGCGAGCTCGATGGCGGCCTCGTCGCCGAGCGTCCCCATCGAAAGATCGAGCGACTCGAGCCGCGCCGCGATCCGAGCGGCCGGCAGTGCGGCGGCCAGCTCGTCGGCGATCTCCGCGTTGCGGAGCCCGAGCTGGCGAAGCTTGGGGAACAATTGGCCATCGAGGATGCCGCGGATGTCGGCGGTGCTGGCATCGGCGCCCTCGTTGTCCGAGCCAAACCACAGCTCGAGCCGCTCGAGGTTCGGCGTGCGGGCCGCCGCGATCGCCTGCGCACGCTCGCTCGACAGCGAGCAGGTCTCGACGACGAGCTCGACCAGCGCCGGCAGCGTGATGCCCGCGACGCCAAACGTCACGCCGTCGCCGCGCCACTCCTGATTGCCCGAGTGCAGCTTCAGCGAGACGAGGTTTGGAAACACGCGCGAGACGATCTCGCCGACATCGCCGACCACGTGGTGTGCCATGTCGATGTCGCTGGCGACGTCGCCGAGGTGGAGCCGGGTGAGGCCCGGCGCCCATGCATGGTTTGCGGCCTCGGCGACCACCGCGGGCACGTCCACCGCGTTGGCATCCCAGCGCAGGATTCCGATCCGCAGCTCCTCGAGCACCGCGCACGCCGGCGAGGCGAACAGCGTGCGCGCGAGGGCGACCGCGTCGAACTCCTCGTTCATCCAGTCCTCTTGATTCTCGAGGCGGAGCCACGACCACAGGCCGCGACGCCAGCCGAACGTCGCGAGCTTGGGGCTCGGCAAGTCGAGGCCCTTGATGATCTCGTCGGCGCGGGCCTGCTTCGCGGGATCGGGCGCCTTGTCGAGGGCATGCTGGAGCACGATCAGCTCGCCGAGCGGGTGGCCTGCGGACTGGAGCCAGTCCGCGTAGACGAGATAGGGAGCGGGGTCGGTGCGATCGTGGCGGATCGCAGCCTCGAGGACGGGATTGGTGGCGTTCGCCATGCGACGGAGGATCGCACATCACCACGCCACGCTACAGCCGCCGGGCGCTATGCTGCGCGCGTGACGACCGTCGACCACTACAAGCCCAACCTCCGCGACATCTTCTTCCAGCTCTTCGAGGTCCTCGAGATCCAGTCGAGCGTGCTCGGGAAGGCGCCGTTCGAAACGATGGACGAGGACACCGCGCGCACCTCGATCGAGGGGTTCCTCGAGGTGATGCAGGCGACCTGGGCGCCGGCCTTCGCCGATGGTGACCGCGTCGGCGCGGTGTTCGATGGCGAGGGCAACGTCCGGTTGCCGAAGAGCTTCCACAAGGCGCTCGACGCGTTCTACGCCGGCGGCTGGAACAAGCTCGAGCTCCCCGAGCACCTCGGCGGCTACGGTGCGCCACCGAGCGTGCAGTGGGCGGGCTTCGAGCTGATGGCCGGCGCGAACCCGGCGATCTGCTTCTACGTGCTCGGCAACCAGATGGCGAAGATCATCGATTCGCTCGGCACGCCGTCGCAGAAGGCGCGGTTCGTCAAGCCGATGCTCGACGAACACTGGGGCGCGACGATGGTGCTCACCGAGCCCGGGGCCGGCTCCGACGTCGGCGCGGGCACCACGACAGCCAGGCATGTCGGCGGCGACGAGTACCACCTCGAAGGCGTCAAGCGGTTCATCACGAACGGCGACTTCGATCACCCGAAGAACATCGTCCACATGGTGCTCGCTCGCCCCGAGGGTGCCGGTCCGGGTACCAAGGGCCTGTCGCTGTTCATCGTCCCGAAGTTCTGGGTCGAGGCTGATGGCTCGATCGGCGCGCGCAACGGCGCGATGGTGACCAACGTCGAGCACAAGATGGGCATCAAGGGCTCGGCGACCTGCGAGCTCACGCTCGGCGATGGCATGCCGTGCCGCGGCCTGCTGGTCGGCGAGGTCCACCAGGGCATCGCGCAGATGTTCCACGTCATCGAGTACGCGCGGATGGCGGTCGGCACCAAGTCGATGGCGACGCTGTCGACGGCGTACCTCAACGCCCTCGAGTACACGCGCGTCCGCAAGCAAGGCGCCGACCTCGCGAAGGCCGCCGACAAGGCCGCGCCGCGTGTCGAGATCATCCGGCACCCCGACGTCCGCCGCATGCTGATGCTGCAGAAGTCGTTCGCCGAGGGCCTGCGGGCGATGGTGCTGTGGACCGCGAACCTCCAGGACCGCGTGCAGCTCGCCGGTGGCCACGGAAACCCCGAGGCCGTCGCACTCGAGGCGTTGAACGATCTGATGCTGCCGCTGATCAAGGGCTACGGCTCGGAGAAGGTCTACGACCTGCTCGCGGTGTCGCTGCAGTGCTTCGGCGGCTCGGGCTACTGCGAGGACTATCCGATCGAGCAGTACATCCGCGATCAGAAGATCGACTCGCTCTACGAGGGCACGACGCATATCCAGGCGCTCGATCTGTTCTTCCGCAAGATCGGTCGCGATCGCGGCGCGACGCTCAACGCGCTGCTCGGCCAGATCAAGGCGACCGCCGACGGGCTACCTGCGGAGCTCGCCGTCGAGCAGGCGGCGCTCGCGAAGGCGCTCGCCGATACCCAGGGCATCATCGGCGCGATGCTCGGCAAGCTCGGGCAGTCCGTCTATCACGTCGGCGTCCAGGGCAACCGAATTTTGTGTTCGCTCGCCGAGCTCGTGATCGGCTGGCGCCTCGCGGTGTCCGCGCAGGTCGCGCTCGCAAAGAGCGCCACTGCGACCGGCGACGACAAGGCGTTCTACATGGGCAAGCTCGCGGCCGCGCGGTTCTTCGCGAAGAACATCCTTCCGGGCATCGGCCTCACCCGCCAGCTGATCGAGGCCGGCGACCTCGACGTCATGGAGATGGCCGACGACAGCTTCTGACGCGGGCTGCGTCGTCGTGCGGCTCGTGCGATAACCGCAGCGTCGTGAAGCGCATCCTGACGGGCATCAAGCCCACCGGCAGCCCGCACATCGGTAACTACCTCGGTGCGATCCGGCCCGCGCTCGCGCTCGCCGACCTGCCCGACACCGAGGCGCTGTACTTCATCGCGGACTACCACGCGCTGACCACGGTCCACGATGGCGCCGCGCTCGCGCACCTGACGCGCGAGGTCGCCGCGACCTGGCTTGCGTTCGGTCTCGACCCCGAGAAGACGCTGTTCTACCGGCAGTCCGACGTCCCGGAGATCTTCGAGCTGTCGTGGATCCTCGCGTGCTTCACGTCGAAGGGCTGGATGAACAAGATGCACGCCTACAAGGCGCGCGTCGCCGATGCGGGCGCCGACGCCGACGCCGCTGACGCCGGCATCAACGTGGGCATCTACACCTATCCCGTGCTGATGGCCGCCGACATCCTGCTGTTCGACACCGACCTCGTGCCGGTCGGCAAGGACCAGGTGCAGCACGTCGAGATCGCGCGCGACATGGCGCAGCGGATCAACCATGTCTACAAGGCCGAGCTGCTGCGCCTGCCGGCCGCGAAGATCGACGAGCAGACCGCGGTCGTCACCGGGCTCGACGGCCGCAAGATGAGCAAGAGCTACGACAACACGATCCCGCTGTTCTCGTCGGCGAAGAAGCTGCGCAAGACCGTGAACCAGATCGTGACCGACTCGACGCCGCCCGAGGCGCCGAAGGATCCGGATACCTCGCACATCTTCACGCTCCACAAGCTGTTCGCATCCGCCGGGGAGGTCGCCGCGATGCGCGAGCGCTACGCCTCCGGCATCGGCTGGGGCGACGCCAAGGGCGCGCTCGCCGACAAGCTCGAGGAGCTCCTCGCCGGCCCGCGCGCGAAGTACGACGAGCTGATGGCAAACCCGGCGCAGCTCGACGCGCTCCTCGCACGCGGCGCCGAGCGCGCCCGCGCCTACGCCGCGCCGGTGATCGCCCGCCTGCGCGCCGCAACCGGCATCCGGGTGAAACCATGAGACGTCTGACTCTGGTGATCGTGAGCATTGCTGCTCTGGCTATCGCTTCATGCGGCGGAGCGAGTCGCGAGAATGACGGCGGCAGCGACAGTGGCGGCGGCGGCGGCAACGGCGTCTCGATCGGCGTCATTCACCACGAATCGCAGCAACCCGTCATCACGTATCCCAGCATCGTCCGCAACAACGTCCCGTTTGTGATCACCGTGCACACCTACGGCGACAGCTGCGTGTCCTTCGAACGCGACGACGTCGCGCTGACCGACAGTGGCGGCCAGATCACGCCCTACGATCGCCGCGTCGATCAGGGAAGCTGTAGCGGCTCCGTCGACCTCATCCCGCACGTGATCTCGGCGATGTTCCGGACACCCGGGACCAAGATCATCACCGTGAACGGTCGCCGGATCACCGGGTCGCAAGACCAGCCGATCACGGCCACCGTGAACGTCCTCATCCAGTAGGACTTGATTCAGTCGTGCGTCGTCATGACGGCTGACGGTTGAAGACGAAGTCTCGAAAGCGCTTGTCCTGGGCTAAGGGTTGTCCCGTAATACGATCTGGGATCGTACGGGAACGTGTTGGTTCGCCATCGCGCTCGCTCTGCCGTGGTCCGGCGAATGCCGGTCTCATGCAGGGTTGAACACGCGGCCATGCCAACGTTTCGCCGAGCCACCACGACGGAGTCGGGTGTGGGCGTCGACCACGCGACGAACGATCCATCGCGGGCCGAGAGGCCGGTTGACTCGGACAGGGTGCCTTGCCACCCCTGATATGTGGAAGCTGTGGAACGCAGCGCGCGCCGGATCTCTCCGAGCGCATCGTGTGCTGCCGGATAGTCGACACGCGCGGACGCCGGCACGCCGCGCTCGGTGAGCACGACGAACGACGCGAGGATCGCCGAGACGTCGTCGCGGTCGCCGCGCAGACCACACCGCGGACACGCGTGGACGCGGTCGGCCAGACGCTTGGCGACTCGCTCGCCGCACGGACAGTGTTGCGACAGCGCGGTCGTTGCTGTCGAAGCGCGCGCGACGCCGCCTACGCCGCCGGCGCGGGCGCCGACCGCACGCGCCTCCCGATCGATCGCCGCGATCAGCGTCCCGGGCGAGAACGTGGCGACCGCGCGTCCCCACGAGGCCGACCATGCCGGCAAGCGGACGTCCTCGATGACGATCTCGTAGCCGTGCATGGCGACGACACCGGCGGCGACCTCGCGTGCCCGATCGCGACGCGCCTGTGTGGCCGAGGCCGCGTCGGCAACCTGCGCCGCGCGCAGCCGCCGATGGCGCGTCGAGAGCTGGTCGGCCTTGTAGCTCGTGAGCGGCACACCATCAGCGCGCGCAAGCCGCGGCCCGGCCGGGACGACGCTTACTGGCGGCAGCCCCGCCTCCGCACGCCGGCGCGCGCGCTTGTCCTGGCGCCTCGACAGCTGGTAGTGCTGGCGATTGAGCGCACGTCGCGATCGGTCGAGCGCGCGCTGGCGGCGCCGCTCGCGGCGTGCGCGGCCGCGGTCACGTTGCTGTTGGGGCTCGTCGCGCACGACCCGCGACAGCCTGATGTCCCGGCCGGTGTCGTGGTGCCGCGGTCGCGAGGCGATGCTCAGGTTCGAGACGTTGACGTCGACGCCCACGGTACGATCCGCGGTCTCGATCGCCGCGCGGGCCCGGCGCTCTGCCGTCGACGCTGAACCGTAGGGCTGCGTCAGCACCAGCAGGTGCGCCTCGTAGCGCCAGCCTCCTGGGGCTTGCGGATCCTGCGTGCGGACCACGTCGATCTTGTGCCACTTCGACGGATCAGCGAGGTGGTGATCGAGAATGGGTTGGTTCGATGGCGCGGTGGGCAAGCGCACCGGAAGTACCAGCGTGCCGTCGGCCAGGCCGCTGAACACGAGCGCCAGCGGTCCTGCGTACGCCCACCATGCGTCGCTGTCGATGGGCTGCAGCGCGCGCGGCTGCACGAAGTCGCCGCTGCCATCGGCATAGACAGCGCGATGGCTCGCCAGCGTGCCGTGCAGGCGGAACGTCTCCCATTTGCGTGCTTTCGTGTGCGAGCGAGCGCGGCCCGGCAGCCGCGTGAAGTCATACCAGCGGCCGATCCGTAGCGCGCCGTGGCGCTTTCCGGAAGCGTCGCGAAACAGGTGTCGTTCGGCAGCGGTCCACACCCCATCAGCGAGGTGCATCGCGAGCGCCTTGGTGACATGACGCCGCAGGTGAGGCGCCGCATTGATGTGCGCGTAGGCGGCGTGCTCGAGCGCCGCCTTCGACAGGCCGAGACGATCGCGAACCGACGCCGGGCCCTTGTCGTCGCGCTCGTGGGTCGCCGCCCAGTAGGCGCGACACGCGTTCTTCGCCCGGCGCTGCACCGCACGCCGCACCTGGTAGGCACCCTGAAACATCGCCTCGAGGCGCCCGCGCTGAAGCGGATCCCTGGTGTCGAGCGCGAGCCGCAGCACCGACACGCCGTCGTCGGGATTACGCACCCACGCCGTGCCGCGGTTGGGACCGCGTGTCCGCTTTCCAGACGACGCCACGAATCGATCCTACGCCCGCGATCTGACGTTGACGATCCGCTTCATGATCGATCGTTGGTTGTCACTCGCCGGCCTGACGCGTGATCGATTCGAGCGCGTGATGGCGCACCTTCCAGCCGAGCTGGCGCGCGGTCGTCCGTGGTCGCTACCACGGCCCGCGCGCGTGCTGCTCGCGTGCGTCGCGCTCCGCACCAACCTCACGATGCGCGAGCTCGCGGCCCTGTTCGCGACATCGCCATCGACCGCCCATCGCGTCGTGGTCGCCATGACTATGACGCCACGGCTGGCCGCGGGGGCCGCGGCGGTGAATCGCGATCGCCGCTGGGGCGTGGGTCGTCGACGGCACGCTCATTCCCACCCG
>JACCTC010000167.1 GCA_013812655.1 Deltaproteobacteria bacterium | reverse complement strand
CCGACTCGTCGAGATCCTTGAGCGCTTCCTCGCCGACGTTCGGGATGTCGCGCGTGATCTCTTCCTTGCCGAGCTTGGTGTCGCGAGCGACGCACTCGAACTCCTCGATGTGGATCGAGGTGAAGACATCGTTCTTGACGAGCTTCTCGTTGATGAGGATCGAGTCCTCGAAGTTGTACCCACCCCACGGCATGAACGCGACGACGACGTTCTGGCCGAGCGCGAGCTCGCCCGTCTCGGTCGCCGGACCGTCGGCGATCACGTCACCAGCCTTGACCTTGTCGCCCGGCTGGACGATCGGCTTCTGGTTCATGCACGTGTTCTGATTGGACCGTTGAAATTTTACGAGCGTATAGATGTCCGGGCGGACCGAGTTCGGGTCCTTCGGATCGACCTTGCTCGGACGGACGACGACGCGGTTCGCATCGACCCAGTCCACCGTGCCGTCGCGCTTGGCGACGACGGTGACCCCGGAGTCGCGGGCGACGATGCCCTCCATTCCAGTTCCAATGAGCGGCGAGGTCGTCCGGATCAGCGGCACGGCCTGGCGCTGCATGTTCGATCCCATGAGCGCGCGATTCGCATCGTCGTGCTCGAGGAACGGAATCAGCGACGCGGCGACCGACACCAGCTGGTTCGGCGAGACTTCCATCAGCGTCACGTCATCGGGACGCGACATGATGACGTCGGAGCCCTTGCGGCTCGACACGAAGTCCTCCGAGAGCTTGCCACCCTTCTGGATGCAGCTCGCGTGCGTGATGATCTGGCCCTCCTCCTGGAGCGCCGAGTAGAACGTCACGTCCTCGCTGATCTTGCCGCCCTCGACCGAGCGGTACGGCGTCTCGATGAAGCCGTACTCGTTGACCCGCGCGAAGGTGGACAGGCTCGCGATCAATCCGATGTTCGGACCTTCCGGCGTCTCGATCGGGCAGATCCGGCCGTAGTGCGTCGGGTGCACGTCGCGCACCTCGAACCCGGCGCGCTCGCGGGTCAGACCACCGGGTCCGAGAGCCGAGAGCCGACGTTTGTGCGTGACCTCGGAGAGCGGGTTCGTCTGATCCATGAACTGCGACAGCTGCGAGCTGCCGAAGTACTCCTTGACGACCGCGCTGACCGGCTTCGCGTTGATCAGGTCGTGCGGCATGAGCGTCTCGATCTCTTGAGACATGCTCATGCGCTCCTTGATCGCGCGCTCCATGCGAACCAGACCGATGCGGTACTGGTTCTCCATGAGCTCGCCGACGGCGCGCACACGACGGTTACCGAGGTGGTCGATGTCGTCGACCACACCGCGACCGTTGCGCAGCTCGATCAAGTAACGAACCGTCTCGAGGATGTCCCGCTTGGTGAGGACCTGGGTCTCGATCGCTTCGTCGATCTTGAACTTGTAGTTGAGCTTCAGGCGACCGACACGCGACAGGTCGTAGCGCTCGGCGTTGAAGAACAGGTTCTGGAACAGCGTCTGCGCGCTGTCGAGCGCCGGCTGATCGCCCGGGCGCAGGCGGCGGTAGATCTCCATGACGGCCTCGTCGGGGCCCTGGAGCTTGTCCGCGAGGAGCGTGTTGCGGAGGTACGGACCGACGTTGAGGTTATCGATGAAGAGAACCTCGACCTTCTCGACGCCGCGCTCGCGCAGCTCGTCGAGCTTGATCTCGGTGAGCTCCTCGTTGCACTGCAGGAGGACTTCGCCGGTCGAGTCGTCGATCACGTCCTTTGCGGACACCTTGCCGACCAGCTCGTCCAGATCGATCGGCAGCACGTCGACGCCGGACTCCTGGAGCTTGCGGATCGCACCCTTCGTGAACTTGCGGTTCTTCTTGACGAGGACTTCCTTCGTCTTCGGGTGCTTGATGTCGCGCGTCGCACGCTGGCCGACGAGCAGCTCGTAGTTGACCTGGCGCGAGTACTTCTTGCTCGGCTCGAAGTGGATCGTCTCGGTGTCGTAGAAGTAGTTCAGCAGCTCCTCGGTCGAGTAACCGAGAGCACGCAGGAGCACGGTCGCGTAGAGCTTGCGACGGCGATCGATGCGGACGTAGAGGATGTCCTTGTGGTCGAACTCGAAGTCGAGCCACGAGCCGCGGTACGGGATCACGCGAGCCGAGTAGAGCAACTTGCCCGACGAGTGGGTCTTGCCCTTGTCGTGATCGAAGAACACGCCAGGAGACCTGTGCAGCTGGCTTACGATCACCCGCTCGGTGCCGTTGATGATGAACGTGCCGGAGTCCGTCATCAGCGGGATCTCGCCGAAGTAGACTTCCTGTTCCTTGACGTCGCGGATCGACTGGACGCCAGTCTCCTCGTTGACGTCCCACACGACGAGCCGGATCACGACCTTGATCGGCGCCGCGAACGTCATGCCGCGCGCGCGGCACTCGTCGACGTCGTACTTCGGCTTCTCCAGGTTGTACGACACGAACTCGAGCGAGCTCGTCTCCGAGAAGTCCTTGATCGGGAAGACGCTCTTGAAGACGCCCTGCAGGCCCATGTCTTCGCGCTTCTCGATCGGGATATCGATCTGGAGGAACTTGTCGTAGCTGCGCTTCTGGATATCGATGAGATTCGGGATCTCGATGACGTGCTTGAGCTTTGCGAAGCTCTTGCGGGCCCGGAAGTTCTTCTGGATCAGTGACGCCATGTCGGTAGGATCCCCTGCTGCGATCTCCTCGTCAGGAGATCTGGGTAGTAGTAACTGCCGCTCGAGAGCCGAAAAGAAACGAATGCCGGGTTCCACCCCGTCCCTCTTTGCTCAGAAGAGGGTGGATGGTTCCGGCCGAATGTCCCCTACGCGGGGAAGATGTCTCCGACGAGCGATCGCGTCGGGTCCACATGAAACGAACTACGCAAACCGGGGCTGCGTATAGCACAGCCACGGTGAATGGAAGCGAAAAGTGTAGTGCAAGTGTTTATGCCAAGATCACGTGTCGTAACCCTGACCTGCGTCCCCTCCGGACCTTCGAAAATGACCGGGAGTCACCTGCCCGACTGACGGCCCCACCACACGAAACCAGGGGTGAACACTCATCAGAGCGTCACCCCTAGGGAGTTCGAGTCGCTGGGAACGAGCCCAGCTCCGGTTACTTGAGCTCGACTTCGGCGCCGGCGTCGCGAAGCTTCTTCGCGATGTCCTCGGCCTCGGTCTTGTTGACGCCGACCTTGACGTCCTTGGGGGCGCCGTCGACGAGGTCCTTGGCGTCCTTGAGGCCGAGACCGGTGACCTCGCGAACCACCTTGATCGCGCCGATCTTGTTCGCGCCGCCGGCCTTGAGCACGACGGTGAACTCGGTCTTCTCCTCGGCCGGAGCCGCGGCACCGCCGCCAGCCGCCGCGGGGGCAGCTGCCATCGCGACCGGAGCCGCCTTGACGCCCCACTTGTCCTCGAGAGACTTCGTCAGGTTGACGAGGTCGATGACGGTGAGACCGCTGAGGTAGTTGATAACTTCGTCCTGATTGAGCGCCATGGTCGTTTCCTTGGGTCTGAAGCCCTACAAGGGCTGGTTAGAAAATGAATCCGTTGAAATGAAGATGCGTGACGTGACGAGCCGGGCACCGGAGCGGTTGCTCGGCCGGGACTACTTGAGCTCGAACTCCGCGCCGGCTTCCTTGAGCTTCTTGGAGATGTCCTCGGCCTCGGCCTTGTTGACACCGACCTTGACGTCCTTGGGAGCGCCGTCGACGAGATCCTTCGCGTCCTTCAGGCCGAGGCCCGTGACTTCACGAACGACCTTGATGACGCCGATCTTGTTCGCGCCGGCCGCCTTGAGGACGACGGTGAACTCGGTCTTCTCCTCGGCAGGAGCCGCGGCACCGCCGCCGGCGGCAGCCGGAGCTGCGGCCATCGCGACCGGAGCCGCCTTGACGCCCCACTTGTCCTCGAGCGACTTCGTGAGGTTCACGAGGTCGATGACGGTGAGCTGGGACAGGTAATCGACGACTTCTTCTTGAGTGGGCATGGTGGTTTAGCTTTCGAGCTGGCGCTTGCGCGCATCGAGGAGGTAGGCGAAGTTTTGGGGACCGGCGACCAGCTGAGCCACGAAGCTCTGCGGGGCGGCGAGGAACGTCATGAGCATCGAGGCGCGGATCTCGTTCTTGCCCGGCATCTTCGCGAGCGCGTCGACACCGGCGACATCGAGGACCTGGCCCTCGAAGTAACCGCCCATGATCTTGAACTTGGGCTCGTCCTTGGCCCACTTGAGCGCGATCTGCGCGGGCGTCTGCGGGGTCTCGTTGGACCAGATGACGGCGGTGGTGCCGACCATCAGCTGCGAGATCGGCTCCATCCGCGAGCCCTTGACCGCGATCTTGACGAGCGAGTTCTTCAGCACCCGGTAGTGGCAACCGGCCTTGCGGAAGTCATCACGCATCGTCGTCACGACGGGCACCCGGATGCCGCGGTAGTCGGCGATCACGACCGAGGCGACGTTCTGGAACGCCTCCTTGATCTCGCCGAGCATCTGCTCTTTTGCTGCTTTTTCCATGTTGGTTCTTCTTCTCGTAGTCCCCGAAAGCGGAAAGCCCCTGAAACGAAACCCTCTCGTCGGTGAAACGAGAGGGTCTGCTTCAGGGCGCGGCGCCCGTGAATCGAACCAACTCGTCTCCGCAGGACTTATGACTCTCGCGAGTCGCCGGCTTCCCAGACGGGGTGTTTGGATGTGAATCGTGGTGGTCTAGCGTCGCCTCTTCGTTACGAGGAGCGAGTGTCTATCACGCGTCGCCGCCGCCTGCATAGGCGGCAGTATCGACCTTGATCCCGGGGCCGTGGGTCGTCGAGATCGTGATCGACCGCATGTACGTGCCCTTCGCCGTCGCCGGCTTGAGCTTCATGAGCGTGTCGAGCAGCGCGCGCAGGTTGCCTGCGAGCTTCTCGGGCGCGAACGAGGCCTTGCCGATGGGGGTCTGGATGATGCCCGCCTTCTCGACGCGGAACTCGACGCGACCAGCCTTGAGCTCGCGGACGGCCTTGGCGACATCCGCGGTGACCGTACCGACCTTGGGGTTCGGCATCAGGCCGCGGGGGCCGAGGACGCGACCGATCTTGCCGACCTGGACCATCATGTCCGGGGTCGCGACCAGCGTGTCGAAGTCGAACCAGTTCTCCTCGGCGATCTTCTTGATGTACTCGTCGGAGCCCGCGAAGTCCGCGCCGGCCTCGAGAGCCTCACGCGCCTTGTCGGGCTTCGCGATGACGAGGACGCGCTTGGTCTTGCCGGTACCACCGGGCATCACGACCGAGCCGCGGACCATCTGGTCGGCGTACTTGGGATTCACGCCGAGGCGGATCGAGGCGTCGACCGTCTCGTCCCACTTCGTGGAGATCTTGAGCTTCGACACGAGCGCGCAGCCCTCGTCGACCGTGTACTTCTTCGTGGCTTCGTAGGACTCGATTGCTTTGCGGAACTTCTTGCCAGCCATGTGTCGTGACTCCTGCCTGGTCAAGCGCTCGCAGAACGAGCTCCCAGGGTGCGGTGGTCCAGTTGATGAGCAGTCGTCGAATCAGTCGCCGAATCAGTCGACGACGTCGAGGCCCATCGATCGAGCGGTGCCGGCGACCGAGCGGGTCGCGGCTTCGATGTTCGTGGTGTTGAGGTCGGGAAGCTTGAGCTCCGCGATCTCGCGGACCTGCTTCATCGAGACCTTGCCGACCTTGTTCTTGTTCGGCTCGCCCGAACCCTTGTCGATCTTCGCCGCCCGCTTGAGGAGGATCGAGGCCGGCGGGGTCTTGGTGATGAACGTGAAGCTACGGTCGGCGTACGCGGTGATCAGGACCGGAATGATCAGGTCGCCGTCCTTCGCGGTGCGAGCGTTGAACTCCTTGCAGAACTGCATGATGTTCAAGCCGTGCTGTCCGAGCGCCGGACCGACGGGGGGTGCAGGGTTCGCCTTACCGGCGGGACACTGCAGCTTGATGATGGCGGTGACCTTCTTCATGGCACTGATTCTCTCGACGGAGTCACGACGCCCCAAGAGGGCGCCGAGGCGACGTAAGGGCGAGGCCGCCGGCCGCGAAGCGGGCGGAAAATGTGGTTTATGCTTTCTCGACCTGGTTGAAGTCAAGCTCTACCGACGTCGTGCGGCCGAACATCGAGAGCGAGACCTTGATCTTCTGCTTGTCCGCTTTGACTTCCTCGACCTTGGCCGAGAAGTTCGCAAACGGACCCTCGACCACGCGGACCGAGTCGCCAGCCTCGAACACGATACGGGCCTTCGGCTTGGCCTTGCCCTCGTTCATGTTCGTCTGGACGCCGGTGATCTCGCGCTCGGGAACCGCGGTCGGCTTGGTGCCGCCGAGGAAGCCGGTGATCTTCGGGGTGTTCTTGACGAGGTGGAACGTCCGGTCGTCGAGGACCATCTGGACGAACATGTAGCCCGGGAAGAACTTGCGGGTCGTCGTGCGGCGCTGGCCCTTCACGACCTCCATCACGCTCTCGGTCGGCACCAGGACATCGCCGAAGTACTCGTTGAGGTTCGCGTTGCGCACCCGCTCGAGCAGCGTCAGCTTCGCCTTGTTCTCGTGTCCCGAGTAAGTGTGGACGATGTACCACTTCTTCTCGAGCGTCGTACCGCTGCTGCTCGAGAGGGACTCCGACGAGCCACCTTCGGCCGAGCTCTGGGAGGAGCCGGACGGGCCCGACTGGGTCTCGTCCGGTGCCGCTCCGTGTTCGCCGTTATCCATAGACCAACTCCGTGAGATTCGACCAGACGAAGTCGAACAGCCCGAGAATGACGGCGGAGATGACCGCCATCGCGATCACCACGATCGTGGCCGCGCGAACTTCCTTCGCCGTCGGCCAGGTGACCTTCTTGAGCTCGCCCGCGACTTCGTTCGCGAGGGTGTACGTCCGGTCATTTCGATACATCGCGATGCCGACGAAGATCGCGATCGCCGCAGAGCCCAGCGTGATGTTGAATTCGCTCGGGGGCGTACCGAAGTAACCCCACACCCACTCGATGGACCACTGCAGCAAATAGAACAGGAGAACGGCGCCGCACAGGTACATCAGATGTACGGGCTTGTTGGGTGCGTTCTCGCTGCTGGTTGTCTGAGCCACGGCGTCCTACTTGGGTTCGGTCGAAGTCTGGCAGGCCTGGGCAGGGGAGACAGGACTTGAACCTGCAGCCCTCCGCTTTGGAGACGGATGCTCTACCATTGAGCTACTCCCCTATAATATCACGTACTTGACTGGTCGTCTCGAATAGGCTAATTCTCCGCTGTAGCTCGGCGGAAGCGTGCGTGTACCCCAGTTGAAAACTCCTGGCAAGTACCATGAACCACAAACGAGGTTTCGCTAGATTGCGCCTCGTGCGGCTCGGAATCGCGGTCGGAATCGGGCTCGTGATCGCGAGCTGTCAACCGGCCGGACGTCCGCCATCCGGACCCTCCAAGCGATCGACCGCGATCGATCCGGCCTCGGCTCCCGCGCCCGCCCCTGCCCCGCATCGCCGGCCGCTGCCCGTGCTCGCCGCGATGTTCGGCGCGCCGAACGAGGAGACCGGCAAGCTCGAGCGGCGTGCCCGGTTGCCGCGGGTCCAGGGTCAGCGGTTCGGCTGGCGGATCAAGGTGCGGTGCACCGGTCCCGTGAAGTTTCGCGAGCTGATGAAGCTGCCGTCCGCCGGCGACTGGTCCGAGACCACCGATCTGCCGGGCACGACGATCAGCGAGGACGCGACGACCACGACGACGGTCGACTACGCGGCATGCAAGGCGGGATGGGTCGAGCACTTGTGGGTCGTCGCCGAGAACGACCCGGCAGGCACGTACGTAATCACGGTCGAGCTCGATGGCCACGCGACGCAGACATTTCGTCCGCGATTCGTCGAGCCGACCGAGTGATGCGAGTAGTGATGCGAGTGATGACTGACCGCTCGGGCAGGCTGCTCGGGCAGGTCACGTGACAGA
Organism: Deltaproteobacteria bacterium; assembly: GCA_013812655.1. GTDB lineage: Bacteria > Myxococcota_A > Polyangia > Haliangiales > Haliangiaceae > JABFXX01. The sequence continues at coordinate 211 of JACCTC010000167.1, read as the reverse complement.
CGTTGCGACCGCAACCCGCCGGAAACGCAAAACGAGCCGCCGATCGCTCGACGGCTCGGGTGATCGCGCAGGGGCGATCGCTGGTTACTTCTTCGCCGGAGCAGCGGCCTTCGCTGCGTCCTTCTTGACCGGCGGATCCTCGGCGAGGATCTTCGTCACGACGCCGGCGCCGACCGTCTTGCCACCCTCGCGGATCGCGAAGCGCAGGCCC
>JACCTC010000166.1 GCA_013812655.1 Deltaproteobacteria bacterium | reverse complement strand
GCCCTGATCAGCGTCCGTGCCGCGCGGCAGCCGCGCCAGGCAGCGTCGTTGCCGGCACGTTGGGCGCCGCCGTGCGCGCGCAGATCCGCAGCCGGGCCGAGCGCGCACGCGGGTTTTTCGCGATCTCGTCGTCGGATGCGACGATCGCCTTGCGGCTCACGAGCTCGCAGACCGGCGCGAGGCGCTCGCCGGCATCGGCCGCGAACTTCGCCGGCAACGAGCTCGCCCATGCGAGGTCGCGGAACCGCTGCTTGACGAGGCGATCCTCGAGCGAATGGAAGCTGATGATCGCGCAACGGCCTCCCGGCGCGAGCAGATCGGGAAACACCTCGAGCAGCGTCGCGAGCTGATCGAGCTCGGCGTTGACCGCGATCCGCAGGCCTTGAAAGGTGCGGGTCGCCGGATGGATCTTCGATTTGCGCTGCTCGGCGGCCGGGATCGCGCGGCCGACCAGCGCCGCGAGCTCGGTCGTGGTCGCGAGCTTGTTCGCGTGGAGCGCCTCCTTGATCATCCGCGCGATCCGCTTGCCGTAGCGCTCCTCGCCGAGGTCCTTGATCAGCTCGCCAAGGTCCTCGACCGAGAGGTCACGCATCAGCTCGAGCGCGGTCGGACCGCGTGTCGGATCCATCCGCATGTCGAGCGGCCCGGTCTTCGAGAACGAGAACCCGCGATCCGCGCGGTCGAGCTGTGGTGACGACACTCCGAGGTCGAGCAGGATCCCGTGGACGTGCTCGACGTCGAGGCCCCGCAAGATCGTAGCAATCTCGCCATATTCGCCATGTACAAGGCGGGCGCGATCACCGAATCGGGCAAGCCGCTCGCGTGCCGCCTCGAGCGCCGATGGGTCGCGATCGATGCCGATCACGGTCGCGGTCGGCACGCGGTCGAGGAGGGCAGTCGAGTGACCCGCTCCGCCGAGGGTACCGTCGACATAAACTCCGTGATCTCGCGGTGCTAGCCCATCGATTGCCTCGTCCTGGAGCACCGAGGCGTGATCGAAGCCAGTCACGCTGCCGCTAGTACCATGCTGATTCTTGCAACGTGGCAGAAATGTTGCGGTCTCGGCGCAATTGGGATGCAATAACGTGTAGGGATTGTTCCCACGTTTCCTTGACGATCCGGATGGCGTCTCGTAGACTCCATCGGTTCGTCGAACGGCGATACGACAGGATTAACAGGTGCTTAGGTACAAAGAAACCGAAGACATCGACGCTCGCTTCAGCGAGGTCGAGCGCATCGTCACTGCGTGGCGCGCGCGTGTCGGCACCTCGAACCCGGTGGCGCGCACCGAGTTCAACAACCGGCTCCGGATCTCGCTCATTCACCACGATGCAGCGCTCGAAGGCGAGGTCCTCTCGTACAGCGAGATCAAGGCCGCCGTCGATCCGAGCATCATCAGTGATCCTTCGCTGATTCCCTCGTACGAGGAGATCCGGCGGTTCGATGACGCCTGCAACTTCGCGGCGGAGTCAGCGGCGAACAAGAAGAAGCCGTTCAAGCTCGACACGATCCGCGACATCTACGCGATCCTGGCGCCCGAGGAGAAGCCGAAGGGTCTCCCGTTCCGCAAGGAGAACCCGCTCCACCGGCTCTACTATCACGACATCGCGCCGCCGGAGAAGATCCTCCCGCTGACGCGCAAGCTCAGCGAGTGGATCGATGATCCGGCGACCAAGCACCTCCACGTGATCGAGAAGGTCGCGACGCTGCACTCGCGGTTCATGCAGATCTTCCCGTGGGCGAAGGAGAGCGGCCGGACGATCCGCGTCGCGTCGAACCAGCTCCTCCAGGAAGCCGGGTATCCGATCGCGATCGTTCACTCGATCGATCGCCAGCGCTACTACGAGGCGCTGCGCAACGACCACCTCGGCCTGACCTCGCTCTACCTCGAGGCCGTGCAGACGACCGCCGAGACCGAGATGCGCGTGTACGACGAGGCCCAGAAGGGCCCGACGAAGCGCCGCACGAAGAAGCAGTCCGGCGCGACCAACGGTTGATCACGGTTTAGGCCCGGTCGGTCAGCCGGCGCAGCGCAGGCGTCGCATGCACGATCTCGTCATCACCCCACGCCTCACGATCCCGGCGGGCGAGCTCGAGATGTCGTTCGCGCGCTCGGGCGGCCCGGGCGGCCAGAACGTCAACAAGGTCTCGAGCAAGGTCGACCTGCGCTGGAACCCGACGACGTCGACGGCGCTGACCATGGACGATCGCGTGCTCCTGCTCGCGCGGCTCGAGAACAAGCTCACGACCGACGGGACGCTGATCGTGACGTCGTCGCTGACCCGTGATCAGATCAAGAACCGCGAGGATGCGATGAGCAAGCTCGTGCTGATCGTGCGCTCGGCGCTACACCGCGAGAAGCCGCGCAAGGCGACCAAGGTCTCGAAGGGGGCGAAGCGCCGGCGCGTCGCCGACAAGCGCCACCACGCCGAGAAGAAGCAGAACCGGCGCGGCAGCGGCGACTGACTTACTTCACGTACTTGAGCGCGACATCGAAGAACAGCGACTTGCCGACACTCGGATAGAACCCGGCGTCGTCGGTCAAGAGGCTCGCGAAGCCGGTGCCGAGGCGCAACGCGATCGAGCTGATCTGGACGTCGACGGCCGCGCCGACGCCGAGGCGCCCGCCATCGGACGCGCTCACCTTGAAGTCATCGCCGCTGTAGAGGCCGATGTCGCCGCTGACGCGCAGCATGCGTGCGACTCGCAGGGTCGCGGTCACCGGCAGCTGAAACCCGGTGTTCGCGTCGGCGTTGCTCGTCTGGTAGACAAACGACGGATCGATCCGCAAGTACGCCGCGCCGGCCTTGAGCCGCAAGCTCGGTCCGAGCGCGGTGCCAAACTTGAGGTCGCCGACCCACGCCGGAAAGTCCTTCTCCGAGAGCAGGAACGCACCGTCGCGCAGCATGCCGACCGTCGCGCCCACCGCGAACGTGCTGCCGAGCTTGAGCTCGCCGCGTACCGTGACGCCACCGAACGTCTCGAAGCCGTCGGGATGCTTCACCGAGAGCGGGATGTTCAGGTACGTCGTGAACAGGTCGCTGACGTTGTAGCGAGCCTGCAGATCGAGCTCGGCGAAGTTGAGGCTCTTGTACTCGGCGCCATCCGGGCCCGAGGCGAGGTGCAGCCGGACGCCCGCGGCGTAGTGTCCAGCGAGGCCGGCGATCCGCTCGTCCTTCTGCATGGGCGTCTCGCCCTCGGGCCCCTCGTCGTCGGCCATCGCGGTGGACGAGGTCAGCGTGAACATGACGAGCGCAGTCAGTAGACGATTGGTCATAGGATCCCCCAGCTCCACGATAAACGGTCACCCCCGAGCCGTCCTCATTTCGGCGGCAAAACCCGGTCTCACACCGTCGCAGCGTCCAGCGCGACACGTGCGGCAAGTCACCCTGCTGATCGAACGTGCAGGTCGCGCGCGCCACCGCTGATACGCCGGTTCGTCCGTGAGTTGATCTGGTTTACGGTCGCGACAATGAAATCGCTTGTCGTGATCGCGCTGTTCCTCGCCGCGTGCTCGAGCCCCGCGAGGCCTGTGCCCCAGCCACCCGTGCCGACATCGGGCGGTGATGGATCGGGGAGCGCCGCCGACGATGCCGACGCGAAGTGCGCCGCGCCGCGACCCTCGCCGGATGTGGTGTGCTTGCAAGACTGCGGGCCGCCGGTCGTGCGCGATGGCGATCCCGAGCCGGCGTGGCGCTGGGCGACGCCCGAGCAGGTCGCGAACCGCCAGCAGTTCGGCTGTCCGCGCTGCCTCCCGGGTGACGCGCGAATCGCGACGCCAGCCGGTGAGGTCGCGATGAGCTCGCTCGCGGTCGGCGCGATCGTGTGGTCGACCGACGAGACGGGACGCCGGATTGCGGTGCCCGTCGTGCGCATCGGCTCGATGCGCGCACCCGGCGATCACGTGGTCGTCGCGCTCGTACTCGCCGACGGCCGCGAGGTCATCGCGTCGCCTGGGCACCCGACCGCGGATGCACGCGCCCTGGGCACCCTCGCCGTCGGCGACGCGCTCGACGGCAGTACCGTCATCACGGTGACGCGTCAGCCGTACCGCGCCGACCGCACGTACGATCTGGTGCCGGCGAGCGCGACGCGCACGTACTGGGCGAATGGCGTGCTGCTCGCGAGCACGCTGCGCTGAGCGAGATTTTGGGAGCTCGCGGGCACGCGCGATGCACCACCTCGTGGCATGAAGACGTTCGGACTCTCCGCCGCGGTCCTGATCTCGGTGATGTTGCTGCTCGGGGTGTGGCTGGTCGGCCGCGCGACGGGCTTTCACGTCTCGCTGCTCGGTTCGATCGGGCTCACCGTGCTGCTGACCATCGTCATCAACGTCGTGCTCGGGGCGATGGCACGGCGTCGTCGTCGCTGGTGATCCCGAAACGACAAACGGCACCCGCGTCGCGCTGACGGGGTGCCGCATCTCGATCGTCGAAGCGAGTGCTTCGCCTCCGCTTCGCTCCGGCTCGACTATTTCTGGCGTGCTTCGCCCGCCCCGTGCGCTTCGCGCCCGGCGGCCGCTGCGCGTCCGGAACTAGTAGCGGTAGTGGTCGGGCTTGAACGGGCCGTCGAGCGGCACGCCGAGGTACTCGGCCTGGACCTTCGTGAGCTGCGTCAGCTTGACGCCGACCTTCGCGAGGTGGAGGCGAGCGACCTTCTCGTCGAGCTTCTTCGGCAGCACGTAGACCTGGCCGACCTCGAACTTCATGCCGGTCATCTCGTCCTGACCCTTGGTCGCGTTCGCCCACAGCGCGATCTGCGCGATCGTCTGGTTGGTGAACGAGTTCGACATCACGAACGACGGGTGACCCGTCGCGCAGCCGAGGTTCACGAGGCGACCACGAGCGAGCAGCGTGATCCGCTTGCCGTTCGGGAAGATGAACTGATCGACCTGCGGCTTGATGTTCTCCTCCTTGATCTCCTTGTTGTTCTCGAGCCAGGCGACCTGGATCTCGCTGTCGAAGTGGCCGATGTTGGAGAGGATCGCCTCGTCCTTCATGACCTGGAAGTGCTCGGCGCGGATGACGTCCATGCAGCCGGTCGCGGTGACGAAGATGTCGGCCACCGGTGCGGCGTCCTCCATCGTGGTGACCTCGTAGCCCTCCATCGCCGCCTGCAGCGCGCAGATCGGATCGATCTCGGTGATCAGCACGCGGGCGCCGTGGCCACGCGCGGCGTGCGCGCAACCCTTGCCGACGTCACCGTAACCGGCGACGACGACGACCTTGCCCGCGACCATGACGTCGGTCGCGCGCTTGATGCCGTCGAACAGCGACTCGCGACAGCCGTAGAGGTTGTCGAACTTCGACTTGGTGACCGAGTCGTTGACGTTGATGCACGGGAACAGCAGCGAGCCGGTCTTCGCCATGTCGTAGAGGCGGTGGACACCGGTCGTGGTCTCCTCGGAGACGCCCTTGATCTCGGCGGCGATCTTCGTGAAGCGGTCCTTGCTCCCCTTGAGGCTCTCGGTCAGCACCGAGTAGATGACGCGCATCTCCTCGTTGGTCGCCGTCTTCGGGTCGGGCGCGCCGCCCTTCTTCTCGCACTCGACGCCCTTGTGGACGAGGAGCGTGAGGTCACCACCGTCGTCGAGGATCAGGTTCGGACCCTTGCCGCCCTTGAACGCCGTGAGCTGCATCTCGATGCACTGCCAGTACTCCTCGAGCGACTCGCCCTTCCACGCGAACACCGGCACGCCGGCGGCGGCGATCGCGGCCGCCGCCTCGTCCTGCGTCGAGTAGATGTTGCACGAGGTCCAGGTGACCTCGGCGCCGAGCGCGACGAGCGTCTCGATGAGGACGGCGGTCTCGATCGTCATGTGCAGGCAGCCGGCGACGCGCGCGCCCTTGAGCGGGGCCTTCGAGCCGAACTCGCTGCGCAGCGACATCAGGCCGGGCATCTCCTTCTCGGCCATGCGGATCTTCTTGCGGCCGAGGTCGGCGAGGCTGGTGTCCTTGATCTTGAAAGCGGGGAACTCGTTGCGGGTATTCATTGGCGTCTCCGGTCGGTCGGTTGGGAAGTCAGGTTTCAAGCATCGATGGCGTCGCGGATCGGCTTGGTGCCGACGGCGAGCTGGAGGGCAGGGCGATGCGGGCCGGGCAAGGGCCGCGTCGAGATCGAGACGAGCGCACTGGCCTCGAGCCAGCCACGCAGCTTCGCGGGCTCGAAGCCGAGCCAGACGTCGCCCTGCTCGCGCATGGTCTCGTCGTCGTGCGGGAAGTAGTCGGCGATCACGAGGTGACCGCCACCGCGCAGGAGCCGGATCGCGGCCGCGATCGCGTCTTGCGGGCGCGCCGCGTGATGGAGCACGCGCGCCATCACGACGAGATCGGCACCGCCGCGGTGCGCGATGTCCTGGGCGAGCGCGGCATCCTCGACGTCACCCTCGCGGAGCCGGACGTTCGCGAGGCCCCACGTCGCGATCTTCGCAGCGCAGCGCGCGAGCCGGGCGGGGCTGCGATCGACGGCGATCACGCGCTCGTAGATCGGGGATAGCAGCGGCAGCAGCGTGCCCTCGCCGGTGCCGATGTCGATCGCCAGTGCAGCGCGCGAAAGGAGCGGCGCGAGCAGCGGCAACCACGGCAAGAGCTCGGCATCGGGTGCGGCGGTAACCTCGGTCGGTGCGGCCTCGTCGAAGAACCGCCGCGAGAGCTCCTCGCGCTGCGCGACGATGCCCGCGATCCGCGCGAAGCTGCCGTCCTTGTTGCACAGCTTGCGGCCCTCCTCGAGGGCAGCATCGATCACCGCATCGCGCGTCGCGTGATCCGACGCGTCGTCGCCGACCTGTGCCTTGAGCAGCGTCCGCGTGCCATCGCGGCGGGCCGACAGCAGGCCGACCTCGCGCAGCGGCTGGGACTTCTTGGTCACCTGCGGCTGGCTCTCACCAAGCAACGATGCGAGCTCGCCGACGGTCAACTCCTCCTCGGCACACAGCGCGAGCAGGCGCAGCCGGTCCTCATCTCCGAGGAGACGGAACAGGTCAGCGCGTGGCGAGAGCTGCACGAGAGTCTATATATTCCATAATTCGCATGAAGGCAATAGTTAAAAAAGCACAGATCAGGGAAGGCTTTGGCGAGTCATGGGCGGCCAGATTCCGCAGACGACCGGGTTTGACTATCGAGGGGGCGCCCCCTACCATCGAGGCAGACAGCAATGTCGACGGGTTCGGGCGGCAAGCCACCGAGTGGTAGCCAGCCGGGGAGGCCTGCAGCCGACACCCCGCAGCGGCTCGTGGTGCGTTCGATCGAGAGCAACGCCGGATCGAGCAGTGACTCGATGATGGGCGCGCACGACACCGCGGTCGCGTTCGCGCAGAACAAGCACACGCCGCACACGATCAGCAACGCCGAGACACCGGCTGCCGGCACGCCTTCACTCTCGAGCTCGACCTCGAGCTCGGGCTCGACCGCGGGCTCGTCGATGGCCGAGATCGTCGGCGCGACCTTGTCCGGACGCTACCTCGTCACCCGCAAGGTCGGGCAGGGCGGCATGGGCGCGGTCTACGAGGCGACGCACACGCTGATCGGCAAGCGCGTCGCCGTCAAGGTCCTGCTCGAGAAGTACGCACAGCGCGAGGCGATCGTCGCGCGGCTCAAGCAGGAAGCGCAGCTCGCGTCGTCGATCGGTAACGAGCACATCATCGACATCACCGACTTCGGCACGACCGAGGACGGCCGCACGTTCGTTGTGATGGAGTTCCTCGAGGGCGAGTCGCTCGCCGAGTGCCTCGCGCGCGAGCCGCAGCTCCCCGAGCAGCGCCTGCTGCGGATCATCCAGCAGACGACCTCCGCGCTCGCGGCCGCCCACGCGAAGGGCATCGTCCACCGCGACATCAAGCCGGAGAATCTCTTCCTGCTGCGCCGCAAGGATCAGGACTTCGTGAAGGTCGTGGACTTCGGGATCTCGAAGTCGATCCGGGTCAGCACCGAGGAGGATCAGCCGCGGCTGACCCAGACCGGCATGGTGCTCGGCACGCCGCTCTACATGTCCCCCGAGCAGGCGCGCGGCGACGACGAGCTCGATCATCGCGTCGACATCTACGCGCTCGGCGTGATCATGTACGAGGCTGCGACCGGACGCGTGCCGTTCGCCGGCAACAATTACCTCTCGGTGATCTCGCAGGTGCTGAACGAATCGCCGAAGCCGCCGCGCGAGCTGCGCCCCGATCTCTCCGAGGAGTTCGAGGCGATCGTCATGAAGGCGATGGAGAAGGATCGAAACGAGCGGTACGAGAACGCGCTCGACATGCTCGCCGACGTCAGCGCGGTGATCGACGATCCGACTCGCTCGACGGAGCGCGCGAAGATCACGGGCCCGCGCAAGAAGATCGCGAAGAAGACGTCGTTCACGAAGTATCCGGTGTGGATCGGCGCGGTCGCGCTCGTCGTCATCGCGATCGGCGTGCTCGTCAATCTGCTGATGGGTGACTCGCCGAAGCAGCGCGCCGCCGCCGGCGAGCAACTCGATGCCGGGGTCGCGCTCGCGACCGACGCACTCGTCGTGGCGCCGGTCCCCCCGGATGCCGGCGTCACCGAGCAGATCAAGACGCTCGAGGTCACGATCGAGTCCGAGCCGAAGGGCGCCGAGGTCAGCATCGAGGGTGCCGTGAAGGGCAAGACGCCGCTCAAGGTCCCGATCGTGCTCAAGGACAAGGAAGTCGAGGGCGTGATCTCGCTCGCCGGCTACGACGACCGCGGCATCAAGTTCAATCCCTGGGAGATCCAGAAGAAGCCGGTGCTGCTCTACAAGCTGAAGAAGCCCAAGGCCGGCGCACCGACGTTCCGGTTGCCGCGCACCGGCAGCGGCGCCGCGGGCGGCACGACCGAGCCGACGAACAAGAATCCCGACTTCGGTGGTTATCCGGGGGCCGGCAGCGGTAACGTTCCCTCGCCGAAGTGATCATCTCGAGGGTGGGAATCGCGATCGCGGCCGTGATCATCACGATCGCGGGAGCCGCGCACGCACAGCGCGCTGCAGGTGACGACGACGCGTCGGGCAAGCCGACGATCGAGCTCGAGATCGATGACTGTCCGCCAAACGATCCCGCGCTGAGCCAGGAGCAGCTGCGCGCGCGTGGCCACGAGCGCTACGAGCGCGGCAACACGCTGTACCTCCAGGGCGACTACGTCGGCGCCGTGCGCGAGCTCGTCGGCAGCTACTGCGCGACGCCGTTCTATCAGATCCTCAAGGACGTCGGTCAGGCCTACGAGCGCAGCCTCGAGTACGAGAAGGCGATCGGCTACCTGCAGCGCTACGTCGACGGCGTGCCGCCCGACGCCAAGCGCACGTCGCAATGCGCGGCCGATCCGCAGATCGACAAGGACAACGTGATCCGCCGCATCGAGGTGCTGCGGCGCCTCGGCGCGCACATCTTCGTCGAGACCAATCCGCCGAACGCGCAGATCACGATCCGCAGCAAGCAGCGCACGGAGGCGGTCGGCAAGTCGGGCGAGCAGATGGAGGCGCTCGGCGGCACGTACGAGATGACCGTCGAGAAAGCCGGTCACGTCACGCAGCGTCGCGAGATCGTCGTCAAGATCGGCAAGCCGTACACGTTCTACTTCGAGCTGAGGCCGCTCGAAGGTCGGCTCTCGGTGCAGGCGACGCCCGGCGATGCACGGCTGTTCCTCGACAACCGATTCGTCGGCGTTGGCCGCGCGGAGGAGAGCCTGCCGAGCAAGAAGTACGAGCTGCTCGTCGAGGCTCCGGGGCGCATCGAGCGACGGCTCACCGTCGAGGTGTTGCCGAACCAGGACAACCGCCTGCAGGTCGAGCTCGAGCCGCGTCCGCAGTTCGGCCGCCGTCAGCTGATCGTGTTCTCGGCGATCGGCGGCGGCATCGCTGCGGGCTCGCTGCTCTACGCGTTCGAGGAGACCGAGATCGCGGGCATCGGCTCGGTCGCCGGCATCGGCGCAGGCCTCGTTGGCAGCTACCTCTATCTGCCGGATGCGGTCCCGCTCGGCACGAGCAACATCACGATCACGACGTCGCTCGCGAGCACGCTCGGCGGGTTCACCACCGCCCTGCTGTTCACCGACGAACAGGGCATCATCGAGCCCATCACCGGCGCTGCCACCGTGCTTGGCGCGGGCGCCGGCTACTACCTTGGCTCGCGCACGAAGATCACGCCGGGCGATGCCGCGCTGATCAACACGAGCATCGTGTGGGGCACCGCCGCGGGCGCGCTGTTCGCGGTGTCGTTCGATGCCGAGACCAAACTCGGCGCCGGGCTCACGCTCTCGGGACTTGGTATGGGCGCGGTGAGCGGCATCCTGATGTCGCGCTACTTCGAGATCAGTCGCACGCACGCGGCGCTGATCGACGTAGGCGGCATCGTCGGGCTGATCGGCGGGCTCGCGACCGAGAGCCTCGCGTACGGCTCCAACGACGATTCCGCGCGCCAGCAGGAGCACGTCTCGAACTTCGCGCTCGGCGGAATGGCAGTCGGCCTGATCGGCGCCGGCATCCTGACGCGCAACATGGATGCGCCGAAGGTGCCGATGCAGCCCACGCTGGGCCGGGTCACCGATGCGGACGGCGCCTCGACGACGACGTACGGGATTTCCGGAAGCTGGTGAGGCCGCACGCGGTCGATCGCGCGCGATCGCGAGGGTCCTGCGTCTATAGTGACCGCCATGGAACAGCGCCATAGTGCGTGCCCACTCGACTGCCCGGACCTCTGCGGGCTGACGGTGTCTGTCGAGAACGGACGCGTCGTCGAGGTCGATGGCGACACGCGCGGGCCGCTCACCGCCGGCTTCATCTGCGGCAAGGTCCGCAAGATCGCCGATCACCTGTACGGCGACGATCGCGTGCTCGCGCCGCTGATCCGCGTCGGCGCAAAGGGTGCGGGACAGTGGCGCACCGCGAGCTGGGACGAGGCACTCGGCGTGATCGTCGACAGGTTCGCCGCGATCCGCGCAGCCGACGGCAACGAGGCGATCCTGCCGTATCACTACGGCGGCTCGAACGGCTGGCTCACCGAGGGCGCGCTCGCGACGCGGTTCTTCCGCCGGCTCGGCGCGTCGAACCTCGATCGCACGTTCTGCGCGGCGGCGACGATGGCGGCGGTGCGCGGCCTCTACGGTGTGATGCCGGGCGTCGCGCTCGAGGACTACGAGCACGCGAAGCTGATCGTGCTGTGGGGCGTCAACCCGTCGGCGACCAGCATCCACCTCGTGCCGGTGATCGAGCGCGCGCGCGCGGCCGGCGCCAAGCTCGTCGTCGTCGATCCACGCCGCACGCCACTCGCCCGCCGCGCCGACATCCATCTCCCGTTGCGCCCGGGCACCGATCTGCCGGTCGCGCTCGCGGTGATCCACGCGCTGTTCGCCCGCGGCCACGCCGATCGGCCGTTTCTCGATGCGCACGCCACCGATGTCGGCGAGCTCGCGATCCGCGCCGCGCGGTGGTCGATCACCGCCGCCGCCGCCGAGGCCGGGATCGACGCGCGGCTTCTCGACAAGTTCATCGAGCTCTACGCGCGGAAGTCGCCGGCGGTGATCCGCGTCGGCTGGGGCCTCGAGCGCAACCGCAACGGCGGTAGCGCGGCGGCGGCGATCCTCGCGCTCCCCGCGATCGCCGGGAAGTTCGGCGTCCGCGGCGGCGGCTACACGATGTCGAACGGCGATGCGAAGTGGACCGTCGGCCCCGACGCGGCGATCGACGAGCCGGTGCCGCCGACCCGGTCGATCAACATGAGCGAGCTCGGCCGCGCGCTCGCGGCCCGCACGGATCCGCCGATCCGCGGGCTGTTCGTCTACAACTGCAACCCGGTCGCGACCGCCCCCGATCAGGTTGCCGTGATCGAGCAGCTGTCGCGCGATGACCTGTTCGTCGTCGTTCACGAGCAGGTGATGACCGACACCGCGCGCCTCGCCGACGTCGTGCTACCGGCAACCGCGTTCCTCGAGCATCGCGAGCTACGCCGCGGCTACGGCACGATGCGAATGTTCGATAGTCCGGCGGTCGCGACGCCGCCCGGCGAGGCGCGCAGCAACAACGAGCTGTTCGGCGCGCTGCTCGAGCGCTTCGGCCTCGTCCGGCCGGGCGATGCGATGACCGACGAGGAGCTGGTCACCAGGACGTTCGCCGCGAGCGAGCGCGGCCACGAGCTGCGCACCGAGATTTCCTATCGCGGCGTCGCGTTCCCTCCCGACGGCACGCGGCCGCTGCCGTTCGTCGAGGCGTTTCCCGGCACCAGCGACGGCAAGATCCACCTCGTGCCGCCCGCGCTCGATGCCGAGGCCGGCGGTCTCTACAGCTACAAGGGCGATCCAGCGACCACCGAGTATCCGCTCGCGCTGATCTCCCCCGCGCTCGCGACCCAGATCAGCTCGACGTTCGGGCAGCTTCGCAAGGCTCCCGCCGCGCTCGAGCTCGCGCCCGCGGACGCGACCGCGCGCGGCATCAAGGACGGCGACCGCGTGCGGATCTGGAACGCGCAGGGCGAGGTGCGCTGCCTCGTGCGCATCTCACCCGACGTTCGCGCCGGCGTCTGCGTCCTCGCGAAGGGCCTGTGGCGCAAGCACACCGAGAACGGGCTCACCGCGAACGCGCTGATCCCGCAGACCTTCGCGGATCTCGGTGGCCAGGCCGCCTACAACGACGCTCGCGTCGAAGTCACGAAGCTCGAGTAGCCAACCGTCGTGAATGGGGACGGTCTCCACTAACTCAACTTCGGACAGATTTCGGACACCGACTACCACGTAATCTCGAGCGGTTCGCGATCGCAAGTTGAGTAGATGGAGACCGTCCCCATCAGCCCCCATCAGCCGACGAGCACGAGCACGAGGGCGAGCACGACGCCGGCGCCGATCGCGAGCAGCGCGCCGACGATCAACCACAGGTGGCTGCGTGCCGGTGGCGATGTGCTCGCGGGCTGAGGGCCACTGACGCGAGCCGCGGCCGGGGCGACGCCGAGCTTCGTCTTCGACAGCGGCACGTGCGGCTGCGCGAGCCCCGACGCCGATGTTCGGAGACTCTGTGATGGGCCGGTCGATCGTCCGCCGCCGTGGGTGCTCTTCGCGGGCGGTTGCGACGGCTGACGTGTGGATTGTGGTGCCGCGAGATGGGGCTGCGACGCGCGCGAGTCGCCTTGCGATAGTGGAGGCACGCTCGGATGCCGCATCACCGCCGGCGGGCGCTGCGGCGGCGTGCGCATCTGCGACGACCGGCTCGTGTCGTCGGGGTCGTGGAGTGGTTCGCGTGAGACGGGCGGCGGGCGCGACGTACCCTGAAACGACGAGATCTCGAGGCCAGCGGCGGTGCGGGTCGGGAGCTGGGTCGTACGCAGCCGCTTGATCACGGCGCGCACGGCGGGGAGTGAAGGTCGCGCCGCCGGCTCCTTCGCGAGCATCGCGTCGACGAGCTGCACGAGCTCGTCGGGGAGGCCAGACACGAGGTCGCGGAGCGACGGCGGCGGCTCCTCGGCGTGACACTGCAGGGTCGCGAAGGCATCGCCGGTCGACGGGAACGGCCGATGGCCGGCGAGGATCTCGAAGGTCACGACGCCGAGCGCGTAGACGTCGGTGCGGTAGTCGACGCCGATCCCGCGGGCCTGCTCGGGAGACATGTACTCGGGCGTCCCGAGCATCACGCCGGTCCGCGTCGTGAACGGCGCGATGCCGGCCTCGGGCATCAGCTTCGCGAGTCCGAAGTCGAGGAGCCGAACCTCGGGCCACTGGTCCTCCTGGTGGACGAGGAAGATGTTGTCGGGCTTGAGATCGCGATGGACGAAGCCCTTGTCGTGCGCAGCGCTCAGCGCCTGCGAGGTCTCCTCGATCACCGACGCAGCCTCGCTCGGATGCATCGGGCCACGACGCAGCCGCTTGCGCAGGGTCTCGCCGACGAGCAGGTCCATCACGTGATACGCGCGGCCGTCGGGCAGGATGCCGAACGCGAAGATGTCGATGATGTGCGGGTGCCCGATCTGGTTGACCGCGCGCGCCTCCTGGATGAAGCGCTCGACGATCACGGGTGACTTCGAGACCTCGGGCTTGAGGACCTTGATCGCGGCGCGCTTGCCGATCAGCGGATGGGTCGCGCTGTAGACGAACCCCATGCCGCCCTTGCCGATCTCACCGTCGATGACGTAGCCGTGTACCTCGGTACCTGGTTCGAGCGGGGCGTCCTGCGCCGCTGCATCCCCAGTAAACGGCTCGGCCCTCGTCGGCAGCTCGTCGTCCTCCACCGCCTCGAATTGTACGGCACCGCGAGGCGATCGATCGTCAAAGCGTCGCGAGGAACGCGATCAGCGCCTCGCGGTCGCGGCGGGTGGCGAGCCGGAACGCTTCGCGCGCTGCCTCCGCTTCGCCGCCGTGCCAGAGGATCGCCTCGGCCACGGTGCGTGCGCGGCCGTCGTGGAGAAAGGTCGCCTCCGGTTCGACCACCATCGTGAGGCCGAGGCCCCACAGCGGCGGCGTCCGCCACTCGACGCCCTCGGCGAGGAAGTCCCGCCGCGCATCGGTCAGATCATCGCCGACATCGTGCAGCAACAGATCGGTGTACGGATGGATCGTCTGCCCGCGTAGCTGCGGGATCGGATGACTGTCGCCGGTGACGAGTGTCGGCGTGTGACAGCTCGCGCAGCCGAAGTCGTCGAACAATCCGCGCCCGCGCACGGCGGCACCATCGCGCGGAGCCGCCGCCGGCACGGCGAGGGTCGCGGTGAAGAAGATCGTCTGATCGAGCTGCATGCCACTGACGTCCGTCATCCCGTCGCCCTCGGGAAACATCCGGTTCGTCAGGCCCATGTCGTTGACGAACGCGCCGGCCGTCTGCTCGACGAGCGTCGCGACGCTCGCCTTGTGGCCGAACCGCCCGATCCGGGTCGCGCGCGCCACCTCGTCCCAGACCTCGTTGACGCGGCCGGAGATGCCGTCGCCATCGGCGTCGTCGGGGTCGGCGAGCGCGCGCAGCGTGTCGTCCGCTACCGCCTCGAGCAGGCCGAGCCCGAACACCGGCGGTGCCTGGCGATACGACATGTCGAACGGCGGGAGCGCGCTGCCATCGGGCCGGGTCACGACGATGCGCGGCTCGCGGAGCGTCACGGGCTCGCCATCGCCGTACTGCGTGTTGCGATCGATCCACGTCAGCGTCACCCGCACCTCGGGCAGGCCGAGCACCGCATGATCCTGCAGCTGCGTACCGTACTCGGGAACCGGCACCGGTCCGCCGGGCACCGACGGCGTCCCGCTCGCGAGGCTGACCCGGATCAGGCTCTGCGATCCGAACACGCTCGGGCCGATCTGCGAGAGCCCGCGGCCGTTCCCCGCATGACAGGCGACGCATGCATCGTGGTTGAACAGTGGCCCGAGCTGCGGCGCCATCCACTGAAACCCGAATGGCCCGCGACCGAGCCGGTGCCGCTCGAGCTGCCCGTCCTCGAGACCCGGCAGCGGATGCGTGAACGCCTCGCGCGTGCGGTCGTCGACGGTGCGCGCGCCGCCTTGACGAAGCTCGTCGTCGGCGAGGTTGTCGCCGCACGCGCCGAGCACCGCGACGGCGGCACCCAGGACGAGCGTATGCACCCTCACACGCGCAGGATATCAGCTTCACGGCGAATCCCGGAGGCCTCCTCGTCATGGGCGGCGTGCCACGGGCCGGAGCGTGCTGCGTGATCGCCAATGGTAGGCTTGGGAGCATGACCCCTGAGGGTATTCCCGACGCGATCCGGCGATCGATGCGAATCCTCGCAACGCATCGCGCGCTGTTCGGGATGCCGAGCCAACCGGGTGCCCGAGGAGCGCGGACCATGAGCGAGGTCGACATCGTTCGTGTCGTCGAGATCTTCGAGGTGAACCGCGCGAAGTGGGCGCTCGTCGGGGCCCATGCGATCGGCATGCTGACCGAGCCTCGAGCCACGGCAGACTTCGACTTCATCATCGAGGGCTCCAAGCTCGTCGCGGTGCTCGCAGATCTGACGAGCGCGTTCGGCAACCTCGAAGCCAACGACATCGGTGCGGCGCTCCAGCTCAAGGCGATCGACATCGACCTGATTCGATCGACGAATCACGTGCTGTTTCGCGAGGCGCTCGAGCAACTCCAGACGATCGGTGAGTGGAAGCTCCCACGTACCGAGGTCCTGCTCGTCCTCAAGTTTCTCGCAGCGGTGAGCCCGTGGCGCAACGTCGACAAGCGCGCGCTCGACATCGTGGACCTGCGTACCGTTTACCGATCCGTCGGACCATCGCTCGATCGTCCCGAGATGATTCGGCTCGCAAAAACGATCTACCCCGACGCCGACCGCGAGTTTTGCGAGCTACTCGACAAGATCGATCGCGGCGAGCCGATCGCGATCTGACAGGTCGTAGTTCTCGCGGGGCCTGACGAAAACAGCCTCCACTTCGAGCTGATGAACACAACCTCCGGTTCGGGTGATTGTTACCTGTGAGGACCCGTCCCACCCTCGCTCTCCATCACCTCACAATGTCGAGCCACGATCTGGTGGCTAGCCTCAAGCGCGCCCGTGTTGATTTCGAACAGCCTCAGCGTCGTGACGTCGTCAGCAAGCAACCAGCGCCATTTGTTCTGTACGTTGACGAGCTTCTCGCCAGTGACTTCTCGAAACGATTGGATGTTCTCGGGATCGCCCGACTCGAACGTCGCGACAATCTCGATCTGGTAACAGTCAACGAACTCGACGACCAATGCTCGCAGAACAGGGTCCGAGGACTCGATCGCGCATCTGACGACAGTACGAGTGGCTCGCCTGAAGATCTCCACGGCGGCCAGCGAGGCGTCATGCCACTCGATGTCGTCTATCGTCAGGCTCAACGTGACTCCGACGGCGAATGGAGTCCGACCACGGCCATCATGAACATCTGAAACTGATACACGTCGCGGTACTTCTCATCAGAGCCTTCGATGCGAAGAGTGACTTGGCTGCCATCGCGCAGGACGACCTTGAGCTCACCGGGACCTGCCTTGTCGGAGGGGCTCGTGGCTGACGCGATGTCCGCAAACATCACGGCGCACACGGAAGACTCGGCTTTGAAGTAGATCCCTCGTGTCGTGACGACGATGGCGTTCGGCACGACACCGGCTGGATTCTCGTAGACTCCGAGTAACGGGTCGGTCGTCCAGGCTTCGTACTTCGCGCGTGTCGACGGCTCCGCTTCGAAGTCCCGGTAGCGGTTCATCCGCTTGAGGTGCCGCCGTGAAAAGATCCGGCCCCAGTCAGCGTCTTGCAGGTCCATGGCTTCACATCTTGTCGGCGAAGCACGCTCGTCGGTACGAGCCAAACCGCGCGCCGGGCAGCTGGCCTTTCATTTCGTCGGAGACTCCCATTCTGCATCGAAGCCCTCCCTCACTCGATCCAGCACAGCATCTGGATCTGCGCCAGCTTCTGCGTAGCTGGCGGCCACGTGACGCGCGAGGTCTGCTAGCAGCATTCCCCAGACGGCAGGGTCCTCCCACTCGTCCGAGCGCAGCACGATCGTGTGATTGTCGTCACCGCCAGTCCACACGCGCAGCACGTCACGTGCACCCTTGTCTCGGGCGATCGCCGCGGGAATCGGTAACTCACGGGGACGGGACATCACGCTCCACTTCGTACAAGGCCACGTCAGTCGATGACTCGCATCGCCGATGTGAGCGTTCATGAGGTTCGCAAGAAATTCAGCCGGATCAGCCGATGCGCTCGCCGGCGATCAGGTGCTCGTAGGTCTCGCGGGCGCGGATCACCGTGTAGCTGTTGCCACGCACGAGCACCTCGGGGGCGCGCGGGCGGGTGTTGTAGTTCGAGGCCATCGTCGCGCCGTAGGCGCCGGCCGCGCCGATCCACAGCAGCTCGCCGCGATCGAGCTCGGGGAGCTCGCGGTCGCGCGCGAGGAAGTCGCCGGTCTCGCAGATCGGGCCGACGACGTCGGTCGTGATCGTCGGGCGCTCCGGCCGGGTCACCGGCTTCATCGGATGGAAGGCCTGGTAGAGCGCGGGCCGCATCAGATCGTTCATCGCGGCGTCGACGATCGTGAAGTGCTTGGCCTCGTTGCGCTTCCGGAACAGCACCTGGGTGACGAGCGCGCCGGCAGCGCCGACGATCACGCGGCCGGGCTCGGTGTAGAGCGTGACGCCGAGCTTCATCAGCGGCGCGAGCGCGGTGCGCACGGCCACGCCGTACTCCGCGGGTGACGGCACGACATCGCCCTTACCGTAATCGATGCCGAGGCCACCGCCGATGTCGACGTGATCGAGCTTGATGCCGGCCGCGGCGAGCTCCTCGACGAGCGCGACCAGCCGCGCGATCGAGTCGGTGAACGGCGCGGTCTTGATCAGCTGCGAGCCGATGTGGAAGTCGACGCCGGAGATCTCGAGGCCGGCGAGCTTGGCCGCGCCGCGGAGCAGGCCCGGCGCCTCGGACATCGCGACGCCGAACTTGTTCTGCTTGAGGCCGGTCGAGATGTACGGGTGGGTCTCGGGGTCGACGTCGGGGTTGACGCGCAGCGCGATCTTCGCGCGCTTGCCGACCGAGCGGGCGACGCGATCGAGGACCTCGAGCTCCTCGGCGGACTCGACGTTGAAGCAGCCGATGCCGGCGGCGAGCGCGGTCTTCATCTCGTCATCGGTCTTGCCGACGCCGGAGAACACGACCTTCGCCGGATCGCCGCCCGCCTTCTGCCAGCGAAACAGCTCCCCGGCAGACACGATGTCGGCGCCGGCGCCGAGCTTCGCGAGCACGGCGAGCACGCCGAGGCTCGAGTTCGCCTTGACCGCGTAGCAGACGCGATGCGGGATGCCCTCGAGGGCGGCGTCGAACGCCTTGTAGGCGCGCTCGAGCTCGGCATGGCTGTAGACGTAGACCGGCGTGCCGACGTCGGCCGCGATCTTCGCCAAGGGCACACCCTCGCAGTGCAGCGCATCTCCTCGATACTCGAACGGTCCAGGCACAGACATGGCGCGTTCATAGCGCAAACTGCCGACGCTGTCTCAGCCGCGGGCCAGCTCGGCGTCGAGGGCATCGAGCTCGGCGAGCACGCGGCTCCGGGCGGGGCCGCCGGGCAGATCGCGTCGATCGACCGCGCGGATCGGATCGAGCCAGCTCGCGACGTCGGCATCGAATTTCGGATGAGCGGCGCGCAGCTCGGCGAGCGAGAGCCCGGCGAGCTCGACCCCGCGGTCGCTCGCGACCCGCACGAGGTGGCCGGCGATGTCGTGGGCCTCGCGGAACGGGACGTCCTTGGTGACCAGGTAGTCCGCGAGCTCGGTCGCGACGAGGTAGCCCTGATCGATCGCGGCGCGCATCCGCGCGGTATCGAACACGAGGCTCGCGATCATGCCGCGCGCGACCGCGAGGCTCGCCTCGAGCGTCTCGACCGCGTCGTAGAGCGGCTCCTGGGTCTCCTGGAGATCCTTGTTGTAGGCGAGCGGCAGTCCCTTGACGACCGTCATCAGCGTGACCCACGCGCCGATCGTGCGGCCGGCCTTCGCGCGCACGAGCTCGCCGAGGTCGGGGTTCATCTTCTGCGGCATCAGGCTCGAGCCCGAGCAGTAGGCCTCGCCGATCTTCGCGAACCCGAACTCCGAGGTCGTCCACAGCACGAGCTCCTCGCCGAGCCGTGACAGGTGGACCTGCGCGAGGGCGCACGCGGCGACCAGCTCGATCGCGAAGTCGCGATCGCCTACGGCATCGAGCGAGTTGCGGGTGACCGCGGCGAAGCCGAGCGCGCGCGCGACGTGCTCGCGATCGATCGGCAGCGTGGTCCCGGCG
>JACCTC010000155.1 GCA_013812655.1 Deltaproteobacteria bacterium | reverse complement strand
CGCGACCGTGCGATCGCATTCGCGGCGCTGCCCCCCGGCGCGGACTGGGAAGGCGTCACGATGGTGTCCGAGAAGTAGGGGACGGTCTCCACTTCCTCAACGATCGATCGCCAAGTCCGCATTCGCGACCACGGCCATCCACACTTACACACCGCAAGTTGAGTTAGTGGAGACCGTCCCCGTCACATCGACATCGACCCCTTGCGGAAGTCGGTCTTGCGGATGTGGACGTTGATGCAGACCGGGCGGCCGGTCTTCGCGATCGCCTTGGCCTCGGCGAGCGTGGCATCGACGCGCGTGGGGTCGGTGAGCACGAGGCCGACGCCGCCGTAACCCTCGGCGACCTTGTGGTAGTCGCTGCGTCGCAGATCGCAGCCGAGCGTGGTGCCGAGGATCTCGACCTGCTCGCGGGCGATCTGCGCCCACGACGCGTCGTTGCCGATCACCGCGATCGGCGCGACGCCGTGGCGCACGTAGCTGTCGAACTCGGCGAGCGTGTACGCGCTCGAGCCGTCGCCCCACACGAGCCAGACTTCCTTGCCGGGCCGCACGAGCGCCGCGCCGAGCGCCATGCCACCACCGACGCCGAGCGTGCCGAACACGCCGGGATCGAGCCACGACAGCGGCGCCCGCGGCCGCACGATGTAGCTCGCGGTCGCGACGAAGTCACCACCATCGACGACGAGCACGGCGTCGTCCGCCATCGCCTCCTCCATGCGGAGGAAGAAGTGCAGCGGATCGATCAGCTCGCCCTTGGGCTGCGCCTTCTTCGCGATGTCCGCGTCGCGCGCGGCTTCCTTCTCGCGGAGACTGTCGAGCCACGGCTTCCAGCGATCGCCAGCGGAGCTGATCTTGTCGGCGAGCGCGACGAGGAAGTCTCCCGCATGCATCTCGACCGCGATGTCGGGCCGCCGGTTCTTCTTCAGCTCGTGCGCCGAGAGGTTCGCGGCGATCAGCGTCGCGTGCTTCGCGATGCCGCGGCCGTAGCCGAGCCGGAAGTCGAACGGGAAGCCGCACACGATCACGACGTCGGCTTCCTTGAGCGCGGCGCCGCGGTTGTGGCGAAGCTGCAGCTCATGGGTCCGCCCGAGCAGGCCGCGCGCGGTGCCGGCGAGGAACACGGGCGTGCCGAGCATCCCGAGCGCGCGCGCGAGCCGCCCTGGATCCTTGACGCCGACGAGCGTCTGGCTACCGACGACGATCGCGGGCCGCTCCGCCTTCTTCAGCGCCTCGACCGCCTTGTCGATCCCGGTCGCCTCGTGGCGGAGATGCGGCAACCGCGTCGGCAAGTGGACGTCGGGCATCGCCGGCGCGCGGAACTGCCGGTAGAGGTGCCCGCGGATGTAGAGCTCGAGCGCCTTGGCGCCGATCCCCTTGCCCTTGCCGAGCCCAGCTTCCTTCGCGTACCACATGCGCACGATCTCCTCGGGATAGAGCAGATCGACGGGCACTTCGATGAAGATCGGCCCCGGCACGCCCTCGACGGCGAGCTGACACGCGCGCTCGACGGTCGGCACCAGCGACGGCACCGTCTTCACGGTCGTCGCCCACTTCGTGATCGGCTTCATGATCGAGAGCTGATCGATGTCCTGCAGCGAGCCGCGACCCTTGAGCAGCGTCGCGGTCGCACCGCCGAAGATGATGATCGGCGACTGCGCCATCTGCGCGTTCTTCACCGCGGTGATCGTGTTGGTGACGCCGGGGCCCGCCGTCACCGCCGCGACCCCGATCGTGCCGGTCATCCGCGCGACCGCATCGGCGGCAAACACCGCGTTGACCTCGTCGCGCACGTCGATCACGCGAAGCCCGCGGGCTTGCGCACCCGTCAGGATCGGCGAGATGTGCCCGCCGCACAGCGTGAACAGGTGCGTTGCACCATGGCGTGCGAGGACGTCTGCGATCAGGTCACCACCATGCTGCGTCATGCCGGGAAGCATCGCGCGGCCGCCCTACGGGTTCCACTCAGCGCGGGTGACAAACGCCGGAGCGCACGCCCGTGGCGTGTCGTATCGGTCGATCCACCGGCCGCAGAGTCTCGTATCATGAGGGCGGGTGTCGAACCTCGTTCTCTATTCGATCCCGGCGTTCGTCGCGCTGGTGCTGATCGAGCTCGCGTGGTCGCGGCGCCGGCCCGACGTCAAGGGCTACGAGACACGCGACACCTTCGCGTCGCTCTCGATGGGGCTGCTCAATGTCGGCGTCTCGGCGGGCGCGAAGTTCCTGTCGATCCCGTTCTACATCGTGCTCTACGAGCACCGCGTCGTCGATCTCGTCGCGATCCTCGGGCCGTGGTCGTGGGCCCTGCTCGTCATCCTCGAGGATCACTCCTACTACTGGTTCCACCGCGTCCATCACGAGGTCCGGTTGTTCTGGGCGTGCCACGTCAACCATCACTCGAGCCAGCACTACAACCTGTCAACCGCGCTCCGGCAGCCGCTACTGACGCCGTTCACCGGCCCGGTGTTCTGGGCGCCGCTTCCCCTCCTCGGATTTCCGCCGTGGATGGTGCTGACCGCACAGGCGACGAGCCTGCTCTATCAGTTCTGGCTGCACACCGAGGCCGTCGACAAGCTCGGCGTCCTCGAAGAATTCATGAACACGCCGTCGCATCACCGCGTGCACCACGGCAAGAACGTGCGCTACCTCGACAAGAACCACGGCGGCATCTTCATCATCTGGGATCGCCTGTTCGGCACGTTCGCGCGCGAGACCGAGCCGGTCCGCTACGGCCTGACGACCGACATCACGACGTTCAACCCGCTCCGCATCGGCTTTCACGACTTCGCCGCGATCAGGCGAGATCTCGCGCATGCCCCGACCTTCGGCGCGAAGCTCGGCTATCTGTTCGCGCCGCCAGGGTGGAGCCACGACGGCTCGACGCAGACCGCGACCGAGCTCCAGCGTCAGCGCGATCGCTAACGTGGTCCTCGTCGTGGACCTGACGACGTCGACCTACGGCTTCGTCATCATGAGGGCGGGCGCTTGAACACGAGCGCATCCTTCGGCGTGCCCGGCAGCTTGCCCTCGATCCAGTGATCGAGCTTGTCGAGCAGGAACCACACGCCGAGCGCATTCGCGTGCAGGCCGTCGGGGCCGACCAGCGTTCGCGCCGCGACGCGCTCGCCCGGCGTGATCTCGACCTCGGCGCCGGCGGCGAGCGGTGCGGCCCATGATGCGAACGGCACGAGCAGCACGCGCTCGCGACCCTCGGCCCACCGCGCGATCGTCGCGTTGAACGTCGCGAGATCGGCAGCCTCGGGAACCTGCGCGCGCGGCAGCATCCACTCCGCCGCGGTGACGACGTGCGGGATGTCGCCGAGCACGAGCCACGCGCCGGTCGCACGCAGGCGCTCGAGCTCCGCGAGCGCGCTCGTCAGCGCACGCTCGCGCCACGCGGGATCCGGTGATCCATAGATGTTCCAGAACAGGAAATCGATCGCGATGACGGTGGTCGCGCGAAACCCGATCGCCTTGTCGACCTGGATCCGGGTCTCGGCGACCGGATCGCGGAACATGAAGACGTTGGCCGCGCCCTCGACGACCGATCGCGGCGCCGCGGCGCGAATGATGTCGACGAACGGTGCGCCACCAAAGCCGGCCGAGACGCTGGCCCCCACGATGACGATCCGGCCGGTGGCGAGCGCCGGTTGCGAAGCGATCCCCTCCGGCGATCTTGTCGCGGTCGATCCCGTCGCGGTCGATCCGACACTCTTCGAACCAGTTTCGCTGCTCCGGCAAGCTGGGGCCTGTAACAGCCCGAGCCACACCAGACCCCACGTCAACCTACTCAAGATGTTGATGTTGCACTTCATGTACTCGCGCTTTCAGTCAGTTACGTGCTGAGTTCAACTGTCCCCACCAGGGGTGTGAAACCCCATGCACAATGTAGGGGATTATGCGCATAACTAAATGATATCAGCAGGTTGAATTGTGCAGGGTGGATATTCCAGGTGGTACAGACGTTGCTGTACGGTGACACCATGCGCGGTGGCCATCCAACGTTGAGAAGCAACGTAGCCGGACTTCGGTCGAGGAACTCGATGCTCGAGACCCTCGTTCGCCGACTCCACATGGTACGGCTCACGGCTGCCGCGGTCGCTGCCCTGGCCCTCATGGGCTGCACCGGCCTCATTGATGAGTCCGGCGGTGACGGCCTCACCACCGAGGAGTCCGCGGCCAAGCAGGCGTGGCTAACCAAGGCGCAGCCTGTACTTGCGGAGTTCTGCGTCACCTGCCACAACGGCTCGCGCGCGAACATCGGCTTTGTCGAGGGTGACACCCCGATCGCCCAGCGCGACGCCCTCGTCGCGTTCGCTCCGGCCGTCGTCAACCTGACGGCTCCTCAGTCGTCTCGCATCCTTACCAAGGGCATCCACGAGGGTCCGCAGCTCTCGGCGACCCAGGCCTCTGACATCCTCGAGTGGATCCAGAAGGAGAAGGACGCTCGCCCCGATGATGGGGGTGGAGGCCCCATCCTGGAGACTGCCCAGTTCCTCCCCCAGATCTGCGTCTCGGGATCGCCGGGCTCGGATACCTGCCCCTTCAATAATGTCGCGCTCGACGAGATCGGCTCGCCGGGCTCGACTATCCAGTTCACCGCGCAGGCGCTCGGCTCGGGTCTCTATGTCTCGAACCTCAAGTTGATCCCGGGCGCCATGGGCGCGTACCTCGAGCACCCGCTGTTCGTGTCGCATCCCGAAGGCGCCGAGCCGATGCCCGACACGATCGACCGGTTCTTCAGCGTGAAGATGAACCTCGAGATGACCGCGACCGCTGACCAGCAGCAGATCGCTGGCGGCACCGCAGCGTTCGTCGGCTTCCTCGCGAACGCGAAGTTGACGATTCACTTCAAGGCGCTCAAGACCTTCCAGGCTGACGGCGGCGGCGGTGGTGGCGGTGGCGGCGGCACGACCCGCTCGGGTTGCCAGGCCCTCGCTGCCTTCAAGACCATCCGCACTGCCTTCACGGCCAACGTCGGTGGCGCGGCGAACAACTGCAATGCCTGCCACGGCGGTCAGAACGCTGGCGCAACCGGCGCCCTCAACCTCACCGGCATTGGCTCGGCGGACGACGCCGTGGTGCTCAACGCCTGCAACCAGGTGCTCATCCGCGTGAACCTCACGACGCCGGATTCGAGCGGAGTCTTCCTCGCACCGGATCCGGGTAGCACGCACCCGTTCCGGTATACCGCCGCGCAGCTCAACGTGTTCAAGAACGGACCTCCAGGGACTGGCGTCCTTGGTTGGATCAACGCCGAGAAAGTTGCCCCTTAAGGAGCCCCATGAAGAGGATCTCAATTCTACTGATGGCGGCCGCGATCGCGCTCCCAGCGTGCAGCGGCGATCCGTCGAACCCCGGTGATGACACCACCACCGGCGACGACACCACTGGCTCGGGCGGCGACGAATGGGACATGGAGCTCGCCAAGCGCGAGTACGACTACAATGCGGCTCTGCGTATTGCGTCGCTCCGTCTCACCGGCGACCTGCCGACGATGACCGAGATCCTCTCGATCGCGAACGCACCCGACTTGCCGTCGAAGAAGGCTGCGTACGAAGCGCTGGTGACCAACTACATGGCTCGCCCGACCTTCGCTCGCCAGATGTTCTTCTTCTGGCGTGACACCTTCAAGATGGGCGAGACCGCCGAGCTCGATACCGCGCCGGCCCTCGCCGCGAAGATCTCGGTCGAGAACCTCAGCTACATGGATCTGTTGACGCAGTCGACGGGCGGCTGCCCGACGTTCGATGCGGCGACGGGAACGTTCACGGCCGCGGACTGCCCCGGAGCAGCTCCCAAGGCTGGCGTCCTGAGCAACCAGGGCGCGATGAAGCACTTCTTCGGCAACTTCGCCTTCCGCCGGGTCAAGTGGATCCAGGAGACGTTCGATTGCGCGAAGTTCCCCATCGAGCTCGATGGCGCTCCGCAAGAGGTCGGCGGTCCTTCGCCGTACACCGGTGCGTGGCCGTTCACGAGCATCGCGGGCACGAACAACGGTGGTCGCGTCAACTTCCTCGACGTCTCGTCGGTGATCTGCGCGAACTGCCACCAGACGCTGAACCACATCGCACCGCTGTTCACGCGGTTCGACGAGAACGGTGTCTACCAGGCCGCCATCTCCGTCCCGACGCCGCTCGACGGCGCCCCGATGGCGCGGCTGACTGACTACCTCCCCGATGGCGAGACCACGGCATGGCGCTATGGCGTCCCCGCCGCGGATATCCCGGCTCTCGGTGCCGCCATGGCCGCGGATACCGATGTCGCGAAGTGCGGCGTCGCCCGCATGTGGAACTGGGCCATGGGCAAGACTGACATCGTCGATACGCTCCAGGATGTCCCTGCGGAGACCATCCAGGCGCACGTCGATTCCTTCACCGCCAGCGGCTTCAAGATGAAAGACCTCATCTACGCCGTCTACACCGCCGATGACTTCGTGAAGTTCTAGGAGGAGCCAATGACGAACTTTGGATTCAAAATGACAATCCTGGTCGCGTCGATTGGCGGCGCTGTCGCCTGCACCACCGACGTCGACTCGACGGAACCAACCGACCTGCCGCCCGGCTCGACCAGCGGCGGTGAAGAGGGAACCTTCGACCACGACAACAGCGGCTACTCTCCCTGGGAGCTGATCGATCGGCTCGCGAAGGAGGGCCCGCCCCGCTACACCTCGCGCGTGCACAGCTGCCCGAAGGTTCGCTACGCGACCCTCGGTAACGTGCTCCGCTCGGTCGGCGTCAACACCGGGAACGCGACGGCGCTGTCCGCTGGCCAGCTCTACACGACTGGCGGCAACGCGATGGGCGCGCCGAACTTCGACAACCGCATCCGCGAGAACATCGGCATCACGACCTCGGGTGCGTCGCGTCAGTTCGACGTGTTCGCGGCCGCGGCCGACGAGATCATCACGGCAGTTCCCACCCTCACACGGTGCCAGAACAACGGAGTTGGTGCGGTGCTGTTCGATGCGAACAACCAGTGCCGTGCTGACGGCATCACCTGCCTCATCGGCACCCCGGCGCAGCCGGCCCACCTCGACTTCTGCAACCTGACCGTCACCAGCGCATCCGACGTGACGATCGGCAAGCGCATCGCCGTCGCGGCCCTCATGGCCGCGGCTTACACCTGCGAGTGAGGAGACCTACCATGGCCAAGTCTCAAACTACCAAGCGCGACGAGCAGCACGAGGTGACTCGTCGTGCCCTCATCAAGTGGAGCGTCGCCGCAGGTGCTGCGCTCGGCGTCTCGCGAGCCAAGGTCTTCGACATCCTCGAGAAGACGGGCGGCAAGGGCATCGCCCACGCGGCTTCCGAGAACGTCACCACCCGCTCTGTTCACATCATGGCCGGCAACGGCGGCCTCGCGTGGTTCCAGCTGTTCTGGCCCCATGTCGACATCGCCGAGGCACGCAACCCGGCGTTCGCGTGGCACAGGACCGGCATGGAGACGCGCGTTGCGGGCACGGCCCGTCCGCTCGTCATCGGTCCCGATACGCCGTGGGCGAACCTGCCTGCGGGTCGTCAGGTGACGATCTTCCAGGCCGGCAACAACGAGACGCACACCGGTGATGCCGTCACGACGACGAACCTCAACGGCAGCAACATCTACTCGGTTGCCAGCGCGCTCCAGGCGAACTCGCCGGCGGTCATCCCGATCGTGACCGTCGCGGGCGTCGACATCGGCACGGCGCCGGGTGGCTTCCGCCCCGCCAACGTGACGAACGGCGACGGCATCGTCGGCCTCTTCAACAGCGCGGCGTCGCGTGCTGGTGGCCTGCTGTCCCGCTCGGCAGATGCGTCGCTCTACAAGGCGCATTACGACGCGTTCAGCCAGCTCAATCGGGCGGCGAACCGCTCGACCCAGAAGGCTTCGTACGGCACGGCTTCGAGCGCGGCCCAGTTCCTCGGCACCAACCTCGCCGCGAAGCTGCAGATCACGCCCGAGGACCTGACGCGGTACGGCATCAACGGCGGCACCCCGGCGAACGTCGCCTCGATCGGCCGCACGATGATCGTCGCGGTGAAGGCGTTCAAGATGGGCCTCACCAACTCGGTTGTCATGCGCGCGTTCAACGACGACCCGCACGGCGCGTTTGACAACGGCGCGGTCAACACGCGCCCGGCGATGCACAAGGTCATCTTCGATGCGTTCATGGCTGACCTGACGTCGACGGTCGACGACAACACGCTGAAGTCGCTCGCGGACGACACCGTGATCACGATCAACGGCGACACGACGAAGAACCCGATGAACCGCGGCGGCTGGCCGGATGGCACCCCGCAGAACTCGAACGTCGTCTACATCTACAGCGCGGGACACCTGAAGTCCGGCTGGTTCGGTGGGACGCGGCGCGACGGTTCGGTCCAGGGCGCTCAGGCGAACGGCACCGACGGCGCGTACAACGGTGCCAACACCGCGAAGTTCGCGACTGCATCGATCGCCTACGCGATCGCCAAGCGCGACGAGCGGCTGATCGCACCGTTTGCGAACGGGACCACGGTCTCGGCCGTCTTCGGTAACCCGAAGGATCAGTGAGCTAGCTTCGTCCGCTCATCGTCGGCTCGTCCTGGGCGCGGCGAACCAAGGGCCATCGGCGAGAGCCGGTGGCCGTTTTTTGTTTGTGGGCATTTTGCTCCAGCCCCTGAAGACCGCACCTGAATGCAGGTGATCACGCGTGCTAGGCTAGCCGCTGTGCGTGCGGTCTTGATCGCGTTGGCAGCCTGTCTCGGGCTTGCGGCCTGTTCCGGCAAGGACTCGGACGCCGGCAAGAATGGCGGCGCGCAAAACAACAAGGCCGACGACATCACCCGCGAGCAGGCGCGTTTCGACGCGGAGCGCAAGCCGGAGAAGGTCGTCCAAGCCCTCAAGATCGGACCCGGCTCGCGGGTTGCCGACGTCGGCGCCGGCTCGGGCCTCTTGACCGTCCACCTCGCGCGCGCCGTCAAGCCGACTGGCCAGGTCGTCGCGACCGACATCGACAGCGCCGTGCTCGATCTGATGCACTCGCGGCTGCAAGCCGCCGGGCTCGCGGACATCGTCGAGCGTCGCGTGGTCGGTGCTGACACGCCCGGCCTCGAGGACGCCACCTACGACGCGATTTTGCTCGCCGAGGTCGATCATTACTTCGGCGATCCGATCGGCTGGCTCAAGGCTGCCGCGAAGGCGCTCAAGCCAACCGGCCGGATCGTGATCTCGAACCGGATCCATCACCGCGCGAAGTCGATGGCTGCGGCGCAGAAGGCGGGGCTCGTGCTCGAGGCGGAGTCGACGCCGGTGCCGACGCACTTCATCGCGAGCTTCTTGCCGCCGGGAGCTGCCAAGTGAAGTCTCCGTCGGTGCTGTGGCTCGCGGTCGTCGCGGTCGTCGCGCTGTTTGGCGGGAGCACCGGCTGCCCCGACAGCGGTACCAGCAACCCGCCGACGCTGTGGCTCGCACTCGATGGCCGCGAGACCGAGGTCAAGCTCGTCGAGGACGAACCCGAGCCGTTTTGAGCACCCGGTGTGGGGCCCGGCGGGTCCCAGGAAGCCGAGTACACGCTGAAGGCATCGGTGCCTGCGGGCAACTACCACGTGATCTGCGACGCCATCGTGATCCGGCCGGTCGACGTCACGTTCCATCTGATCTGGCGGCGCGGCGCGACCGACACCGTGCTCGGGACCTGGGACAAGCACTTCGATCCGAATGCCGACGGCACGTTCGCGGCCCAGGCTTACGAGCTCGACGTGCCGGCGCAAGCGATCGATTTTGTCGACGGCGATCAGCTCGTGTTCCGCTACAGCGGTGCAAACACGACGGCAATGATGGCGTTCATCCCGAACGGAGACGGCCACATCGCAGGCGGTCGCATCCCGAACATCACGCTGCCACGCTGAGTCAGTCCTCGTCACACATCGCTCTCGCCGGTGCCAGAATCCCGCATGCTCGCGGTGTGGCATTCCCGTCGGAGACCACGGACACAATACTTCACGGCGACGAGGCGCCAGGCGCGTTATAAGTGTGGGTGATGAAACTCTACGGACTCGTCCTCGGACTCGTGATGCTGGTGGCCATCGCGCCCGCGGAGGCGCGAGAGCAGCGCGCGTGGACCAAGCAGATCTCGGCCGAAGCGACCTGGCTCCAGTACTCGAAGACGATCGCGTCGGATCGCCTCGGCAAGTTCATCATCGACCTCAAGACGAACGACATCTACTTCATCGACGTCAACACGTTCAACATCCACGCAGACTTCGTGCTCGGCATCCTGCTCAAGAAGGCGTGGACCACCGAGAACGTGCGCGAGTACAACAAGAACTACGAGCGCGTGAAGCCGCAGTTCATTCTCGGCTACATGACGCACCACCTGAAGATCGACAAGTGGTCGTTCGCGTTCTGGGAGGGCGACAAGATCGGCCCCGACGACGTGCTGCGCGCGCGCAAGCGGCTCGAGGAGACGTTCTTCATCAAGAACATGCCGTTCCGCCCGGACTCGCCGATGCAGCTCAAGGTCGCTGCCGACATCAAGAAGCGTGGCGTCCCGACGATCACGAACGACGACGTCTACAAGGCCGCCAGCTATCAGGCGTTCAACAAGGGCCGCACCGTCGGCAAGCTGAAGGTCGTCCCGCTCGGCACGCCGTACGAGTCGCTGACGTTCGATCGCCAGGACATCGTGCTGCTCCAGGAGAGCTACCCCGACATCACGCCGGTCGCCGGCATCCTCGCGACCACGTTCTCGACGCCGCTCTCGCACGTCAACCTGCGCGCGAACGCGTGGGGGATCCCGAACGCGGGTGACAAGAAGGCGCGTGCGAAGTTCGGCAAGCTCGAGGGCAAGACCGTTTACTACGAGGTGACCGAGACCGCGGTCGTGCTGCGCGAGGCGACGGCGGCGGAGATCAAGGAGCTCGAGACCAAGCTGGCCGCGCGCAAGTACGTCGAGCTCCCGCCCGCGAAGCTCGACGACCAGCGGTTCGCGATGCTGACCCGGATGCGCGCGTCGGACGTGTCGATCTACGGAACCAAGTCGGCGAACCTCGGCGAGATCGTGACCGCGAACCTCGAGGGCGTGCGCGTCCCTGCGGGGTTCGGGGTGCCGTTCTACTACTACGTGCAGCACATGAAGCGGCACGGGCTCGACACCAGGATGCTCGCGATGATCGGCGACGCCCGTTTCAAGACCGACGCGGCATGGCGCAAGGCCTCGCTCGAGGAGCTGCGCAAGGCGATCGTCGCGGCGCCGATCGACGCGGCGACCCTCGACGCGATCTACAAGCGCGTGCGGCTGCGACTCGCCGGTCGCGGTGTGTTCGTGCGGAGCTCGACGAACGCCGAGGACCTGCCGGGCTTCAACGGCGCCGGGCTCTACGACACGTTCCCGAACGTCCGCGGCAAGCAGGCGATCGGCGAGGCGATCAAGGGCGTGTGGGCGTCGGTGTGGAACCTGCGCGCCGTCGACGAGCGCGCAGCGTTCGGCATCGATCACCGCCAGGTGTACGGCGCGGTGCTCCTGCAGATCGGCGTCGATGCGACGGCGGCAGGCGTGCTGGTCACCAAGAACCTGTGGGATCCGACCGACGCGAACAGCTACACGATCAACGCGAAGTGGGGTCTCGGCATGCGCGTGGTCGAGGGCCAGAAGGTGCCGGAGCAGATCATCTTCGACCCGACGAACGACGGCACGAAGATCCTGTCGCGCGCGGATGACCCGGTGATGCTGCGGTTCGACGACAAGGGCGGAATCGTCGAGATCGCCGTGCCGGGCGCGGCCGGCGTGATCCTCAGCGAGGAGCGTGCGAAGGCGCTCGCGAAGCAGGTCAAGTCGGTGATCGCCGTGTTCACGCATGGCAAGGCGCTCGACATCGAGTGGGTGCTCGAGGGCGAGGCGTTCTGGATCGTCCAGGCCCGACCGTTCGTCGGCGGCTAGGTTCTTCGCCTCCGCTGCGCTCCGGCTCGACTATCACACTGCGTGCTTCGCACGCGGGTGCGCTCCGGCTCGACTATCCCTGCGTGCTTCGCACGCCGCGCCCGCCGGCCGCTTCGCGTCTGGTGCTAGTTGCGCGGGATCGCGAAGTCCGCGACAGTGGTCGCCGTGCGGCATCTCGTTCGGGTTTTCGCGGTCTCTGGACTGCTCTCTGGACTGTTGGGGGGACTGCTCGTTGGCTGCGATCACAGGCCCGCACCACCGGCGCCATCAGCGACGGTGACGATGCCGCCGCGTGCAGCCGATGCAGCGCGCGTGGCCGATGCGGGTGCGCCCGGCGCGGTTGCCGTCGCCGGCGATGCGCCGGCCGCGGTGGGTGATGCCGGCTTGCCCGACGCGATGCTCGTCGTCAGCGAGGATTGCCTGCAGACCGCGGTCAAGATCGCCGATGTCATCATCGCGGCGACGACCGACGAGACGCAGAAGGCGGCGATCGAACAGGACCGCACCAAGCTCGTACGGCGCAGCGCCGAGACCTGCACGCGCGACCGCTGGTCCGACAGCGTGCGCGGCTGCTTCCTCGCGTCGACGACCGCCGCGCAGCTCGAGGCATGCGGCCGCGAGCTCGGGCCCAAGTAGCGCGCCTCAGGAAGCGCGGCTGACGAGCGGCGACCGGTAGTTGCTGTCCTCGGCGCGGCGCGCGCGTTCACCGAGGGCGCGACACACCGCGGACGCGAGGCCCGGGACATCGTCGACGAGCTCCTCGAAGTCCATCCGCTCGAGGCGGATCAACCGCGCCGGGCGAATCGCGCGGAGATCGTCGGCAACGGCCGAGGGCGCGACGCACGCGAGCTCGTCGACGACCTCGCCCCTGGTGAACCGGCGGTCGCCGATCGCGAGCTCGCCGTCCTCGACGACGACCAGCGCATCGAGCAGGTCACCTGCGGTCACGAGCACGCCACCGGCGCGCAGGTGGATCCACCGGGCGCGCTCGGCGACGTCCGCGAGCTGGCGGGTCGTGAGCGCGGCCAGCAGGGGCACGCGTCCGAGGGCGATCAGCGTTTCGACGCGGCTGGGCATGTCACTGGCTCCTTCGGTGCTCGGTTCGTCACTCGGCGGCAGATCGGTCGTGTGAGCCTGGTGCGCTGACGCAGAGGCTGACGCAGAGGCTGATGATGCGTTGACCGCGTCGGTCAGCCGGCGCAGCAGGTCGGTCGCGCTCGCGGCGAGCGCCTCGGCGTGGGCAGCGCTCGCGATCGTATCGCGGTGCGCGCTGCGGCCGGCGGCGCCGATCGTGTGCAGCGCGAGCGCGCGCGA
>JACCTC010000114.1 GCA_013812655.1 Deltaproteobacteria bacterium | reverse complement strand
GTGGCGAGCGGGCGGGGCGCCCGTCGTCGTCGTGACCGGCGGGATCACGCACGGCGCGACGGTCGCCGAGGCCGTGGTGATGGCCGAGGCGCTACGCGAGCGCGGCGTCAGCGAGGTGCTCGTCGAGCCGCGCGCCAGGACCACCGCCGACAATGCCCGGTTCGTCGCTGGCCTGCTGCGGCCGCGAGGGGCGCGCGCGGTCTGGCTCGTCACCCAGCCGTTTCACGGCCGCCGCGCAGCCCGGCTGTTTCGCGCTGCGGGTCTCGAGCCGCACGTCTGGCACATCGATGACAGCCTCGAGTATCGCGATCGTCCGCGCGCGGTGCGCTGGCTCATCCGCGAGTATGCAGCGTGGGCCGCGTTGCTGACGTCAGGGCAGCGGCGCGAGCGTGATCTCGATCGGTGAGCGCGCGACCGCGCCGACCTCGACGACGATCTGGCTGGCGATCACGCCCTCGTCGACGAGGAACCACTTCACGGCGTCGGCGCGGCGGCGTGCGAGGGCGACGTCCTTCGCGGTGGCCGGATGCGCGACGATCCGGATCGCCAGCGCGCGGTGCTCGCGTAGCGCGACGAGCAGTGGCTTCAGGATCTGTTGTGCCGCCGGTGTGACCCGCGCGCTCGCCGGCGTGAACGCGAGCTTGCCGGCCGCGGCGAGCGCCGCGGTGACCGCCGCGGGCAGCTGATCGGCACAGCCATCGTCGTCGGTGATCCCGTTGCGGGTCTCGGGCTCGACCGGGCATCTGTCCTGCGCGTCGGCGATCATGTCGCCGTCGTTATCGAGATCGGGGCATCCGTCATCGTCCATGAACCCGTCGCGATCTTCGGCGTCGTCGGGGCAGCGATCCGCGGCGTCGAACACGCCGTCGCCATCGGGGTCGAGCTCCGGACACCCATCGTCGTCGGTGAGCTGGTTGACGGTCTCCGGCTCGTCCGGGCAGCGATCCGCAGCATCGAGGACGCCATCGCGATCGGCGTCGGCGACCGGCGGCGGCGTCGGGTCGGGTACCGGGACCCGCTCGGGCTCGATCCGCGGACGCGACGGCGTACCGAACCGGGTCGCGACTCCGACCTGCACGCTGATCGTGGAGGTCATCCCGTCGTCGCGGCCCGGCATCACGCCGTGGCGGGCGTCGAGGCGAAGCAGCCAGCGACCGGTCACCGGGAGCGCGACTCCCGGACCCCAGTAGACGACCGGATCGGTCTCCTTCGACATGAATGGCGACGACGACGCGACGGTCTCGCCGCCGGCGCCGGCAACCAGGTGTGCCTGCACGTCGGGCCACACGAAGCGCAGCAAGCCGTGCGCGTGCCAGCCGAACACCGGCGCGAAATACGACATCCGCCCGCCGATCACGTCGCCGGTGAAGGCCGGCGCGATCGCGAGCTCGCCCTCGACGCCGAGCTGTGCACGCAGCGCGCCGCGCTCGAACAGCGACGGCAATGCGACCCAGCCGACGCGGCCGCCGAGCACCGCGGACGTCCGCGGAACCTGCTCGGGAGCCCACGAGTTTCCGAGCTCGGTGTCGTCCGAGAAGCTCCCGACTCCGACGAAAACGCTCGCCTCGAGGTGAGGCTCGGGGCGGGGGTCGGCGATGACGCCCCGAGACCCCGGAACGGCACAGAGCGACACGACGACCGCGGTCGCGGTTAGGGCCCCTGCACGCACGAACCGAATGATACCGCGCTTGCGCTTACATTCCCAAAAGGGCGACTCTCGGGCCGTCGATGCTCACCTTCAGCACCAAGCCAGACGTCGCCGAGCAGCAGATGAACGCCATCATCTTCTACCTGACCGCGTTCGGGTACATCGATGGCGAGTTCGACTTCACGGAGAAGACCTTCGTGCGGATCTACATCCGCCAGCTCGTCACCGAGCGCGCGAAGATCGCGATGCCGGATGCCGACGCGAAGGCCCGCGAGGACGTCGTCAACAAGTTCGTCAACCACTTCCACGAGGTCTTCGAGCAGATCGATCGCGACGTCCGCAGCCTGTTCGACGAGGCGGTCGCGGACGGCGAGAACGTCGAGAAGTTCGTGTACGCGAAGCTCAAGCTGCGCAGCTACGAGATCTTCCAGAGCTTCGAGCGCGAGAACCAGGGCGAGCTGCTGTCGACGGTCGACGAGCTGATCTACGCGGACGGCAGCGCGCATCCCGCCGAGAAGAAGTTCCGCGAGGAGCTCGAGGCCCTGCTCGACAACACGTCGACGCTGATGCCCTCGGACATCGAGATCCTGCGCGACTCGAGCCGCATCGAGATCGGCCAGCCGGCCGGTGACCGCGTGCCGTCGCGGCTCCACGATCACCCCTTCTTCACGAGCTTCGAGCACCACTACTCGGCCGATCCGAACCGGATCCGCCAGCAGGCCGCGGCCGACCTCGACCTCATGAAGCGGTTCCTCGCGAAGCTCGACGAGCAGCGCGCCGCAGGCGTCGGCAAGCTCACCGGCCGGACGACGATCGCCGACTTCGCAGGAGAGCAGCCGTTCCTCGACGGTCACGTCTACGTCCATCCGGCCGAGCCGGGCAAGGTCTACGAGCTCACGGTGCTCGGCGATCTGCACGGCTGTTACAGCTGCCTCAAGGGCGCGCTCATGCAGGCGGACTTCTTCGCGAAGCTCGAGTCGTGGAAGCTCGACAAGACGCGCCCGGAGCCCAAGCTCGTGCTGCTCGGCGACTACATCGATCGCGGCCGCTTCAGCTACAACGGCGTGCTGCGCGCGATCATGCAGCTGTTCCTCGCGGCGCCCGAGCACGTGTTCCCGCTGCGCGGCAACCACGAGTACTACATCGAGTACCGCGGCCGCATCTACGGCGGCGTCAAGCCGGCCGAGGCGATCAACACGCTCGTCAACCACATGCCCGGCGAGGTGTTCGCCGAGTACATGCACATGTTCGAGGGCCTGCCGAACATGCTGTTCTTCGACGATCTGATGTTTGTCCACGCCGGCATCCCGCGCGATGTCGACATCAAGGCGAAGATCCACGACATGGCTGCGCTCAACGATCCGGATCTCCGGTTCCAGATGCTGTGGAGCGATCCATCGACGGCCGACTACATCCCCGACGATCTGCAGGCCCAGAACGCGCGCTTCCCGTTCGGCAAGCTGCAGTTCGAGGCGTTCATGCAGAAGCTCGGCTGCACGATGATGGTGCGCGGTCACGAGAAGATCGATTCGGGCTTCAAGCCGATGTACTCGGACCAGACGTCGTTGATCTCGCTGTTCTCCGCAGGCGGCGCGGACAACAACGACCTGCCCGAGGACTCGAGCTACCGCTCGGTCACGCCGATGGCCGCGACGATCCGGCTCGAGGGCGGCACCGCCCAGGTCACGCCCTGGCTGATCGACTACCAGCGCTTCAACGATCCGAAGCGCAACCGCTTCTTCGCGTCCGAGCCCGAGATCGAGCACAAGGTCGGTTAGCGCGTTGTCGCGCTGGTACGTCTACCTCGCGCGATGCGCGGATGATTCGCTGTACTGCGGGATCGCCCTCGACGTCGCCGAGCGCGTCGCCGCGCACAACGCCGGCACCGGCGCGAAGTACACCGCGCCGCGGCGGCCGATCCACGTGCTGCTGGTGCGGCGGTGCGCCGACAAGGGCCTCGCGCTACGCCTCGAGTACGCGATCAAGCAGCTGAACCGGCCGCAGAAGGAGGCGCTGGTCGCCGCCCCCGCCGGGCTCGAGGCGATCGCACGCCGGCTCAGGCGCGAGCGTTTCGGCATGCAGAAGTCACACCGTCGAGTATGATGACTTCGTATGAAGGCACGTCTGACGGTGACGCTCGATGCCAAGCTGCTGGCCCACGTGGATCGTGCCGTTGGCCGCTCCCCCGAGCTCGGTTCGCGGAGCGCGGTCATCGAGGAAGCGGTCCGGAGATGGAGCCGCAACCAGCACGAAGCGGCGATCCGCGACTACTACGCGGCCGTCACGACGGAGCAGCGTACGAACGATGACGCCTGGGCGGAGCTCTCGGCGTCGGAGCTCTCCGCGGTGCTCGCGCGAGAAGCTCCCGCACGATACCGGGCGACGCCGCAACGCAAGCCGCGAATGCGGAGGCGATGAGTGTTCGAGCTCGGCCGGTTGTACTGGTGCCAGCTTCCTGACGATCCCAAGCGGCGGCCGGTCCTCGTCGTATCTCCGGATCTGCGTAATGCACTCGCGAGCGACATCGTCGTGATACCTGCGAGCACGATGGTCCGAGTCGGGCCCTGGCACGTGGTGCTGCGAAAGGGCGAGGGCGGGGTCACTCACCCGACGGTCTTGAAGTGCGAGCAGCCTGCGACGATCCGCAAGGCTCGACTCGCGACGGAACCACTGGGGCGGCGTCTCGGTGTCGACCGCATGTCCGAGGTGGCGGCCGCGATCATCCGCGCGCTCGAGCTCAGGGCGTGAGCGTCCTGCTCGACAGAGCGGGGTCGCGGCACGCGCCGGGCTCGAGCGGCGCGGGCAGCTGCGAGCGGCTCGTCTGCGGCAACAGCTGCTCGACGTGCCACTTCTGCGCGTACACGCGATCGAGCGCGTCCTGCTGGCTGTTCCGCTGGTTGAGCGCGACGATCGTCGTGTTCGTGAACTGCGAGACCATCGCGAGCACGAGTACGCCGGCGGTGGCCGACGGCGGTAGATCGAGCGCGTAGGGCGTCAGCACGATCTGGCCCGGCTCGAACGAGAACGTCGAGGCGGTGAGGCCGACGAGCTCGCTGACGATCGGCACCGCGATCGCGAGAACTTGTGACGTGACGATCAGGGCGGGGTGAAACCGCACGGGGACCGCGAGGAAACCCGCGAGCGTCCCGACCAAGAAGATCGGCACGATCAGCAGCGGGCCGAAGATGAAGGAGCCGCTCACGAGCAGGAGCGTGTTGAGCACCACGATCAGCAGGTACCAGCGCGACCGCAGCGAGACGACCCGGCGCGACACCGCCCAGAGCGCCGCGACGGTGGCCGCCGCTAGCACCATCGCGCTGACGATCGGCCACGCGTGGCGGACCGGGAGCGAGAGCAGGAGCACGACGCCGAGGAAGATGCCGACGTACGGTAGCATCGCGAATCGCAGAGCGTGTTGCAGGCCGCTCGCGCGCTCGTGATCGGCCGCGGCGAGAGCCTCGGCGGGGATCGTCGCCGGCGGTGTCAGCACGAGCCGTGCGAGCAGATCGTGTGCGGTCGTGCTGGTCGGATCGAGCGCGAACGCGCGACCGGCCTCGCGCATCGCGGTCGCTCGCGCCTCGTCATCGATCGAGAGCAGCGCCTGCTGCGCCTTCACGACGTGGGTCAGCGCGAGCTCGCGCCGCCGCTCGACGTCGCGATCGCCATCGAGGTAGGCCTGGATGGCCTCGGCGAGCTGACGTGCGGTCGGGCGGCGCGCGCGATCGTGTGCGGTCGCGCGCGCGCAGAGGTCATCGAGCTCCGGCGGGATATCGCCGATCCGCTTGCTCGGTCGCTGCTCGACGCTCTCGAGCGTCGCGGTGATCGCCGCGATCCCGCGGGGCAGGGCGGGGATGCCGGTCAGGATCTCGTAGAGCACGCAGCCGAGGCCGAACACGTCCGCGCGCGCGTCGATGTCCTCCCCGCGCGCCTGCTCGGGCGCCATGTAGCCGGGCGTGCCGAGCAGCGTGCCGACCGCGGTGTGGCCGGCCTCGTGGTCGCCGGAGACCCGGTTGACCATCGCGATCGATGCCGAATCCGAGACGATCCTCGCGAGCCCCCAGTCGAGGACGTAGGCCTCGCCGAAGTCACCGAGCATGATGTTCGCGGGCTTGAGATCGCGATGCACGACGCCACGCGTGTGTGCGAACTCGATCGCGAGCGAGACATCGACGAGGCGGGTCAGCAGCAGCCGCCGCGGCCACTTCGGGTGGTGGGCGTCCGACGACGATCGTTCCGCGAGCACATCGGCGAGCGTGGTGCCGGCGAGCCGCTTCATCACGAAGTACGGGTTTCCCTCGCGATCGATGCCGAGATCGTGGACCGGCACCACCGCGGGGTGCTCGAGCGCGCCCTGCACGCGGGCCTCGCGGAAGAACCGCGCCACGTGCTCGCGATCCGAGGCGGCGTGGCGCATCAGCTTGACCGCGACCTCGCGATCGATGCGGAGGTCACGCGCGAGCCGCACCTCGCCCATCCCGCCGCGGCCGATCACCGGCCCGAGCTCGTAACGGCTGTCGACCTCGACCGCGGAGGTTGGCTCGGTCGTCGCTGCCAGCGACCCGGGGAGGGTAGCGTCGTCCTCGTGCACCGCAGGTGATCGTACCGCGTCGTGATCGGCGATACTGGCTCGCGATGGCAGTACAGAACATCCCGGTGGTCGATCTGCGCGACTGGGAGACGGGCGGCGCCGCGCGCGAGCGG
This sequence comes from Deltaproteobacteria bacterium, assembly GCA_013812655.1. Classification (GTDB taxonomy): domain Bacteria; phylum Myxococcota_A; class Polyangia; order Haliangiales; family Haliangiaceae; genus JABFXX01. Next base: position 10,722 of record JACCTC010000114.1, on the reverse strand, counting down.
TTCGTCGGTTCGGTTGGTGACTCGCTCGCAGAGATCGGCTTCTTCGCCGTGAAGAACCACGGCATCCCCGACGAGCTCACGCAGCGCGCCTACGAGGTCGCCCGTGCGTTCTTTCACCTCCCGGCCGAGGTCAAGGCGCGCTACCACGACGCCGCGAAGCAGGGCCAGCGCGGCTTCACCGGCTTTGGCACCGAGCACGCGAAGGACTCGCAAGCGCCCGACCTCAAGGAGTTCTGGCAGGTCGGCCGACCCGACGTGCCCGACGATCACCCGGTGCACCGGCTGTTCGGGCCGAACTTCTGGCCCGCGGAGCTCCCCGACTTCGGGCCCGCGCTGGTCGAGCTCTACCGCCGCCTCGACCGCCTCGGTGGCCTCCTCCTCGAGGCATGCGCCGCGCACCTCGGCGAGCCGGCCGAGCGGTTTCGCGCGATGACGACCGACAGCGACACGATCGTTCGTGTCCTCTACTACCCACCGATCCGTGCGGACGTGCCGCCGGGCGCCGTCCGCTCCGCGGCGCACGAGGACATCAACCTCATCACGCTGCTGTCGGGCGCGACCTCAGAGGGCCTCGAGCTCAAGCGCCACGACGGCACCTGGATGCCGGTCCACACCGGCTTCGACACGATCGTCGTCGATTCCGGTGACATGCTGCAGAACCTCACGAACGGGCTCTACCGGAGCACCACCCATCGCGTGGTCAACCCGGGCGATGCGACGAGCGAGCGGTTCTCGATGCCGTGCTTCGTCCACGCGCGCGCCGACGTCGACCTCGCGCCGTTGCCGTCGTGCATCGCGCGCACCGGCGGCACGCCACGCTACCCCGCGATCACCGCCGGCGAGTATCTGGCGCAGCGCCTGCGCGAGATCGGCCTCGGTTGACCCGAGGCGAGGTCCGCCGTCCGGCGGAGCGAGCGCGAGGGTCAACCAAAATAGATATCAGTCAGCCAGCGTGAGCGGCGCCACGGAGGTTCGGGCTCGCCGGCGCCCTGACGAACGCGATAGGCTCGCGGTCATGATCCGGCAGCTCGTCCTCGGAAGCCTGTGTATCGGCGCGCTGATCGGGCCCGGCGGTGACGCGCTCGCGAACGGCCGGCCACCCCAAACGTCGACGATCAGCTTTCGCAAGGGCATGGAGAATCAGATCGCGGCTGGCACCGCGTTCGGCCTGCTCCGCTCGAACGACAACGGCGCGACGTGGCACTGGGTCTGCGAGGACGCGATCGGCTACGGCGGCATGTACGATCCGGACTACATCTACGCGTCGACGGGCACGCTGCTCGCGACGACGTTCGATGGCGTCGTGGTCAACCGCGATGGCTGCACGTTCGAGAAGTCCTCGCTGTCACCAGCGCCGCCGTCCACGGACATCAAGTTCTTCTCGACGATCACGCAGGGTCCCGACAACGCGATCCTGGCCGCCGCCGCCGATCCGCTTGACGGAAAGATCTACAAGAGCACCGACGACGGCGTGACGTGGCCGACGACGTCGACCGCCGGTCAGCTCAACGACTGGTGGTCGAGCATCGAGGTCGCGCCGTCCAACGCGATGCGCGTGTACCTGAGCGGCTATCGCTTCGTGCCGAACCCCGACACCGACGCCGGCGGCAACATCAAGGAGTTCCTGCTGTTCTCGAGCACGAACGGCGGCGCGAGCTGGACGGCGCTGCCGGTCACGGGCTTCGCGACGAGATCGAACTCGGTGATCGAGATCGTCGGCATCGGCAAGACGAATTCCGACCTCGTGTTCGCGAAGGTCACGCTCTCGGACAACGCGATCAGTGACACGCTCTATCGCAGCGTGAATGGCGGCGCGACCTGGACGCCGATCCTCACGAAGCAGGGCGCGATCTCCTTCATCGTGCGCGGCAACGGCGACCTCGTCGCTGCGACCCAGTCGGTAGGCTCCTTCCGATCGACCAACAATGGCACGGACTGGATGGAGCTCGTCAACGCGCCGCACATCAACTGCCTGTCCGAGAAGGCCGACGGCGAGCTCTGGGCGTGCACCCAGAACTACGGCATCCCTCAGGTCCCGCCCGATGGCTTCGGGATCATGAAGACGACCGATCTCGTGACCTGGACCGGCGTGCTGAAGTTCCAGGAGATCCAGGGACCGCTGGCGTGCGCCGTGGGCACGGAGCAGAAGGACACCTGTGACGAGGTGCTGTGGTGCGGCCTCTGCGCACAGCTCGGCTGCGATCCGAAGCGCGAGTGCCCGATGGTGATGGTCGACGCGCCGCCGGATGCCGGCGAGATCGGCTCGGGTTCGAAGCCCGGCTGCTGCGAGACGACGGGCTCGGACACGGCTCCGGGTGCCCTGGCACTCGTCGCCGCGGTTGGTATGGTGCTCCTAAGATCTCGTCGTCGCCCACGCAGGGTTTGCTGACCGCCGCTCTCGATAGCGGGAAAGGTGTCCATGCTGTCCCGCCTCGATCGCCTCGCCTACCGCTCGCAGCACCTGTCGTGGCTTGTCAACGCGACCGTGATGCAGGAGGCCGCGCGGCTGTTCACGCGCACGCCGCGTCCGGTGGTCTCGGCAGCCGAGGTCAAGGCGCTACTGCGCCGCCGCGACGAGCTCCACGCGCGTGACCTCGCGAACGTCGAGGCCGGCTACTACCCACGCGAGCTGCTGTTCGACTTTCCGATCCGCCAGTACGCGCGCGCGTTCCCGCGGCTCGTGCGCGACACCCCGCGCGTCGTGCGGCGGATGAAGCAGGGCAACTACCACGACATTCCGGCGGTCGACAAGGAGCGCTACCCGGCCTACTACCGGCGTAACTTTCACTGGCAGACCGACGGCTACTTCAGCGAGCACTCGGCAGAGGTCTACGAGCTCGGCGTCGAGCTCTTGTTCCGCGGCACGGCCGACGTGATGCGGCGGCAGATCATCCCGCCGATCACCCGGCACGTCCGTGCGTCCGCGGGCGCGCGCCAGCTCCGGCTCCTCGATGTCGCGTGCGGCACCGGACGCACGCTCCACCAGATCGCGCGCACGCACCCGACGATGCGGCTGTGGGGTGTCGATCTGTCGCCCGCGTACGTCCGGATCGCGCGCAAGCGGCTTGGCGATGTCGCCGAGCTCGCGCTCGCGGTCGAAAACGGCGAGGCGCTGCCGTTCGCCGACGGCACCTTCGATATCGCCACGAGCGTCTACCTGTTCCACGAGCTCCCGCGCAACGCGCGCCGCAACGTCGTCCGCGAGCTGCACCGGGTCGTGCGCCCGGGTGGGATCGTCGTGATCGAGGACTCCGCGCAGGCCGCCGAGAGCCCAGAGATCGCCACCGCCCTGCGCGAGTTTCCGCGCGAGTTCCACGAGCCGTTCTATGCCGACTACCTCGAGGACGACCTCGCCGGCATCCTGCGAGAGGTCGGGTTTGCGGTGATGGCCATCGAGCCGCACCTGGTCGCGAAGGTCGTCGTGGCGCGACGGCACTAGTGTGCGACATCCAACCACCGCGCCTGGGAGCACGCGCGCCGACGCGCGGCGCGCCGATCTGCCACGGCTGGCAGGGCGCAACCGTCAGGGATCGCGAGCTTTGAAAATCCGGTAGCGGCAGTCTCGTTATTGCAGGATAGTGCGCCAGTGCCGCACTCCTCCTGGATGATCGAGCGCCTCAACGAAGAGACGCGCCATCACCACCCAGAAGCGGAGACCGACTTCGACGTGCTGTTCCAGGCGCAGACGTCACCGGTGGACCCGGACGTTCTTGATCCGGGTCTACGGCTTCGAGTCGCCGCTCGAATCGACGCTCGCGACCACGCCGAACCTCGAGCTGATGATCGATCTCAAGGAGCGCTCGAAGACCGGCTCCATCGCGCACGACCTGATGGCGCTCGGGATGCGGCCGCAGCAGGTCGCCGAGCTGCCGCAGTGCCTGACGATCCCGCAGTTCCGCGGCGCGGCCGAGGCGCGCGCGCATCCTGATCGTCGACGACAACGTGACGAACCTGAAGCTCGTCGCGTACCTCATGAAGGCGAAGGGCTACGACGTGGCGACCGCGGTGGACGCGGACTCTGCGCTCGCGTCGATCGCGGCGCGCCGACCCCACCTCATCCTCATGGATCTGCAATTGCCCGGCGTCGATGGACTCGAGCTCACGCGGCAGCTCAAGGCAGACCCGACGACGCGCGACATCGTGATCGTCGCGGTCACTGCGTACGCGATGAAGGGCGACCAGGAGCGCGCGGCGGAAGCCGGCTGTGACGATTACGTGACCAAGCCGATCGATACTCGCGGCTTGCCCGCGAAGGTCGCCGCACACCTCGCGGGGCGAGCCGACTCGTGACCCACAAGATCCTCGTCGTCGATGACAACTCGGCGACGCGCCGGATGGTGCGCGACGCGCTCCTGCGCAATGGCCACGAGGTCTTCGAGGCACCTGACGGTGCGACCGCGCGTGCGGTGATGGCGAAGGAGCAGCCGCGGGTCGTGATCCAGGATCTGATGCTGCCCGACGTCGACGGGTTCGTGCTCGTCGGCGAGCTGCGCGCGCTCGCACGCTCCGACGTCTCGATCCTCGCGTTCTCGGGCTTCGTGTCGGACCTCGACGAGGCGCGCGTCTCGACCGTTGGCTTCGACGACATCATCCCGAAGCCGATCGCGCCCTCGCGGCTGGTACCGCTCGTCGAGGCGCATCTGCCATCTGACCCTGCAGACGGCCCGCACGGGAACGAGCGGTTCGGTCAGGGGCGCCGCCTGATCATCGCGGACGATGACCCGATGCAGCTCAAGCTCGCGGCGTTCCGGCTGGCGCGCATCGGCTTCGCGATCGAGACCTATCCCGATGGCCGAGCCGCGCTCGAGGCGATCCGCAAGGCGCCGCCGGATATCATCGTCTCCGACGTGATGATGCCGGAGCTCGATGGCTTCGGGCTCGCGATGGCGGTTCGCCAGGATCCGTTGCTCCACCGGCTCCCGGTCGTGCTCGTCACGTCGAGCTACGTCGAGCCGGCGGACCGCGAGCTTGCACGTCGCGCCGGCGCGAACGACCTCGTGCCACGCACGCCCGAGCTCACCGAGCTGATGGACACGCTGCGCGCCACGTTCGATCCGGCCATCGCACGGTCGACCCCCATGGTCGCCGAGGCGTTGCCCGAGCTGGAGAAGGAGCACAACCAGCGCGTGTTCCGGCAGCTCGAGCGCCAGGTGCTGCTCAACACGGGCCTCGCGAAGCGGTGCTCGGCGCTCGCCTCCGAGCTCACCGTGCTCACGGGCATCTCCGAGGCCGTCCTCAAGCACCGTGACGTCGACGTCGCGCTCGACGAAGCACTCGCCGAATGCTTCGACGCCGGCGGGATCTCCCTCGGTGCGCTCTACCTGATCGAGGACGACGTATTGCGGGTCCGGCCGATCGGGTCGACCAACACGTTACCGCGCAGCAGCGTGCTCGAGACGTTCTTTGGTCAGGAGCGCCTTCTTCGCGAGCTGATCGCGAGCGGCAAGACCTACGCGATCCCGTCGAACGCGCCCGTCCCCAGCCGGCTCGCCGTCGAGCAGGAGCTGCTGGTCCTCGCGCGCGCCACGGCGATGCTCGTCGTGCCCGTGATGCAACTCGGTCACCCACTCGGCGGCCTGTTGATGATCGCGCGCGGTCGCGAGCTCGACCACGAGGACTGGCGATCATTCGCGCACGGCGTTGCCACCCAGATCTCGCACGTGCTCACGCTCGCCCGCGTCTTCGCCGATCGTGAAGCCGCCGAGCGCCGCGCGACCGCGCACGCGGCGTTGCTCGACGCCGTCATCGACAGCGCCCCCGATCTGGTGTTTCAGCTCGAGCTCGACGGCACGATCCGGTTTGTCAATCGCGCCTCGGCCTTCATGCCGGGCGAGAAGCTGGTCGGCACCAAGATCTTCGACTTCCTGAGTACCAAGCAAGGCGACGACGTGCGGCGCGCGCTGGCACGCCTCATCGAAAGCGGCGAGCCGCAGGGCGTCGAGACCTCGGTGACGCGGCCCGACGGCAAGCAGACCTGGTACTCGGCGCGGTTCGGCCCCATCCGCCAGCACGGCGAGATCGTCGGCGTCGTGGTGATTACCCGCGACGTCACGCAGAACAAGATGACCGAGATGCACCTGATGGTCGCGGACCGCATGGCGTCGGTTGGCACCCTCGCCGCAGGCGTCGCGCACGAGATCAACAACCCGCTGGCGTCGGTGATCGCGAACCTCGAGATGGCGATCGGGGACCTCACCAGCTTCGATGGCGCGCTGCCGCCGGAGATCATCGACGAGCTGCAGGATGCTCGCACGGCCGCCGATCGCGTGCGCCAGATCGTTCGCGACCTCAAGATCTTCTCGCGCAGCGAGGAGGATCGTCGCGGTGCCGTCGACGTCGAGCACGTCCTCTAGTCCACGATTCGCATGGCGTGGAACGAGCTCCGGCACCGCGCGCGCCTGGTCAAGTCCTACGCGGGCGTGCCCCACGTCGACGCCAACGAGTCCCGGCTCGGGCAGGTCTTCCTCAACCTCATCATCAACGCCGCGCACGCGATCCCACCTGGCAATTACGAGGCGAACGAGATCCGTGTATCGACAGTGCTCGACGATCAGGGCGTCGTTGTCGTCACGATCGCTGACACCGGATCCGGAATCCCGCCCGAGGTCCGGCCACGGCTGTTCACGCCGTTCTTCACGACCAAGCCGGTCGGCGTCGGGACCGGGCTGGGTCTCGCGATCTCGCACAAGATCATCACCCAGTTCGGCGGCTCGCTGACCTACGACACCGAGGTCGGCAAGGGCACCGCATTCCACGTCACGCTGCCGCTCGCCGTCGACGTCGCGCCAGTGCGAGCACGCACGTCCACGACCCGCTCGCCGGCAGTCCGGCGCGGCAGGGTGCTGGTGATCGACGACGAGGAGCCGCTGGCGATGGCGCTCCGGCGATACCTCGGCAAGGAGCACGACGTCACGGCCGTGTTCAGCGCGGGCGCCGCACTCGAGCTGGTTCGCGCCGGGGAACGCTACGACGTCATCTTCTGCGACCTGATGATGCCGCAGATCACCGGGATGGACCTTCACGCGGAGCTCGTGCGGAGTGCTCCCGATCAGGCCGCGCGGGTCGTGTTCCTCACCGGCGGTGCGTTCACCGCCGCCGGGCGCGACTTCCTCGACGGCGTCCCGAACTTGCGCTTCGACAAGCCCTTCGAGCTCAAGGAGCTGCGCAAGCTCGTGAACCAGCGAGTTCGCTGAGCCGAAAACCAGCGTCGCCCCGACCGTCCGTGGCGATCGAGGCGCTTTGCGTCCCGCGGAAGGGCTACTGGAACAGCGAGGCCGGGTAGGCCGCGGTGTTGTTGTTGTCCCCGTCGGGATCCGGAAGCGCGGAGAAGTCCGCGAACGGCACCGGTTGCGTGTCGTTCGCCGTCTTGTTCGTGACGAGATCGATCACGAACGTGGTGAACGTCGGATCGCCGCCCGGAGGACCATCGGGTCCGCCGTCGCCGCCGCCATTGCCACCGGGCCTGTCGTTATCTCCACACGCGGCGGCACCGAGCACGCACGCGAGCGCAAAGCCGAGCCGCTTCACGGCGCACCCGGGATCGGGTTGTTGAGGTACGGGAACACGCCCTGGAACTGCAGCGCGTTGACCGCCGCACCGTCCGTCAGGTTCGCACCGCGGATCGGCGCGTTGTTCTGGGGCAGCAGGAAGCCCATGACGACGCGCAACGCGATGTCGACGGTGTCATCACCCGGGCGACGACCGTTCGGGAAGCCTGCAGGATCACAGCCGACCTTCGCGAGGTTGAGCGTCGGACCCGACGAAGCGTTCGCGGGGGCATCGAAGCACGTCGCGGCGCCGAGGTAGCTCTGGGCCGCGCGGGCGGTCGGGCCGACCGCGGTGTTGAGGCGCACGGCCTCGAACAGCGTGTCGCTCATCTTGTTGACCGTCGGGACGCCGTTGAGGAACGCGGCCACGAGATCGGCGCGGGGGAACGCGTTGGGCGCGAGCGAGCCTGCGGTAGCTCCGAACACGATCTCGACGAGGCGAGGCAGCGTCGGGTTCGTGACGTACTTCGCGAACTGGGCATCATCCTTCGGCTCGCTACCGTTCCACTTGTTCTTGTCCTTGAGGCCGATCACGAGCTCGTTGACGAGCACCATGCCGAGCCGCGACACCTGCACCCACGGGCCACCCTCGCGGGCGGGCGTGGTGAACGTGCCGGTCGGGTTGATGACGCGAGCCTGGCGCACGCTCGCCGTCGTCCACGCCGCGATGATCGGCGAGGTGCCGTCCTTCGTGAGGCAGGACGCCGGGATCTCGAGCGCGATCGACGTGATGTTGTTATCGGTGACGACGTCCTTGCCCTGGTTCGGGTTCTCGACGAGCGGGGCGAGGTCCGCCTGCGGCGGGACGGGAGTTGCGCCGAGCGCGCTCGCGCCCATGTTCACCAGATCGAACACCTGGCCGAGGTTGACGGCGAAGCCTTCCTGGCGCTGGCCGACGAACACGCGCGCGGAGGTGCCAGTGGCGGTTCCCGTGGCCGTGCAGCCCGGGATGTTGATGTTTCGGATGTACGGCGCGACGTACGCCGCGTAGTCGGGAATGGTCTTGGTGCCGGCGTTGTCGAACGGCTTCGGGAACTCCGCGGAGCCGCCATTCATGATCGGGCTGACCATGCCGCCACGGCGGGCGCCGCGCACCAGGTTGACCTTGTAGGTCTCGACCACGTTCTGGTTCTCGCCGGGCGTCGCGGTCATCGCACCGAAGTGTGCGAGCGGGATCTCGACCATCTGGCCACCGATCGGCAGCGCGAGACCGTTACCGGCGCTGGCGAGCTTGAGATCGAAGTCGAACTGGAAGGTCAGATCCTCGATCCCGTCGCCGGTGTTGTCGATGTGGATCTCGTAGATCGCGTCGGGATCCATATTGAAGTAGTTGGGGCCGCCGTAGGGCGCCTGCAGCGGCTGGTAGTTCGCGATGAGGGTGACGTAGCCGCAGGGCATGCCCGCGGTGCACGTCGTCGCGTCCCGTCCGGGCTCGTAGCTCCGGAAGGCGTAGAGGTCGGTGCCATCCACCTTCGGCATCTCGGTGATGAACGGTGCCTCGCGGTGACTGGACGCTCCGACCGTCCAGGGTGCGAATACGGTGGCAGCGGCGAGGGCTCCGCTCACCAATTTCAATGGTCGCTTCTTCATGTGATCTCCTTCATCAATTAATTACTGCTGGCTGAATCAGAGCCGCTATCAGAGCGACTTGAAGAGGGCGAGGACGCGCTTGCGCACGTCTTCGTGGCCCGTCGCGTTGGCGACGGTGAGCAGCGTGGTGCCGTTGATGACCCGCGCTGCGTCGGGCGCGAGGCCCTTGAAGTTCTTGTCCATGAACGCGCCACCGGCCTTTGCCTGTTCCGCGGTCTCGTACTCGCAGACCGAGACGCCGATCGCTGGCTCGATGCGTGCTGCCGCGCAGTACTTCGCGAGCGCAGTCTTGCCGAGCACCTGCTGCGGCTCGCCGACCTCGAGCCCCGCCGCCTTGATGGCCTCGAACGCGCGCTCAGCGGTGACCTTCGCCGCGGGCCGAGACTTCGCCTCGGTCTCGAGCTGCGCCATCAAGCCCGCAAGCGGGGCGAGGTTCTCCGAGCCGGGAACCCCGCCGGTCTTCTCGGTGCCCATCGCAGGCGCCGGCCCTGCCGATCCTGCGGTCGCTGTTGCTGGCTCCACGGCCTTTGGCGCCGGCTTCGGGTCGTCGGACTTGCCGCACGCGACGAGAAACACGGAGGACAGGACGAGTGAGGAAAGGTTCATGCGATCCACCGTTGGTAGGTCCACACAGAAGCAAGGATCGCGACGAAGCCCGAGCCCGCCCACAGCACGACTTGATAGGCAAAGGTCCGACGGATCAGGAACAGGAGTGGGAGCAGGACGACGACGATCGCGGCCTGGCCGAGCTCGACGCCGAGGTTGAAGCCGAGCAAGGAGCCGACCAGCTCGCCCGACGGCATGCCGAGATCGATGAGGACGCTCGAGAACCCGAAGCCGTGCAGGAGCCCGAGCGCGAACGCGATAGCCCACCGCGCGTCGATCACGCGGACCAGGTTATTGAGCGCCGCCGCGGCGACCGACGCGGCGATCGCGGTCTCGACCCAGCGTGACGGCAGCGTGAAGAGCCCGACGGCGGAGATCACGAGCGTGATCGAGTGGGCGAGCGTGAAGGCGGTGACGATCTCGAGCACCTCGATCGACACCGACCTCAGCGACTCCGCCGGCTGCCAGCGACCGTCGCCGCTTGGCCGGGACCGTGGATAGACGGCTGGAAGGATCAGGCAGATCAGGAACAACACGTGATCGAGGCCGATCCAGATGTGCCAGACGCCCTCGCGGACGAACGACATCACCGACGTGCTCGCTCCGAGCGTGGCGCGAACGGGCGCGCCGTCGCGGATGATCAGCGTCTGGTCACCGACGTGGACGAGACCGCGGTGCTGCGCATCGACGTCGAACAGCAGCCGGTAATCGATCGTCAGGGTCTGCGGCTCCGCGCGGCAGGTCGCGGTCAGCGGCGCGGCCCAGTAGCTGCCGTCGGACAGATCGGTCAGCGCCGCGGTGCCGTACGTCAGCTTGCATGGCACGCCGTCGGCGGCGAGGCCGAACCGTTGCTCGAGGTACGCGGCGATGCGGGGGGCTGATGCAGTGACCTCGCCCCACGTCAGCGAGCCGTCGCCATCGCCATCGAGCCCGAGCGCGCCGTCGAGATCGCGCAGGTTGACGTCGATGCGGCCGGTGA
>JACCTC010000112.1 GCA_013812655.1 Deltaproteobacteria bacterium | reverse complement strand
GCCGCGGGGCCAGGGCGGTGACCCGCTCGGTGCCGGCCCACGCCGCCAGCGCGCGTGGCGTCAACCCCGCAGCGCGTAGGCGGATCCCGAGGTGGCCGACGCCGTCGCCGATCGACGTGCTCACGGGGCCGCGAGGTAGCGACGGGCGAGGTCGTACTCGGCGTCGAACACGATCCGCGCGTCGATCGCCTGCTGCAGCAGCTTCCGGCGGCCGCCGGCCGTGGCCGCCGCCGGATCGAGCCCGAGCACCGCGCCGTAGAACGCGAGCTCGCCCTGGCGCGGGCCGGTGGTCGCCGCGGCGCGCAACACGTCGAAGGTGATGCGACCGGTCGCGGCGCGCGCGAGCAGCTCGTACCAGAGATCGCCGCGGCGGCCGGCGAGGTACTCGTACGCGAGCCGATCGGGAGGCTCACCGAGCCGCTTGCCCTCGGCGAGGATCCACAGGCTCGTGTAGACCTTGTAGAGCTCGCTCGACGCTTGCTCGCCGAGACCGCGGTGACATGCGTCGAGTGCATCGCGGTAGTGGTCGGTCTCGATCAAAAACGCGACCGCCGTCGCGGTGAGCGCGGCCGCTTCCGGATCGTGCTCGACGCCGGTCATGATGTGCTCGACCGCGCGCGCCGGATCGCCGAGCCAGTACAGGCCGCGCCCCATCTCGAGGAAGCGCTCCGCGGCGATCGAGCGCGGCAGCGCCTTGGTCTCGCCAAGCGACGCCCACGATCTGAGCGAATCGAGGTACGCGGCCGCTGCGTGCTTCGGCTTGCCGGCATGGCGCAACGCATCGCCGGCGAGCCGCTCGAGCTTCGCCTTGCGATACCGCTCGCCCGTCGACGTGGTGCCGACGAGCGCCATCCCCGTCGTCGCCCACCGGTATGCGCTCGCGAACTGATCGAGCTGGATGTCGAGCGTCGCCAGCGATTCGTAGGCGTCGATCGAGGGTGCGCGCTCGAGCGACGCGGTCAAGGCACTGCGCCCGGGCTCGATCAGCCCCTGGCTCGCGAGCCCCTTGCCAAGCGCGGTCTCGGCGATCGCCGCGGCCTGCTGCCACACCATGTGCGGCCGCACGCGCGCAGCGCCGCCGGTGAACCTGAGCACGCCGCGCCAGGCGCTGGTTGCTGCCGCGGGCCGGCCGTTGCTGGCGAGCCGACCGATCCGATCCGCGTACAGCTTGCCGAGCCGGAGCGCGATCGCGGTGTCGACCTCGGCGGACCCACGAAGCGCGGCCTCGTAGAGCTCGATCGCCTGATCGATGCGACCGACGGCGCGCGCGTCGCCGCCCGCCGAGGCGAGCAGGCTCGGATCGTCCGGAAACCGCGCGAGCCCGGCGAGCCCGACTGCAAGGGCAGCGCCCGGATCCGGTGCGTGCTCGTGCGTGCGCAGCTCGGCCGCGAGCTCGAGGAAGGCGTCGGCGGTCGGCTGGTCGGCGACGACCTCCGCGCGGATCGACAGCTGTCGATCGGAGCCGAGCCCCTTCACGCGCGAGAGGTGACGGTGGATCTCGCCGACCCGGCCCGCCCGCGAGAGTGCGATCGCGATCCGCCGCGATGTTGCCAGGATGTCCTGATGCGCGCGCACGAGCTCGAGCGACGCACCCTGCTGATCGATCAGGCGAGAGATCACGACCTGGCGCTCGACGAGCAGCGCGACATAGCGATCGACGAGCCACGGCAGCGGGAGCAGCACGACCGTCGGCTGGATCAGCGCGATCGGCTGCGCACGCCCGGCATGCTCGCCATTCTCGGCGCGCGCGAGCTCGTCGGCGAAGGCGAGGACCTCGTCGAGCTCGGCGAGGTGCGCGGCGCGCTGCTGCGGGTCGACCTCGGCGAGCACTGCCAGAACCTGGACGGCGCTCTCGAGCGCGCCGGTGCGCGCGAATTCTCGGCGGAGCTCGAACAGGAGCGGCGCCTGGGCCGCGAGCCCGTGGCCGATCGCGAGCGGGTCCTGCTGCCACATCGCGGTCAGGTCAACGAGCAAGCGCGCGGCGGCGAACGGGCGCTCGTCTTCGAGCGCGTCGGCGATCCGCTGTGCCGTGGCGCTCGCGATGGCCGTACGCGCGCGATCGCGCTCGGGCCCCAGCGGCATCACCCACAGCTTGTCGATCGCAGCTCCACGATCGGCGTCATCGCGGAGATGGACCGGCGCGTCGGGCCAGCGCGGGCGCTGGCGCGCGGTGGCGCCACAGCCGAGGCCGCTCGCAACGACGCCCACGAGCAGCGCGAGCGTGACGGCGGCACTTCGGCGAGCAGCCATTGCGAACAACCTACCATCGCCACGACGTTCTGATGTTGTATGGTGCACGACGTGACGCCGACCGGAATCGTGGTCCAAAAGTATGGTGGCTCTTCCGTCGCGGACGCCGAGAAGATCAAGCTGGTTGCCAAGCGCATCGCGCGCACCAAGGCAGCCGGCAAGAAGGTCGTCGTCGTCGTCTCGGCGATGGGCAAGACCACGAATCAGCTGATCGAGAAGGCCAAGTCGGTCAGCGCGTCACCGTCACGCCGCGAGCTCGACATGCTGCTGACCTGCGGCGAGCGCGAGTCGATGTCGCTGCTCTCGATGGCGTGCTCCGAGGAGGGCCTCGAGGCCATCTCGTTCACAGGCTCGCAGGCTGGCATCCTCACCAACGACCGCCACTCCGGCGCGCGGATCGTCGAGGTCAGACCGTTCCGCATCGAGGACGAGCTCGATCGCGGCAAGGTGGTCATCGTCGCTGGCTTCCAGGGCGTCTCCTACAAGCGCGAGATCACCACGCTCGGTCGCGGCGGCTCGGATACCACCGCGGTCGCGCTCGCCGGCGCGCTGCGCGCCGATTACTGCGAGATCTGCTCCGACGTCGACGGCGTGTACACCGCGGACCCCCGGATCGTCGACGCCGCGCAGCTCCTCGAGTCGATCTCGCACGACGAGATGCTCGAGCTCGCGGCGCAAGGCGCGAAGGTCCTGCACGACGCCTCTGTCGAGTTCGCGCGCAAGAGCGGCATCGCGCTCTACGCCCGCGCGACGAACAAGGACAGCGGCGGGACCCGCATCGACTTCCAGCCCGATCGCGAGCGTCAGGTCGCCGCGGTCACCGGCCAGAACCAGCTGATCCGGATCAAGGTTTCGGGCGGCGCTGCCGTCGAGCATTGCCTGCAGATTCTCGAGGCCGCGTCGATCCCGCTCACCCACCTCGATCTCGAGGGCAAGGAGCTTCGCGCGTGGTTCACGATCGCGGACGTGCCCGACTGGGGTGATGTCCGCAAGCGCCTCGACAACGTGCTCGCCGAGCAGTGCGAGTTCGGCGAGGAGGGCGCGGTGACGATGGTCGGTCACGGCATCGGCGGCAATCCCGGCATCATCAACAAGGCGCGCGCGAGTGCCGTCGGTGCCGGCGTGCCGATCAACGCGGTCAGCGTGTCGCCGCTGCGCGTGACGCTCTGGTGCGACCGCCAGCACGTCGATAACCTGGTCCGCGCGATCCACAAGACGTTCGTCGAATAGTCGTGCCGAAGACCGCGCTCGCGACGTTCTTGCCTCATCTCGGCCGCCTCGGCCGCGCCACGCGCTGGCGGCGCACCCGTGGTCGCCCGCGGATCTGGGCGCATCGCGGCGACTCCGCGAACGCACCCGAGAACACGATGCTCGCGTTCGACAAGGCCGCCGCCGCGGGTGCCGACGGCATCGAGCTCGATGTCCAGCTCGACGCCGATCACCACGTTGTCGTCTTCCACGACGATTCGCTGGACCGGCTCTGCGGCCGCGCTGGCCGCATCCAGGACCTCGCCGCCACCGAGCGCGTCACCCTCCGCGTTCGTGGCGAGCCGATACCGCTACTCGCCGAGGTGCTTCACTCGTTCGACGTCGAGGTCAACGTCGAGATCAAGTCGCAGAAGACGGGCCGCATGGGCGAGCTGGTCGCGGCGACCGCCAAGGTGATCAAGGAGTCCGGGCGCGCCGACCAGATCGTCGTCTCGTCTTTCGATCCCATCGCGCTGGTCCAGCTCCACCGCCACCTCCCCGACGTCGCGCTCGCGTACCTGTTCCACGAGGATCAGGCGCTGCCGATGCGCCGCGGCTGGGTCGGCAACTGGACCGGCGCGAGCCTCGTCCACCCGCAGCACACGCTGTGCACCGAGCAATCGGTCAAGCGCTGGCACACCGCGGGGATGCCGATCAACGCGTGGACCGTCGACGATCCCAACGAGCTCAAGCGCCTCGCGCTGCTCGGCATCGACGGCGTGTTCTGCAACGACGTCGCTCACGCCGTGAAGATCCTGTCCAGTCCGTGAGCCACCGCGCTACCATCGGGGCGATGCGCGGGTTGCCGATCGCCAGCTTGCTGGGCCTCGCGGCCTGCGATCTCGCGTTTGGCATCGAGCCGCCGCCCGACTGCCCGGTGCTCGCGGATCACGACGAGGACGCGGACGGGCTCGACGACAACTGCGACCCATGCCCGTTCAAGCCGGACAACCGCGGTGACGACGATGACGATGGCATCGCCGACGCCTGTGATCCCGAGCCTGCGATCCCGAACGTCCGCTTGCTGTTCACCGGCTTTGGCGTCGGCAGCCTCACTGCCTTCTCGGTCACCGGCGGTGGCGGGATCGCGAACGACGCGTTTCACGTCAGCACGACCGCGCACCTGCTGTGGACGAGCGAGCCGCTCGATCGCGTGTGGATCGTCGCGGGCGTCACGGTCAACGCGCTCGGCGATGGTGGCTATCGCGAGATCGGGGTCATCGTCGATGGCTCGCCAGGGCCGGACGCGCGCCCGAATGGCACGTTCTGCACGTTCGGCAAGACCGGCGACGGCCGGAGCTACATCGGCAACTTCATCGCCGCGAGGCCGGCAAACGACATATCAATCGCCTCGAGCGAGCCGAGCTTCCCGATCGAGGGTCTCGTCGATGGCTCGTTGGTCGCCTGGCATGAGCTCGCTGCCAGTCCGAGCCTGACGTGCGCCTTCCGCACCGCGACCTCCGAGACCTCGACCAGCGGGACCCGTACGCCGGCGCCGCCGGCCGGACGCATCGGCCTGACCGCGTTGTCGATCGATGCCGACTTCAGCTATCTGTTTGTCGTCGGGCGCCCGTGATTGCGGATCACCGCGCCGGCGCGACCGGGGACGGGAGCGGCGAGACCGGCGGCTCGACCGTGAACTCGAGGGTCAGCTTGGTCTGGCCGCGCCAGAGCTGGGCGCTCACGGCGTTCGCGGTCCGCAACGAATCCCACACGGTCTGGAGCTGGTCGGGCCGCGACAGCGGCTTGCCGTTGATCGCGAGCAGCACGTCACCCGGCACGAGGTCGACGTCGTAGAGCGGGCTTCCGCGATCGACGAGCTGCACGAGCTGCCAGCCCACGAAGCGCTCGCCGCTGAGCCGCGCCGTCACCTCGAGCTGGCGCAGGAACATGCCGGGCCCGGCGTCGAGCACCGCGATCAGCCGGTCGCGCGCGATCGTGCCGGTACGCAGGCCCTTGCCGGGCGGCGCGACGACACGCTCCATCGCGAGCTCGTCCACCGGGGCAGGCGCCGGCTTCGCGCCGAGCTCCTCGTCGTAGCTCACCGGTTTCGGCGAGACCTTCGGGGTGCAGGCAGCGGCCTCTATGGCGGCGACGAGAGCGAGCAGGCAAGCACGGACGCGCATGGCTCGAAGGTGGCGTCCCGCGGGCCGGAACGCAACAAAACGCAACTACACCCCGACGAGCTTCGTGATCGCCGCGAACACCGCGTCCGGGGTGGCCTCGCCATCGATCGTCTCGATGCGCTCGCCCGCGGCGGTGAGCTCGGCGATGGTCGCCTCGTAACCGGCTGCGACTTCCTCTTGCATGCGGACGTCCTCGAACAGCTCTTGCACCCGGCCGGCCGCGACCCGGCGCGCGGCGGCGACCTCGGGACGAACCTCGAGGAAGATCGTCAGGTCTGGCTTGCGCGCACGGCCGTTGAGCATCGCGATCCAGTCTCGATCGGCGCCGGTGCCCTGGTAGGCGAGGGACGAGTGGTACCAGCGATCGGAGACCACGAGCACGCCGCCGGCGAGCTGCGGCTCGACCTCGCGCTGCAGATGATCGAGGCGGTCGGCGGCGAACAGCAGGCCGAACGTGCCCTGGCAGATCTGCTGCCCCGGGATCACGTGGCCACCCGTCAGCATCTCGCGGATCAACTTGCCGATCGGCCCATCACTCGGCTCGCGGGTGCCGTGCGCCTTGCCGCCGCTCGCGCGCACGTGCTCGACGAGCCGCCTGGCCTGCGTCGTGGTGCCGGCACCATCGAGACCTTCGAGCACGATCAACCGCATCGAGCGGCGAGCATACCGAAACCGCCGACGTCAGGCGTGGCGGCGCCGCATCATCACCATCGCGAACAGCGCGGCGGCAATCGCGACCGCGAAGGCGGCGCCATACAGCATCCACGTCGGCCGCCCGCCCCCCGCCGCGCGCTCGGCACCCGCCTGGGCTGGCGTGTAGTCGGGCTTGAGCGCGACCGCGCGGCGGAAGTCGGGACCGCCGTCCTTGCCCTGGCTCTCGAGTGACTTGCCGAGAGCATAGTGATGCGCGGCGAGGATCGCGTCGGCGCTCGAGGCCTTCGGATCGAGTCCGTGCGCCTTCGAGTAAGCGGCCGAGGCCTCGGCCCACTGGTTCTTGCCCTCGAGCTGCTTGCCCCACGCGACGTAGAGCTTCGCCATCTCGGCGCGCTCGGCACGCTCGGGGGTGAGCGCGATCAGGCGGTCGAGCATCGTGGTCGCGCCCGCGAGATCACCGGAGTCGGCCTTCGCCTTCGCGGCGATCCACTCGGCGGCATCTCGCTTTGCACGCTCGCCGTCGTAGTACGCGAACAGCCGCTGCGTGACCTCGAGCAGATCGATCTTCACGATCTTCGCGGTGCTGTCGCGGTCGTCGAGCCGGGTCTCGTCCTCGACGGGATAGTCCTCGTGAAGCAGCTCGTTGGCGACCATGCGGAGCTCGTTGTCCGCGAGCTCGCGATAGGTCAGCCACAGCGGCTTCTCCTTCTTGGTGAGCTTGCCGCCGGGCAGGTAGAGCTTCTTCATCGGCGCGGGGCGCGGCGCCGGACCCGTGATGTAGTCCATCCAGGTCTTGCGCGCGGCCTCGCGGACGCGCGGCGCGTCATCGTTGACCTTGGTCCACACCGCGTGAACGGCCTCGCGCAGCTTGGTCTTGCGGAACACCTCGAGGATCTCGATCACGAGCGCCTCGTTCGCGGTCGCGGCCGCGAGCGCCTTCAGCGGATCCTGACGATCGAGCCGCTCGAGCTGCCACGTCGCGTAGCGCCGGCGATCGTAGCGCCCCTGCGACTCGCGGGTCAGGGCAGGGATCGAGTACGGCTCCATCTTGCGGATGTAGCGGCCGCACTCGTCTCGATAGATCATCGCGTCGGGCAGGAACGCGGTATCGAAGATCAGCTGAGCACCGCGCGAGTCCTTCGTCGACGACAGCGCGCGGATCGCGGCGACGTCCGCGATCACCTCGCCGACGCCGGCGGTCGACGGATCGAGCTCGAGCAGCTTCTTCAGCCAGTCGATCTCGTCGTCGGCCTTCTGCTCCTTCGCGGTCTGCCGCGTGCGGTCGGGGAACTTCCCCTTCTTGTCGGGGACAGCGGCATCGATCTGGACGAGCGCGAGCCGGCGGGTGTCGGCATCGACGGTGCGCGTGCGCGCGAGCCATTCGCCGAGCACCTCGACGGTCTGCGGCGCGACGGCCATCAGCTCGGCGATCGCTGCCTTGCGCGCGGCGCTGTCGGGACCCGCGACGATCTTCTGGAGGATCGCGGTCGCCTTCGCGTCGTCCACACCCGGCGTCCGCGGCATGGGCGGCGGCGTGTCGTCCTTCGCGGTGGGCTTGTCGGCGGTGGGCTTGTCGGCGGTGGGCTTGTCGGCGGCAGGTTTGTCGGCTGCAGGCTTGTCGGCGGAGCGCTTGTCGCGCTTGTCGGCCGCTGCCTTGTCAGTCGCCTTGGGCTCCGCGCCCGCGATCGACGTGGTCAGGAGCAGCAGACAGACGAGGACCGCGCGCATCGTGCTGGCTTTAGCTGTTCGAGAGCGGAGGCGCAAGCTCGCGGCCTTCACCGTGGATCGGGGATCCGCCATGGGGATCGAACGTCTCGCGACGGGTGTCGATTCCGCTGGCGTCAGTGCAAACACTTCGGATCGATGCGGTCGCCGGGATCGACAAACTCGAGGAAGCGCATCCCGATCGCGCGTGTCGAGGCGGCCTCGCCGGACCCGGTGAAGTTCAGGTAGTGGTGGTGCTTGACCTCGGCGCGGACGACCATCTCGTCGAGCTGGTCCTCGCCGCGCGCGTGCTGGAAGTGCACGGTCACGACCGTCCCGAGCGGCGGCGCGTAGGTCATCTCCACGAGGATCCCGCCGGCGGACACGTTCCGCGCGATCGCGTGCGAATCTCCGTAGAGCTCGCTACCGATCACGACGAGGAAGGCCTTATCGAAGCGCGTATGGATGCGCTTCTCGGCCATCGAGACCTCCGCAGTGCCTCGATTCGGGCGGCTGTCCTCGAGTACGCGGGCCAGGTCGGGCAGAGGTTGGCGCTTCACTGATCTAATGATCGGGCGTCGAGCCAGATGAAGTCAAAAATCTCACCTTATCCTACATCGGCCCTCGAACAGCTCTGGCTCTCGTGTCGGCGCTTCGCTAGTCTCTCGGCGTGGTGTGGCTCCGATATGTGGTGATGCTCGCGGGACTTGTCGCAGTCGGGACTCCGATCGCGTCCGCCAAGTCCAGCAACCCGGCGTTCCTCGGAATCGGGATGGAGGACACCGGTGGCGCGACGGGCGTCGGTCCGTGTCAGGTCAAGAACGTCGAGGCCGGCACCGGTGCCGCGGCGTCAGGCCTGCAGCAGGAAGATGTCCTGCTCGCGCTCGACGGTAAGCCGGTCGCGAACTGCGACTCGCTCGTCGCGATGATCCAGATGCGCGTCCCCGGTGACGTCATCAAGCTCGACGTTCGCCGCCTCAACATCCGCACGAACGCCGCGACCGCCGTCGTCATCAAGGCGCGGCTGTCGTCGCGTGACGAGCTGCTCCGGCAGCGCCTCGTCGGTCAGCCGCTGCCCGCGGCAACCTTCGTCAATGTCGCGGACCGCACGCCGACCGAGCTCGGCGACGCCCGCACTCGAACCACGATCGTCGGCTGGTTCTCGTCGGCTTGCGACGGTTGCGAGCGCGTGTTCGCCGACATCGCCCGGCGCAGCCGCAGCATCACACGCGGTGCGCCGTTGCAGATCTTCGGTGCGACCGCCGGCGATGACGGCAGGACGCTGAGCGACAACCTCGAGCTGCTCACGCACCACGCCCGGAGGTTCGACGTGCCGCTGCTCGTGACCGATGCCGACACGTTCGGCCGCTTCACGTTTCGCGATCGCGATCGCATCCACTTCATGGTGGTCGACTGCCGCGGCATCGTGCAGTACGTCGCGCCGATCGCGCCCGACGCCGACGACACCGAGGCGATGCTCGACGAGCTCTACGCGGCGGCCGAGCAGGCCAGCCGGCGCATGAAGTAGGCCGCGATGTCGACGATCCGCGTGTTCGCAGGGAAGCGACCCGTGATCGGGCGTGGCGTGTTCCTCGCCGAGACCGCGGCGGTGATCGGTGACGTCGAGATCGGAGAGGAGTCGTCGATCTGGTACGGCACCACGATCCGCGGCGACGTCATGCCGATCCGCATCGGCGCGCGTACGAGCGTGCAGGACGGAACCGTCGTCCACGTCACCTCGGGGAAATTCGGAACCACGATCGGAAGCGACTGCACGGTCGGCCACGGCGCGATCATCCATGCCTGTGTCGTCGAGGACTTCTGTTTGATCGGCATGGGCTCGATCATCCTCGACGGTGCGCGCATCGGGCGCGGTAGCCTCGTGGGTGCAGGTGCGCTGGTGACGCCCGGGACCGACATCCCACCCGACAGCCTCGTGATCGGATCGCCGGCCAGGGTGAAGCGACCGGTCAACGCCAAGGAGCGGGAGCAGATCGCATACGGCGCCGCGCACTATGTCGAGCTAACCCGTGTGTACCTTGCGAATGATGACGGATCGCCGGTAGCGTAGTGACATCGTGTTGAAGGGTCCGCGCGGCGGTCCGTCTACTCGACTCCGGGGCATGACGATCCAGCGCGCACTACTTCTCGCCGGCGGTCTCCCCGCTTGGGCGCTTCGCGTGGCGACGATCACGCTGGTGATGGTGGCGCTCACGACGTCGGCACATGCCAACCAGGTCGAGCAGCTCATCGGTCAGCTCGACGACAGCTCGGACAAGGTCCGGCTCGGCGCAGCCCTCAACTTGACCAAGCTCGGCGATCCGAAGGCGATCCCGGCGCTCGCGAAGCGGATCAACATCGACACCGAGAGCAGCAAGAATGTCCGCTCGGCCTCGGCCGTCGGGCTCGGCAAGCTCGCGAGCGGCAAGATCTCCGCGAGCCTGAAGAAGCTCGCGGTGTCGGCGCTGCAGAACGCGCAGGCAAATGACCCCAGCGAGTTCGTGAAGGTCCAGGCCGAGAAGGCGCTCGAGGCGATCGGCGCGACCGCCGGCCCCGCAACTCCCTCGGGCGGCGGCGGTGCGATCTACGTCAACGTCGGCCCGATGTCCTCGAAGACGGGCTCGAACGACGCGAAGTTCCGCGGGATGATGGTCAGCGTGTCGGCGAAGACCTTGAGCAAGGTCGCGTCGAACATGCAGCAGACCTGGCCGGGCGGGAAGCTGCCGGACAAGTCGGCGCTCGCCGCGAAGGGCTATCAGGGCTTCTACGTCGACGGCACGCTCAACGAGCTCAAGATCGATACGTCTGGGTCGTCGTCGACTATTTCCTGTAAAGTCAGCATGTTGCTCGCGAGCTTCCCCGACAAGAGCGTGTTCGGCTTCCTCAACGGTGGCGCGAAGGTGCAAGCGAGTGCCTCGCAGCGCGATATTGACTTGGCATCCGAGGATTGCGTCTCCGCCGTGATCGAAGACTTGATCGCGAAGAAGATTGTGCCGACGATCAAATCCAAGGCCGGCCCGTAAATGACCGTACGTAAGGACAGCACTCCGACTCCAGGCCCTGCGCATCAGTACAAGCGCAGCTGGAAGAATCTGCTGATCAACAAAAAGTATCAGCTGCGGTTCACGCTGTTCATGGTCGGGCTCTCGAGCGCGCTCATGATCGGCCTTGGCCTCTGGGTCATGAAGGTCGCGAACGAGACCACGCAGGTCAGCGCGACCAGCGTCCGCGGCACGCCGTGCGATCGCATCCCCGAGATCGAGGCACCAGAGGTGCGTCCTGCGGTCCCGATGAAGCTCGACGACAACGGCGAGCCGCCGCCGACCCCGATGACCGCACCGCCCGAGCCCGCCGAAGGCTCTGCAGCATCCGGCAGTGCATCCGGCGCTCCATCGGGCGACGAGCCGCCGCGCCGCGCGACGATCCAGATGGACGAGAGCTCGATGACGATCATGCCGGAGACCAAGCGGGGGATCGTGCTGCCGCCGGACTTCGGCGTGAAGGTCGTAAATCACTGGCAGTGCGAGCTCCAGATCAGCGGCAAGCTCGATCGACTCGAGCGCGGCCGCACGCGGATCCTCCTCGTGTTGATCGCGACCGGGCTCTTCCTCGTGTTCGGGCTCGCGATCTACGGGATCAAGATGACGCACAAGGTGGCCGGCCCGCTGTTCAAGGTCGGGCTCTACCTCGGCAAGATGCGCAATGGCCGGTTCGACAAGGTCTACAACCTGCGCAAGGGCGATCAGCTCGTCGACTTCTACGAGCACTTCAAGCACGCCCATGCCGGCGTGGTCGAGATGCAGAAGGCTGACATCGCGCGGATCAAGGCGGTGGTCGCCTCCGCCGAGGCCGCAGGGCTTGGCGAGCACGCCTCGACCAACGAGCTTCGCGAGATGATCACGCGGAAGGAGAAGTCCCTTGAGTGATCCGACCGCAGCCACCAGCGCGCCGCTCCCGCCGCGCCCTCGCTACAAGCGCAAGTTCTCGAACTACCTGCTCGACAAGAAGCTGCAGCTTCGTTACGTGCTCGTCGTCACGATCCTGTCGGGCCTGATCGCCGGCGCGCTCGGCTTCATGATCTACCAGCAGCGCCGCGCGGCGTCGGAGTCGATCGAGAAGGACCTGCAGACGCTGACCCAGGCGGACGGCACGCAGGACAAGTTCCAGGAGCAGATCGCGAGCGACCTCCAGTCCGAGGATCGCGCACTCGTCTACAAGATGGTCGGCGTCGGCATCGGGCTCGTCGTGATCCTTTCGCTCTACCTCGTGATCATGACTCACAAGGTCGCGGGGCCGCTCTTCAAGGTATCGATGTACTTCGACCGGATGGCGAACGGCCAGCTCGGCATCGTCACGCCGCTGCGCAGCGGCGACATGCTCCAGGACTTCTACACGAGCTTCAAGGAAATGCACGACGCGGTGCGCGCGCGCGCCCTGGCGGACCTCGAGAGTCTCGACAAGGCGGCCGCCACGCTGCGCGCCGCGCAGAACCAGGCCGACTACCGGGGCGAGGCGAAAGAGAAGCTCGCCGAGCAGCTCGACCTGCTCGAGAAGCACCTCGGCGAACGCCGCGCGAAGCTCGCGGACTTTCCACCGCGTAACGGGTAGCCGGATTGCAGGCCTGGTATCGTCGGGGCGATGGCCTCGGCGTTGCTCGAGCTCGGTGATCGGTACTGGGCACTGGGGCTGCCGGCGGCGGCTCGCAGCGCGCTCGGGCGTGCGCTCGCCGAGACCGATGATGCCGCGCCCGCGCTGCGGCTGACCGATATCGCGCTCGCGCAAGGCGACGTCCCTGGTGCACGGATGTTCGCGGCCGAGGCGGCGAAGCGCGCGC
>JACCTC010000102.1 GCA_013812655.1 Deltaproteobacteria bacterium | reverse complement strand
CGCTCGTCTGGATGCTCGCGGTAGTACGAGTCGACGATCGGGTTCACGATCTCCTCGAGCAGCTCGACCTGATCGAGGTTGTTCCAGATGTGGCGGAGGATGAAGAAGTCGCCGTCGTGGACGCGCGTGCGGCCATCGAACACCGCCGACGCCGCGAACAGCTTGAGCAGCTTCACCGCGCGGCGATCGGACACCGAGATGCCCTCGCTGCGGATCTGGAAGATGATTCCCTTGTACTTCGTCAGGAATTCCTCGGGGAACACCATGAACTTGTCGTAGTTCTGCTGGATCTGACGCAGGTCGTGCGCCGAGATCACCGGCACGAGCTTGCCCATCGGGCGGCCGGCGCTATCGACGCCACGCCCGGTCATCTTGCGGAGCTCGAGGGAGATGCCCTTCTTCATCAGCTCGTGGAAGTGATAGCTGTCGAGGTTGTCGGACAGCACGCGCACGAGGAAGCGATCGAACATCGCCGCGAGGTTCTCGTCGTTCGGCACCTCGTTCGAGGCGGCGTAGAGCGAGATCAGGGGAACCGGCACGACCTCGGGGCCGTTCTGGAACTTGCGCTCGTTGATGACGTGGAGCAGCGAGTTCAAGATCGCGGAGTTCGACTTGAAGATCTCGTCGAGGAACACGACCTCGGCGGTCGGCAACATGTTCTCGAGCCGGCGGGTGTAGCGACCCTCGCGGAACGCGACGATGTCGACGGGGCCGAACAGCTCGTTCGGCTCGGTGAAGCGGGTCAGCAAGTACTCGAAGTACTTGGCGTCGATCAGCTTCGAGAACATGTCGATCATCGCTGACTTCGCGGTGCCCGGCGGGCCGACGATGACCATGTGCTCGCCGGCGATCGCCGACACCGTCATCAGCCGGATGATCTCCTGCTTGTCGAGGAACTGCGCGCCCATCTGGCGGGCGAGCTCCTGGAAGGCGGCCGAGGCGCGCGCCACGTCGATGGCGAAGCTACGTGGAGTGGTGGGAGGCGCGACCATCGAGACGCGTGAACATTACCCCAAGCTCCGGCGATCGGCGCCGATCGGCAGTGCCGTTTTCGGTCACGCGCCCGCGCGTTCACGGCGTCGGTGTGACGTCGGGAGCCGCAGGTGCGGCCGGTTCGAGCGGCTGCGGCGCGCCGCGCAGATGGCGACGCAGCCGGGCCGCGAGCGCCTCGATCGTGCCATCGCCGAGCAGGTCCGCGGTCTGTGCGCGATGCATCTTCCAGCGCCGCTCGAGCGCGGGGATCGACGTGATGCCGGGCGGTGCGGCGAGCCGTGGATCGACCATGGCGAGCGCGTTCGGCAGCGCGAATAGCGTCGTCAGCCCACGTGGCCGCTGCCCGGCCGCTTCAGGTGACAGCACGGTCGAGAGCAGCGGGCTCTTCGCGGATGCCTCGCGGATCGTGAGCTCGGCGAGGCAGAACAGCGCGCCGAGATGCACGAGGAAGGCGGAGACCGTGCGGACATCGGCCTCGTCAGGTGCGCGCTCGAGCATCTGCTCGTAGGCTGCGGCGAGCCGCGCGGGACCCGCGACCTGCTCGCGCGGCGGCGCGTCCGGCACCAGCCGATACGCGACCGCGCGAGCGAGCTCGGCATCGCGCAGCAGGAACACCGCGTCCTCCCAGTGGAGCGCGGGCGCGCCGGGGTGCGAGTCGAGCAGCTGGGTCAGCGGCGTGCGGCGGAGCAGCGTCGCGATCACCGGCGCGGTGTCGGGCACGGCGAGCAGCTCGTCGAAGTCGACCTTCGCGAAGTCCTCGCGGACGCGCCGCATGCCCTTCCATGCCGTGAGCCGGGTCGGTGGCTTCTGGCCCTGGAACCGCGCGCGGCCGGTCCACCACGTGATCGTGAGGTCGGTGCGCGTCAGGTGAAACAGGTTGTGGAGCAGCGCGTGGCGCGCCATCACGCGCGTGCGGTTGTGGGTCAACGGCTGGCTGACCATCGCGAGCGCGGTGTCGATGATGCGGCGGCGCTGCTTGTCGCTCACCGACCACACGTCGGCGCGGGGATGCACGAGGAACAGCGCGTTGTGCAGACCTGCGGCGAGCGCGAGGTCCTCGCCCTCGAGCACGAACGCCGGCGGCGAGCACACGAGCGTGGACAGCACCGTGGCCCGCGCGTCGTCGACCGCGACCAGCTCGACGGTCGCGTCGCCGAGCTCGCTCTCCCAGCGCGCCAGCTCGGGCGCCGGGATCGGAGCGCCGACGTGCAGCTCGCCACCGCTCACGAGCGGACGCACGAAGCGCTCGAGGAAGTCGCGAACGTGCGCTTTGGGCATGACTACTTCCCGGGCAGGAGCTTGCGATCGGGGGCGTCGGGGAACCCCCACAGCGCGAAGCGGCCGACGGCGTCGTTGACGATCTGCGCGTCGACCTCGGGCTCGGCGGCGTAATCGACCGCGACGGCCTGATCGACCTCCATCTTGGCGACCGATCGCCGCTCGAGCGTCGCGAACGCGCCCTCGGGGACCTGAAACGGCCGGCCGTCGGTGGTGAACACGGTGACGAGCCCCGCGGCATGGTTGAGCGCGCGCGCGAGCACGTCGGGCGAGACCCGCGGTACGACGTCCATGCCGAGCGGGACCAGCAAGCCGGGCGTCAGCTCGCAGAGCAGCTGACCGAGCGGGATGACGTCGAGGTTCTCCGAGCCGATCACGAGGATCCCGCGATCGGTGGCGGCGACGCGATGACCACGCAGGCTGACCGGCGGCAGCGCGAACAGGATGCGCTTGAGGCGCGAGCCATGCTCGACGGGGATCAGCGTGGCGACCACGCGTCGCGGCGGGCCCATCGCGGCCGCGAGCTTGAGCTCGACGCCGATCGACTCCGCCGGCCCACCCCCGTGCACGGCTGGCTCGCGCGGCTTGTCGAGCTCGAGGTCGACGCGCGTGAGGTCTGCGATGTCCGAGAGTGCGAGCGGCCCGGGTAATACGTCGACGCGATCGTTGGGCCAGAACACGTGAAACGTCTCCGGCGGGAACACCGACGCGCACGACGCGAGATCGATCGGATGCTCGTAGCCGACGGCGACCGCGGCATTCGCGCCTGCGGGGCGAAACACGTCGATCCCGGGCGTGCCGACGAACAGCTGCAAGATCCGCTCGGGCAACGTGCGCACGCGGATCAACATGTAGCCGCGCTCGCGCGCCTGATCATCGAACGCGCTCGTCGTGCCCGGCGTGAACAGCCCGGCCTGAGCATCGACGCGGTTGCGCCACAGATAGCGAATGATGCCGTCGGCGAGGCCGCGTGCGACCGCGAGGAACAGATCGCCTCGATCATCGGCGTCGAGCTTGTCGCCGCCGGGCAGCTTGCGGATCGAGAGCCGGAACAGCAGGCGCTGGAACGGCAGGTCGCCCTCGCGGATGTAGCCCTGCGCGAACTCGTCGCCGTGGACCATGAAGTCGGTCTGCGGCGGCATCGCGCCGATGTCGATCGCGTCGTAACCGTAGGGCGAGCGATCGTCGCGGTACTTCACGAAGTGCTTAGAGGTGCCGGTGTAGATCGCCCCGCCGACGAGGCGGCACAGCCGCGCCGCGCGATCCGCCGCGTAGGACGACACCGCCGGGATCTGGGTGACGATCTCGCGGCTGCCGAGCGCGGTGCGGCACTTCGCGATCGTCAGGTTGGCCATCAGCTCGTCGAGGGAGGCCTCCGACGAGTACAGCCTGAACCACGACACCGCGCCCTCGAGCGTGGCGAACGTCATCACGCAGTAGCGACCGAGCAGGATCCCGCGCGGATCGGGGGCAACACCCGGCGTGAAGAACCGGGTCTGTCCCTGTGCGACATGCTCGAGCGCCACGCCGGCAATCTAACACGCGGCGCCAACCTGCGATCGGCGCCCGGACGACGACTCAAGCGACGACTGAAGCGACGACTGAAGCGACGGGTGAGGCTGCGCCTACGCCTGCGGCTGGAGCTGGATGTCGACGCGGCGATCGGCGGCGTAGCTCGCCTCGTCGCTACCCTGTGCATCGAGCGAGCCGCGCGTCGTCACCGACATCTGGGGCTGCGCGACGCCGAGGCGACCGAGGTATGCCGAGACCGAACCCGCGCGGCGTGATCCGAGGCTGAGGTTGTACTCCTCGGTGCCGCGTGGATCGGCGCGTCCGATCAGATCGACGGCGCGACCCTTGAGCGCACCGGTCGTCAGGCATGTCGCGATCTGATCGAGGACCGCGCGATCCTCGGCAGTCAGCTCGTCCTTGTCGTAGTCGAACTTCGGCGAGCCACTGGTCGGCGCGACCTTGATGCCGCAGGCCGCGATGATGTCGGCCGACACCGAGAGGCTCGGGCTGACCGGCTGATCGTTGGCGACGTTCGGCGGGGGTTTCTGGGTGGTCACCGCGGCGGTCGTCGGCGCGGGCTCCACCGGTGTCGTTTTCTTCGGCGCGGATTTGCCGGAGCAACCAAGCGCTGCGAGGAGGACGAGGGCAAGGGTGGTGGTCTTCATGCGGCGCATCGTGCCACAGAAGGATGTAACGTCACGAAATCTGACGTTGGCTCAAGCGTTACAGCGACGAGGTTCCGATGCATTACACGATCGCGATCGCACTCCTCACGGTCCTCACGGCATGTGGAGGGAAGAAGAATGACGCGTCGAAGGGCAAGCAGGACGCGATGGCCGGCCCCACGGTCGCGCCGATCGCGCCGCCGCAGATCGGCGTCGATTCGATCAAGCGGATGAACTTCCTCTACGGCGACGGCATGAAGGAGTACGAGCGCGCGCTGACCGCGTATCGCGCGAAGCCGCGCGACTGGGCCGCCGTCCGTGCAAACTGCGAGGCCACGCTCTCGAGGGATCCGCATCACCTCGATGCGCATCGCGTGCTCGCGTCGGCTCTCGCGCAGGCCGGCGAGCACGCCGCCGCGGTCGATCACGTCGTCACCGCGCTCGCGGGCGACTACTTCAAGTACGGCCCTGCCCTCGCGAAGGACGAGGATCTGAAGGAGCTGCTCGCGACGCCGCATGGCATCGCGATCAACGAGGTCGCGGCGAAGGTTCGCGCGGCGTACCTCCAGCAGATCGGCAAGAGCATCCTCGTGATCGGCCGCCGCAGCCCGTTCAGGTGGCCGAAGGAGGGCGTGCAGCCGGCGACGAGCCGTGGCGAGCTCTACGCGTTCGATCGCGAGACCCGGCGCTATCTGCGGCTCACGCATACCGAGCATCAGGTCGCCGCCGTCGTGCGCGCGCCCGGCGGTGGCGAGGTCGCGGTCGTCGGCTTCGACAAGATCGATCGTCCGAAGAACGACGACGCGCCGCCGCTCGTCACACGCGCGTGGCTCCAGATCCTCGAGACCAAGGAGTGGAGCCCGGTCGGCGGCCGCGTCGTGATCGGCGGCGGTCGCGAGATCTCGGCGGGCTACGGCGCCGGTGACCAGCTGCTCGTCGCGACCGCGCCCGCGAACGGCCGGTGGGGCGCCGGCGAGCCGCAGGTCTCGTCGCTCGACAAGACGACCGGCAAGCTGACGAAGGTCAAGACGGCGCTGCCGACGCCGCGCGTGGTGTTCTCGCTCGAGGAAGGCCGCGTGCTGCCGGTCACCGAGGGCGTCGCCGCGACGTGGAGCGGCGAGCCCGCGACGACCCCCACGCTCGGCATCCTCGGCGGGCCGACGATCCAGGTGCCCGAGTCCGGCATCGCAGGTGCGACGACGATCGCGCTGTCGCCCGATCGCGCGCGCCTCGCGTTCGCGACCGTCGTCGATCCGTGCTCGAAGGACACCGCGCCCTCGCTGTACGTCGCCGAGACCAAGACCGGTGCGCTGAAGCACCTGCTCACCGCGAAGAGCCGCTTCGTGACGCGTTGGCTCGATCCATCGACGCTCGCGTACGAGGACGGGGACGGCGCGCTCCGGCTGTGGGACGCGGCTTCGGGTCGCGAGGCGATGCGCCTCGAGAACAAGCCCGGCATCGCGCTCGACGTGCTGTCGCTCGCGGCTGCAGCGCTGTGCAAGGGCGCGCCACCAACGGCGGAGCCGGTCGGCTCGGGCTCGGGTGACGAACCGCCGATGCCTCCCGAGGAAGGCTCGGCAGGACCGATCACCACGCCGCAGTGATCCGGCTCCGCTGCGCTCCGCCTCGACTTCCCTGGCGTGCTTCGCACGCCGCGGTCCGCTTCGCGCCCGCCAGCCGCTTCGCGTCAGGGGCTAATTGCTCGGCGGCGGCGAGACCTGCGCCGCGGGGATCGTGCCGCCCGCCAGCACCCGAATGACGCCGTGGCCGCCGCCACCGGCACCGCCACCACCACCGGTGTTCGGCGAGCCCGGCATCGC
>JACCTC010000098.1 GCA_013812655.1 Deltaproteobacteria bacterium | reverse complement strand
GGTCCGCGCCGTGGTCCGCGTCCGGGTGGCCCGGGTGGCGATCGCCCGGGCGGCGACCGTCCGCGGGGTCCGCGTGGTCCGGGCGGCGGCCCGGGCGGTGATCGGCGTGGCCCCGGTGGTCCTGGTGGCGGCGGTGGTCCGCGTCGCGAGTTCCGTGGCGGTCCGAGTGGCGCAGCTGGCTACCAGGGAGACCGCGGTCCGCGGCTCGGCCCGGATGGTCAGCCGCTGCCACCACGCGAGCCGCGCGATCCGCGTCTGCCGCGCGATACCCAACAGGCCCGCGAGCCCCGCCCGCCCCGTGATCCGCAGCAACCGCGCGAGCCGCGCCTTGGCCCCGATGGCCAGCCGCTGCCGCCGCGCCCGCGCCGCGAGCGCAAGCCGATCGGTCCCGATGCCAACGGTCTCGGACCGGACGGAAAGCCGTGGGATCCCGAGCGTCGTGGCAAGCGCCAGGAAGAGCGCGAGGGCCAGCCCGCCGCGGTGAATAGCGGTGAGGGTGCTCCCGTCGAAGCGCGGTCCACGCCGGCGCCCGACCAGGTCGACGCCCCGAAGGAATGACCCGCTGCGGCTATAGCGCCGCTTATATACGTCAGGGAGATCACCAAGACATCGCACGCGGACGAAACCTCGTCCGTGGACCGGTGTCGTCGGGATATCGTCCTTGAGAAACGGAGGCTCGATGTCACCTCGCAAGATCTTCTCCACTGCAGTACTCGTCGCTGCGCTCTTGATCGGTGTCCGCGGCGCGGCCTACGCCGACATGTCCAAGACCGTGATCAGCGCGTTCCGTGGTCAGCTCGTCGTCAGCAAGCAGGAGCTGCCCGAGGGCAAGAACGACAAGGACACGATCGCGAAGATCAAGAAGGAGAAGTTGACGCAGCTCGTCGGAGAGGCGCAGGAGGAGGTCACGTACTGGAACTTCCACTACACCGCGTTTCTCTCGAAGACGGGATCGAGCAAGCTCAAGCTCGAGTTCTACGCGGACGGCAAGCGGTTCGTCGCGGACAAGACGCTCGACGGCATCGACCCGAAGAGCAGCGTGCTGAGCGGCGACATCTCGATCAACGAGGATGAGGGTCTCGCCAAGGGCAAGACCTACGTCGTGAAGCTCGTCGCCGGCAAGAACACGGTCGTCGCGACGACCAGCTTGCTGATGAAGTAGATCGTCTTCGCCGCTTCAGGCCGGCGCTTCAGGCGCTAGCGATCACGCGCTTGGCGGCGGCTACGACGGCGTCCGTGTTGATGCCGAGCTTCTCGAGCACGAGCTCGCCAGGCGCCGAGGCGCCGAATCGATCGATGCCGATCGCCTCGCCGCGGTCGCCGATGTATTCGCGCCAGCCGAGCGTGACGCCGGCCTCGACGGACACCCGCCGGCGCTGCGCGTACGGCAGCACCTGCTCGCGGTAGCTCGCCGGCTGCTGCGCGAACAGCTCCCAGCACGGCATCGAGACGACGCGTGCCGTGATGCTGTCCTTCGCGAGCGCATCGCGCGCCGCGAGCGCGACCGCGACCTCGGATCCAGACGCGATCAGGATGACGTCGGTGCCGTCTGCGAGGACGTACGCGCCGCGCTCGGCGCCAGGCGCATTCGGCGCCGTGACGATCGGCAGGTCCTGGCGTGACAGCACGAGTCCGGTCGGCCCCTTGTGGGTCATCGCGAACCGCCAGCCGGCCGCCGTCTCGTGCGCATCGGCGGGGCGAAACACTGCGAGGTTCGGGATCGCACGCAGCGCCATCAGGTGCTCGACGGGCTGATGGGTCGGGCCATCCTCGCCGAGCCCGACCGAGTCGTGTGTCCACACGAAGATCGCCGGCTGGTTGTTGAGCGCGGCGAGCCGTACCGCCGGGCGCATGTAGTCGGAGAACACGAAGAACGTCGCGACGAACGGCCGTACGCCGCCGTGATAGAGCATGCCGTTACCGATCGAGCCCATCGCGTGCTCGCGGATGCCGAACCGCAGATTGCGGCCGGCGCCGACGCGATCGTAATCGCCGCCCTTGACGATCGTCTTCGTCGAGCCACCGAGGTCAGCATCGCCGCCGAACAGCCACGGAATCTTGTTCGCGAGCGCTTGCATGATCTTGCCCGAGGCGGAGCGCGTCGCGATCGCGTCGGTGAACTTCGGAATCTCGGCGTCCCACTCCGCCGGAAGCTCGCCCTTGATCGCGAGCTCGAGCTGCGCGGCGACGTCGGGATGCGCGGCCTTGTAGGCCGCGAGCTTCTGCTTCCATGCCGCGTGCGCCGACGCGCCGCGCTTGCCACCTTCGGCGAGGTGCTGCTTAACCTCGGGCGGCACCAGGAACTTCGCGGCCGGATCCCAGCCGAGCGCCTGCTTCGTCGCGGCGACCTCGGCATCGCCGAGCGGCGAGCCGTGCGCGGAGCTCGTGCCGGCCTTCTTCGGCGAGCCGTAACCGATCGTCGTCTTGATGACGATCAGCGACGGTCGATCGGTCTCGGCCCTCGCCGCGGCGATCGCGGCATCGAGCGAAGCGAGATCGGTGTCGCCATTGCCGACGTGCTGGACGTGCCAGCCGCACGCCGCGAAGCGGGCCCCGACATCCTCGCTCATCGTCAGCGAGAGCGGACCGTCGAGCGTGATGTCGTTCGCATCGTAGAGGTACGTGAGCTTGCCGAGGCCGAGGTGGCCGGCGATGCTCACGGCTTCGCACGCGACGCCTTCCATCACGTCACCGTCGGAGACCAGCGCGTAGGTGTGGTGATCGATGATCGTGTGACCCGGGCGATTGAACTGGCTCGCGAGGAAGCGCTCGGCGATCGCCATGCCGACCGCGTTCGCAGCGCCCTGCCCCAGCGGCCCGGTGGTCGCCTCGACGCCCGGCGTGTGATGCCACTCCGGGTGACCCGGCGTCTTGCTGTCCCATTGCCGGAACTGCTTGATCTCGTCGAGCGAGAGCTCGTAGCCGGTCAGGTGCAGCAGCGCGTAGAGCAGCATCGAGCCGTGACCGGCCGATAACACGAAGCGATCGCGATCGAACCAGAGTGGCGCGCTCGGGTCGTGCTTGAGGTGCTTGTGCCAGAGCGTGTACGCCATCGGCGCGCAACCAAGCGGCAAGCCCGGGTGTCCCGAGTTCGCCTGCTGGATGGCGTCGATCGCGAGCGTGCGAATCGTATTGATCGCGAGCGTCGGAAGGTCGGTCGTCATCGGCGAGCGGACCCTAGCATGGTGGTACGATGCTCGACGCATGAAGGCTTCCAGGACCTCGGTTCTGTTCGGAGTTGTTGCGGCCCTGGCGCTCGCGTGTGGCGGGAGCAAGAAACCCGATGCGGCCGCGCCTCTGGATCCGACCACGGTCGCCACGCCGGTAACGCCAGCTCCGACGCCTGCGGTCATCGGTCCTTCCGGGCCCACACCCCAGATGGATGTCGGTCCGGTGATCGCGCCCGACGTGCCGCCCGAGGTGTTTCCGCCGGTGTTCACCAAGGTCGGCATCGGTCAGTCGGTGAGCTTCAGCGTGGCCGCGATCGATCAGAATCTCGAGGAGACGCGCGTCGACGTCACCGCGATGCCGAAGTCGGCGACGTTCGACGCGTTGACCCAGACCGTGACCTGGAAGCCGGCGAAGGTCGATCAGCCGAAGGCCGAGTTCACGTTGCAAATCACGCAGCCCGGCCGCGGTGGCAGCGAGCCGAAGGTCGCGACCAAGACCTGGACGTTCGACGTCACTGCGAAGCAGCAGCCGATGCCGGTCGCCTCCGTGCAGACGCCGATCATCGAGACCGTGCTGATGATCCGCCAGCCGAAGCGCCTCGAGCAGGTCAACAAGGAGTGGCCGCTCGACCGCATGCTGCTCGTCGGCGCCGAGGGCTTCAAGTGGCAGTTCAGCGAGGAGAACCGCGCGAAGCTGAGCGGCACGCACGACAAGGCCGCGCTGTTCGAGAGCTTCTTGATCGGCCTCGCGCAGACCCACGCGAACCCGCGCCTCGATCCGAAGTCCGACAAGTTCGACAAGGTCGCGTTCGGCGATCCGGCAGCGTGGAAGATCGTCGCGGTGCGCCCGCGCAT
Organism: Deltaproteobacteria bacterium; assembly: GCA_013812655.1. GTDB lineage: Bacteria > Myxococcota_A > Polyangia > Haliangiales > Haliangiaceae > JABFXX01. The sequence goes on along the minus strand of JACCTC010000098.1, from coordinate 27,653 downwards.
CGATCGCGCGTGGACCGAGATGCGCATCGTCTATCGCGCGGTGAAGGCGCCCGAGCCGACGTTCGCGATGTTCCGGATCCGACCGACCGTCGAGTTCGTGCCGCCGCTGCCGCGGCCGCCCGAGGAGCGCGTCCACAACAACAAGACGTTCCTCGGCATGGTCGCGAAGCACCTGCTGCCCGGCGGCGCGCCGAGCGACAAGCTGATGAAGGATCAGCTCGCGCACGGCAAGGCTGTCGCGGCGCTCGTCAACGAGCTCATGGCGTTCGACGCGAAGGACCCCGCGAAGCTCTACGCGAAGGCGTTCGTGATCGGGATCGCGACCGAGGCGCAGCTCGGCGGTGGCTCGGCGCGCAACCCCGACGGCAGCTACAAGCACGGCGATGCATGGGCGTGGAGCGCGATGAAGCCGTTCCAGACCGAGGACGGCAAGGCGCAGCGCTGGGTCAACGTCCGGATCCCCGGGTTCTGGACGATGACGGCGCCGTCCGACGACGGCAAGACGTGGGTTCCCAAGTGCGCACCGAAGTACACCGCCGGCGCGCCCGGGCATGTCCCCGGCTACGAGGCGCTGTGTCGCAAGACGCTCGGCTTCGTCGATCTGCCGGGGACCGAGAACGGCAAGATCATCGGCTCGAAGGTCGATGCGAACCACCTGTTCGTCGACCACAAGCTCCGCGACATGGTGAAGCTGTTGCCGCTCGACGACGGCCGCCGCGACCTCGGCGAGGAGAATGGCATGACGTGCGCGCAGTGCCACATGCGCAACTTCGGGATGCACGACTACGCCGACCCGGCGAACGTCGACCCGGCGGCCGGCACGCCGAAGACGCGCAACAAGAAGATCGCGACGCTGAACTTCCAGATCGTGCCGAGCACGCACTGGGAGGAGTTCACGATCAATTTCCTCCATCACCAGGAGTGCCGCGGCAAGGCCCACCTCGAGCAGTTCCTCGGCCCCGACGCGGCGAAGGGGCTGACCTGCCCGCTCGCGGCAGCTCCGCCCGCGAAGTGATGCGCGCCCACGTTCGACCGCTGCTGTCTGGCGCGAGCGTGGTCGTGTTCGCCATCGTCATCGCGATGACGGGCTGCGATCGGGTCCTCGGTCTGCGAGCGAACCCGATCGACAGCGGCGATCCGCTCGGCGACGGAACCGCGCCGGATGCTGCGGCCACCTGCTTCGTCGAGGACTTCGCTGGTGCCGCGCTCGATGCGTCGCGATGGACGCTCCTGGACGTCACTAACCAGCACATCCAGCTCGAGCAGGACGAGAGCCTTCGCGTCAGGTTCAATGCACCCGGCGATCTCGGGACGAACGCGATCCGCACGCGGCCCTACGATCTGCGTGGAAGCTCGGTCGAGGTGGAGCTCGTGCAGGCATCGGGCGCGAACACGGCGTCCGCCTTCACCGTGGTGAAGGCGCAGCAGCTTACGCCGTCGTACGCGATCGACGTGCGCGCAGGCCAGTTGACGTTCTACAATCGGGGCGGCGGCTCGGCGAACCAGCCGTACGACATCACCGCGCATCGCTTCCTGCGGTTCGACTTCAGGTCAGGGAGCATCGGCTTCCAGACGAGCAGGGACGGCCTGACCTGGATACCCGACGCCGAGATGCCATACCTCGACGACCCCTCCGGCCTCGAGATCTGGCTCGGCGGCCAGATCGTCGCCGAGCCACTACCTGCGACGACCCAGGCGAGCTGGGACAACCTGCGGATCGTCAGGCCTGCCTGCGTGATGTGACCATGGCTGACCCGACGAAGAAGAAGTTGCCGATCGCAGCAGAGCCCGCGAAGGGTGGCAAGACCGCGAAGACCAGGGCCGGCGGGCTCGCGGCGTTCACCGACGGCGGGACCGCGCCGCGATGGGTCACCGCAGCGCGCGTGGTCATGCTCGTCGCGTTCGCGGCGACGATCCCGACGGTCCTCGGCGTGCGCCACGGCAACCGGCTCGTGTGGACCGTCTGCATCGCGGCGCTGCCGTTCTTCTGGATGGCGTTCGGCTATCACCTGTGGCGGCGGATCTGCCCGCTCGCCGTCATGGGTCAGCTCGGCCGCCTCGTCGGCCGTCCCGGCACGCGCAAGATGGGCGACTGGGTCAGCAAGCACTACTTGCTACTGCAGCTCGCGCTGATGATCATCGCGCTGACGCTGCGGCTCGTCGCGACCAACGGTAGCGATGTCTGGCTCGCCGGCTTCCTCGGCGTCGTCATCGTCGCCGCGATCGTCACGAGCTTTGTCTATGCCGGCAAGACGTGGTGCAACTTCCTGTGCCCGGTCGGCCTCGTCGAGAAGATCTATACCGAGCCGGCGCCCGCGGCCGCGCAGAGTGACCTGACGTCGCAGTGCGCGCCGTGCGTCGCGTGCAAGAAGCACTGCCCCGACATCGATCTCGAGCAGGGCTACTGGAAGGAAGCGTCCGAGCGCCCGCGCCGCCTGGCGTACTTCGCGTGGCCGGGCATCGTCGTCGGGTTCTACACGTACTTCTTTCTGGTCTCCGGCGCGTGGTCCTACTACTTCGACGGCGGCTGGGCCTACGAGCGCGACCTGCCGACCCACGCCTTCGATCCGGGGTTCACGTTCGCGCCGGCGATTCCGCGAATCGTCGCCGCGCCGCTGACGCTGATCGGCTTCGGGCTCGCGAGCTTCATCGTGTTCGCCGTGGTCGAGCAGCTCGTCATGCGACCGCGCCTCCGCCGGCTCGGCCCCGACGTGACCGCCGAGGTGAAGGCTGCGGCGCGTGCACGCGTGCGACACGGCATGCTCGCGTTCGCGGGTCTCGTCGCGTTCAACGCGTTCTATCTGTTTGCCGGCCAGCCCTCGCTCGGCCGCCTGCCCGGCTGGGTCGTGACCGGCTGGGGCTTGATCGTCGTGTTCGCATCGACCGCGATCTTCATCCGCCGCATCACGCGCCGCGAGGAGCAGTACGTCCACGAGAAGTTCGCGCAGAAGATCCTGAAGAAGTGGGAATGGGGCGACGCGCCGCCGTCCGACAAGCTCGAGGACATCTACCTGCTCCACACCGAGCGCACGAAGCAGCGCGAGGCGCGGCTGCGCGCGTACAAGGAGACGGTCCGCGAGATGGTGGCCGATGGCCTGGTGACCCGGCAGGAGCTCACGATCCTCGACAGCCTGCGCGCGCAGCTCGGCGTGTCGGACAAGGATCACCAGAAGATGATCAACGAGCTATCGGCCGAGGAGCGTCAGCTGTTCGACCCGACGTACCGCGGCTCGGTCGAGCAGCGCCTCAAGGGCGAGCAGTATCGCAAGGACCTCCAGCGGATCTTCATCGAGGCCGCGCGCTCGGGCTCCAAGCCCGCGGCGTCGACGCTCGAGGCGCTGCGCCACGAGCGCGGCGTGACCCCCGACGAGGAAGAGTCCGAGCTCTCGCGCATGCTGGCGCCGGGCGGGCCGATCGCGGCGCTCTACGAGGCCGAGCTCGCGGAGATCACGCGCCTGGTCGCGGCGGCCGAGGTCACGAACCATCCCGGGGCGGGCGCGGCACCATCCGCAAGCTTGAAAGTTGGCGAGGCGGACTCCGCGAGCCTCGCGCTGCTGCGTCACCTCGCACGGTTGCGCGCGCACGAGCACGCGATCAGCGCGCTCGGTGTGCTCGCGGTGATGACCGATCGCCCCGAGGTCGAGCAGGTCCGCGCCCAGGCCTCGGCGCGCGGCGTCGTGCGCAGCGAGCTGCTCGAGATGCTCGACGCCGTCGATCCGGCGCTTCGCGTGCCGCTCGTCGACGCGCTGACGCGGCTCGAGCGCGGGGGCACGACCGAGCTGGCCGCCGATCCAATCATCGCGATCTCCGCAGACCCGTCGCGCTACCTGCGCGCCGCGGCCGCGGTGCTGCTATCGCGATTCGACGACGACGCGTCACGCAAGCGGCTCGAGGCGATGCTCGACGATGGCGAGCCGATCGTGCGCGAGGCCGCGGTCCGCGCGATGGGCGCGAAGAGCCGGTTGACGCGCGATCTGCTGTCGAAGGTGCTGAGCGATCCGGATCCGGTTGTTCGCAGCGCCGCGGTGCGCGCGGTGTCGGGGACCACATCCTCCGAGCTGCCCGCGCTGAACCCGTCGATCTTCGCGCAGACCAAGCACGGCGTCGGCAAGCCCGGGGTCTACGCCACGCTCGACGCCAACGCGGCGGTCGCGTCGCTGACGACGATCGAGAAGATGATGCTGATCCGCCAGGTCCCGATCTTCGCCGACCTCGGCCCCGACGATCTCGAGGAGCTCGCGACCGTCGTCGAGGAGCGCCGCATCGAGCCCGGCAAGGACGTGTTTCGCGAGGGTGACCCCGGCGATGCGGTGTACCTGATCGTGAAGGGCCTCGTGCGCGTGTTCACCGGCGGCGATGGCGAGCGTGCCGAGCGCGTGCTGTCCGAGCTCGGACCGGGCGCGTGCATCGGCGAGATGGCGGTGCTCGACGCCGCGCCACGCTCGGCGACCGTGCGCGCCATCGAGCGCACCCGGACGCTGCGCGTGCCCGGCGAGGGCTTCAAGCGCGTGATGTCGGAGCGTCCCGAGATGTCGCAGGCGATCGTCGCCGAGCTCGTGAAGCGCATGCGCGGCATGATGAACAGCCCGTCGCCGGCGTCGCCCGCCCATCAGGGACAGGGCGCCGCGATCGCGATCCCCAAGCAGGATGCGTAGCGCTTGCGAGCCCGCCATCCGCGCGTTTACGCTCGCGGCATGAAGCGAGACGCAGCTCAGACCATCTTCCGCACCGTCGTGTTCGCCGGCGCGATGCTCGGCACCGGCGCTTGCGGCGGCAAGAGCAAGCCAGCACCGGCGGCGCCGAGCAACGCGGCACCTGCGCCGACCGACAACGCGATGCCGGCCGAAGGCACGCCCCCGGCCGACCCGTGTGCAGGCGCCGACCCGTGTGCAGGCGCCGATCCGTGCGCCTCGCGGCCGCGCGTCGACAATCCTTGCGGCGGCGGCACCGGCCGCGGGTTCGTTTTGTCCTGAGTTTGTCCTGAGTTTGTCCCGAGCCGGTCCTGAGTCCGGCTCGTTCCGGCCTGGAATTCGGTGGGCCGCGGTGTCATCGTGATCGTCCGGGAGGATTCATGGCGAAACACCGCGAGCTTGCGAACATTGTCTTTGCAACCACGCTCGGTCACACGAGCGCATCGAAGATCTGGCGGACCGTGGTGTTCGCCGGCGCGATGCTGGTCATGCCGCTTGCCGCCGGGTGTGGAAGCCGCAACAAGCCCGCGCCGCTCGAGCCGATGCCGGTGACCCGGACCGAGCCGGCGCCCACCGAGGCCGAGCAGGACGCGAAGGCCGCCGAGAGCAAGGCCGCCGAGGACAAGGCCGCTGCCGAGGCGGAGGCAATGGCCGAGCAGGAAGCTGCCGACAAGGCGGCCGCCGACGCCGCCGCGAAGGAAATCGCTGCCAAGGAAACGGCCGACCGCGAAGCCGCCGCTGCCGAAGCCGCGAAGAAGCCGCGCCCGCGCACCACCAAGGCGCGTCCGACCGGCCGCGGCTTCATCCTGTCGTAGCGACGCCATGGACGTGCTCGCCGCCGTCGATCCGCAGGGTCGCGACGAATTCTACGAACCGACGAGCCCGTGGTGGCTCTCGGGCACGCCGCTCGAGGCCGAGCACCATCGGCTGATGCGCCGGCGCTCGGTCTCGATCCCGTGGGCCGCGTCGACAGCCGCCGCACTGACCGCGCCGGAGCGTGCGCGGCTCGCCGGCACCTGGATGCGGCGCTCCGAGGCCGAGTACCTGGCGGTGTCGACGTTCTCGGTGCTCGCTCTCGATCTGCTCGCGGCGCGCGCGCCGGCCGACGTGCTGTCGCTGTGCCTGCGTGCCGGCATCGACGAGATTCGCCACGCCGAGATGTGCGTGCGGATGGCGGAGATCTACTCGGGCAAGCAGAACCTGCCGCCGTTCGGCATGTCGTCGCTCCCCGACGAACCCGAGCGTCCGAAGCTGCATCAGGCACTCGCGAACACGATGCTCGTGTCGTGTGTCTCGGAGACCTACGCGACGACCGTGCTCGCCGCGACCCTCGAGCTGACGACGGATCCCACGGCACACGCCGTGTTGACGTCGATCTACTCGGACGAGGTCATGCACGCGCGGCTCGGCTGGTCGTACCTGCGGCACGCGATCGAGACCGGCGATGCCGGCCGCAAGGGTGAGACCGTGATCGACGCGGCCGCGCAGATGCTGCCGCGCGCGCTTCGCGGCGTGGCGAACGTCGTCGAGGCCGAGCGGCCCGTCGGCGAGGTGACCCCGGCGGTGCGCACGCACGGATTGATGACGCCTGCCGAGGAGCGCGTGATCTTCGCGACCTGCGTGCGCGAGGTCCTGGTGCCCGGCTTCCAGGCGCTCGGCGTGCCGGTCGGTAGTGCTCTCGACGACTACGGAGATGCATGGGCCAGCGCAGCCTGATCACCGCCACCACGCTCGCGCTCGCCGGCCTCGGCGGGTGCCCGAAGCGTCACGAGACCACGCTGCCGACGCGACCGGCCGAGCCCGCACTGGCGCCGGTGACCGGCCTCGGCGCCAAGGTCGTCGCCGACTTCGAGGCCGTGGTCGTCACGAGCAAGGACGCGTTCGTCGAGCTCTTCGACTTCGCCGCGGTCGGCGAGATGGAGATCCTGCTCCATCGCTACGACCTCAACGGCCGGCTCGCGATCACCGAGGACGAGCGCGCGCAGTTCGCTGCCGAGGACGGCACGCCCTACACGGCCGAGCGCGAGCGCCGTAACGTAAGCAACTTCTATCCATTCCTCGCGCAGCGAACCGTCGGAGACGGCGGCTGCAAGGCGACCGAGCCGCGGACTCGCTACGGCAAGCTGCTCGGCCAGCCCTTCGAGCCGTTGCCACCGAACACGCCACCGGGCTACGAGACGCTTCGCACCCACGCCAACGAGTGGCTCGCCCGCGGCGGCGTCGTCCGCATCGCGTGTCGCGGCGGCGATGGCGGCCTCGCGCTGGTCTTCACCGCACGCGACAACGCCCGTGGCTACGATCTGATCACGATCTACGACGACTGAGACGACCGAGGCGACGCAGGCGACAGATCGAGCTCGACGACGAACCGCGCACCGGGCTGGTTGTCCTCGACCCAGACCCGGCCACCGAGCGCCTCGATCTGGCTCTTGACGATCGCGAGCCCGAGTCCCGAGCCGCCGCGCTCGCGGCTACGCCCGGCGTCGATCCGGTAGAACCGCTCGAAGATCCGTTCTTCCTGGCCACGCGGGATGCCGGGACCGCGATCGGCGACCGCGAGCTGCACGTGCGCGCCGACGACCTCTGCGGTCACGCTCACCGGCGTCCCGCCGCCGTACTTGATCGCGTTGTCGATCAGGTTCTGGACGACGTGATCGAGTCCGTCGCGCGTCGCGAGAACCGCGAGGTCCGGAACGCTGATCGCGATCTGCGCGTCCGGCGTGACGCCGCGGGCGGTGAGCACCGCATCCTGGACGACCTGGGCAAGCGAGACCCGCGTGCGCTCGCCGATCGCCGTGGCCCGGCCGCCGAGCGTGTCGAGCAGCACGAGGTCGTTGACGAGCGACGCGATCCGACTGGCGTTGCGCTGGATCGTCTGCAGGAACTCCTTCGAGGTCGCGGCGTCCACGGCGCTGCCGAGCAGCGTCTCGGCGTAGCCGGCGATCGACGTCACCGGGGTGCGTAGCTCGTGCGCGGCGTTCGACAGGAACTCGCGGCGCACCGACTCGAGCGCGCGCATCCGGGTCACGTCGTAGAGCACGACGATCGCCCCCGGGGCCGGGAGTGAATCCCGGCCCCTCCATTCCGGGCCCGGGTCACCGAGTGGGCGCGCGCTCGCGCGGACCGCGCGCCCCATCAGCTCGAGCTCGTCGTCGGCCTGCTCGCCGGCGAGCGCACGCGTGACGAGCGGGAGGATCGGCGCGGGCAACGACGTCGGATCGTCGAGCATCGGCTTCGCGGCATCGTTGACCAGCACGATCGTGCCCGAGCGATCGACGACCACGACGCCCTCGACCAGGCCACCGAACACGACCGAGAGCAGATCGCGTTGCTGGGTCAGCTCGCCGATCCGCCCTTTCACCTCGGCGGCCATGTGGTTCATCGCGCGCGCTAGCACGCCGAGCTCGCCACCCGAATCGATCGGCGGCGGTGCGTCGTAGTTGCCGCGCGCGAGCTTCTCGGCCGTGCGGGTCATCGACTGCAGCGGCCTGGTCACGGCGCGGATGAAGATCCACGACAGCAGCAGACAGCCGACGAGTCCGAAGCCTCCGCCGACGAGCAGCCGGTTGCGCATGCGCGCGCGGGTCTCGATGACGTCGCCGAGCGGGACCGCGAGCCGGATCACGCGACCGAGATCGGCCGGCAACGCGACGAGGTACTGCTGAGGCTCGTCCGAGCGGAGCCTGCGGATCGCGCGCCCGATCTTGCCGCGCCGCGCACGTGCGACCTCCTGGGCCTCGCCGATCGGTCTGCCCACGGTGGCGCGATCGAGCGAGTCGCCCTGGATCAAACCGTCGGCACCGATGATCGTGATGCGCGTGCCGGTCACCCGTGCGAGTCGTGGCGCGAGGCGGTCCGGATGACCCGCAAGCCGCAACCACTCGGCGACCTCCTTGCCCTGCTTGGTCAGCCGGGCGTCGAGCGAGGCCACGAGATCGTCGGCGAGCGTGCGCTCGATCGCGAACAGCGTGCCGGTACCGACGACGACCACGAGCAGCAGGAACGTGATCAGCAGCCGGTTACGGAGCGAGCTTCGCACGCTCGCTCAGCCTATCAGGCGTCACGCTTGGCGCGATAACCAAAGCCGTGCACGGTCTCGATGACATCGGCCGCGGGCCCGAGGCTGACGCGCAGGCGACGAACATGGACGTCGACGGTGCGGGTGTTGATGTCACCGCGCATCTCCCAGACCTGCTCGAGCAGCTCCTCGCGCGAGAACACGCGACCGGGCTCGCTGACGAGCAGCTGTAACAACTTGTATTCGAGCGGGCGCAGCTGCGTCGGCACGCTGTTGATGCGGACATCGTGGGTCACCGGATCGAGCTCGATCGGTCCGACCTCGAGCACGCCGCTCCGATCGCTCTGCGCGGGCCGGGCGCGCCGCTCGGCGAGCCGGTTCGCGAGCGCGGTGACACGAAGCACGACCTCGCGGACGACGAACGGCTTGACCACGTAATCGTCGGCGCCAACCTCGAGCCCGAGAATCCGGTCCTCGGCCTCGCCCTTCGCCGTGAGCATCAGCACGCCGACCTCGCCGACGAGCGGATCCGCGCGCAGCTGCTTGCAGACCTCGTAGCCGGATTGGTCCGGCAGCATCAGATCGAGGACGACGACGTCGGGCTTCGTGTTCTGGACCGCGCCAAAGCCCTCGGCCCCGGTGCTCGCGGTAGTCACCTCGAAGCCCGCGGCCTTCAGGTTGAACTCGAGCAGCCGCGCGACGTCACGCTCGTCTTCGATGATGACCACGCGGCGTTCCATCGCGGTGATGTTACCCCACAGTTACAGCGGCGGAACAAGCGTGACCGGCCCGCGATCGCCGCGTTACGTTGGGCCATGCAGTTCGTCGTCGCGGTCGTCCTCGCCACGGTGCTGTGCGGTGGCTGCTCGAAGACATCCGGGGAGCGCGTGGTGCGGATCGGCGCGGCATCCGATCTCGCGAAGGCCTTCACCGAGCTCGGCAAGGAGTTCGAGACCCGAACCGGCATCCGGCCCGAGTTCACCTTCGGCTCGAGCGGCCTCCTGTCGAAGCAGATCGCGCAGGGCGCGCCGTACTTCCTGTTCGCCGCGGCGAACAAGGCATTCGTCGACAAGGTCATCGAGGCTGGCGTGTGTGATGGCAAGACGGCGCGGACCTACGGGCGCGGGCGCGTCGTGGTGTGGACCGCGGGCGGGACGCCGGCACCCAAACAACTCTCGGAGCTGACCGAGCCGCGGTTCAAGCGGATCGCGCTCGCGAACCCGGATCACGCGCCCTACGGCGTCGCCGGCAAGCAGGCGCTCGAGAAGTCCGGGCTGTGGGCGCAGCTCGAGAGCCGGATCGTCCTCGCCGAGAACGTGCAGGCGACGATGCTCTACGCGCGCGATGGCAATGCGGACGCCGCGATCGTCGCGCTGTCGCTCGCGGTGGTCAGCGATGGCGGCGCGTACCTGCCGATCGATCAATTTTTGCACGACCCGCTCGACCAGCAGCTCGTGGTGTGCGGCAAGGGCGCGGAGGCCGATGCCGCCCGCAAGTTCGCCGAGCTCGTCGCGTCGGCCGAAGGCCGCGAGCTGATGACGCGGTACGGCTTCGTCGTGCCACCGTGACGACTTCGTGGCCCTGCTTCGTGGCCCTGCTTCGTGGCCCTGCTTGTGGAAAGATGACGGCGTGAAACCAGAGACGCTCGCCGCGCAGGCCTTGCACGAGCTCGACGCGGCGACCGGCGCGATCGTGCCGCCGATCCAGCTCGCCACGACGTACGCGCGTGATGCCGGTTATCAGCTGATCGGCCCCGGCTACACCCGCGACGAGAACCCGACGCCCGCGCATGCCGAGCGCCTGCTCGCCGCGCTCGACGGTGGTATCGAGGCCCTCGCGTTCGCCTCGGGCATGGCGGCTGCGACCGCGGTGTTCCGCGCGGTGTGCCGTCCCGGCGACCACGTGATCGCGCCGCTCGTCGGCTACTTCAACCTGCGCAACTGGCTCGAGAAGCTGAGTGCGCGGTGGGGCATCGCGCTCGATCTCGTCGACACCACAGACCTCGCGGCGGTACGCGCGGCGCTGCGTCCGGGCACCACCCGCATCGTGTGGATCGAGACGCCGGCGAATCCGACCTGGGAGGTCTCGGACATCGCGGCGCTCGCCGAGCTCGCGCATGGCGCCGGTGCGTTGCTCGCCGTCGACTCGACGTGCGCGACGCCGGTCCACACCCGGCCGCTCGCGCTCGGTGCCGACCTCGTCATGCACTCGGCGACCAAGTTCCTCGCCGGCCACTCGGATGTCCTCGCGGGCATGCTCGTGACCGCACAGCACGGCGAGGCATGGGCGCGGATCCGCGAGCTCCGGCACGACGAGGGTGCGTGCCTCGGCCCGTTCGAGGCGTATCTGCTGCTGCGCGGAATGCGCACGCTGTACGCGCGCGTCGAGCGATCGAGCCGGACCGCGCAGGTGCTCGCCGATCGGCTGGCTGCCCTGCCCGATGTCGTCGTCCGCTATCCCGGCCTCGCGTCGCATCCGCAGCACGCGGTCGCGGCACGCCAGATGACGCGCGGGTTCGGCAGCATGCTGTCGATCCAGGTCGGAGGCGGTGCCGAGGCCGCGCTCGGCGTGATCCGCCGGCTCGCGGTGTGGGTCCCGGCGACGTCCCTCGGCGGCGTCGAGAGCCTGGTGGAGCATCGGTACACCGTCGAGGGTCCCGACACGCCGACGCCGAGCGACCTGTTACGGCTCGCGGTCGGCCTCGAGCACGAGGATGATCTGTTCGACGATCTGCGCGAGGCGCTGGCCGGGCGATGAAGCTGCGGATCGCGACCTGCACCACGCTGCCCGAGGTCGATGTCGACGCCGCGCCGCTCGCGAGCGCGCTGGCCGCCGCCGGCTTCGCCGCCGAGATCGTTGCCTGGGATGATCCCGCGGCGGACTGGGACGCGCCGATCCCGACGGTGATCCGTTCGACCTGGAACTACGCGCTCGATGTCACGCGCTTCCTCGCGTGGGTCGATCGTGCGAGTGCCGCCGCACCGCTGATCAACCCACCCTCGATCGTCCGCGGCAACGTCCACAAGCGCTACCTGCTCGAGCTCGCCGCGCGCGGTGTTGCGGTGGTGCCGACGATCCTCGTCGAGCGCGGCGGGGCGCACGACCGATCGCATGATCTCGCACCGCTCGCGGAGAGCCGGATGGTGATCAAGCCGGCGGTCGGCGCGGGCTCGCTCGGCACCCGCGTCTTCGAGCCCGGAGATCCCGACGCCCTCGCCCACCTCGGCACGCTCACCGCGACCGGCGCCGCGCTGGTCCAGCCATACGTGCGCTCGGTCGACGGCTACGGCGAGCGCTCGCTGGTGTGGATCGACGGCGCGCTCTCCCACGCGATCCGCAAGTCGCCGCGGTTCGCGGGCGATGTCGAGCGGATCGATGGCCCGTTCCCGATCGCGGATGACGAGCGCGACCTCGCCGAGGCCGCGCTCGCGCCGTTTCGCGATCTGCTCTACGGCCGCGTCGACCTCGCGCGCGACGACGCCGGCCAGCCGATGGTGATGGAGCTCGAGCTGGTCGAGCCCTCGCTGTTCTTCGCCCGCCAGCCGGGCTCCGCCGAGCGCTATGCCGCCGGGCTCCGCCGCCGGCTTGCCAGCAGCTGATCTCAGCTCGCGGGCGAGCCGCGCGATCACACCTCGCGGGCAAGCCCGCGATCACAGCTCGCGGGCGAGCCGCGCGATCGCATCGATCGTCCACGCGCCGTACCAGAACAGGTCCTTGCCGCTGACCCGGACGATCCTCGCGGCCGGCAGCGCGTCGCGAAAGATCGCCTCGTCCGCGCCCGAGAAGGCGTGGGGCTCGTCGGGCAGGATCACGAGCTCGGGACTGCGTGCACGCACCTCGTCGAGCGAGACCCGCGGATACCGGACGTCGCGGCCGCCTGCATCCTGCGGCGCGGACTTGCCGAGGTCGGCAGCAAGCGGATAGAGCCGCAGCCGGTCGCCGAACACGTTTGCAACGCCGACCCGGGCGAGCACGTCGGAGCCGAACGTGTCCGCATTCATCGTCATCAGCGGGTCCATCCAGATCGGGATGAACGCGCGGAGCCGTGGCTCACTCGCGTTCGCCAGCTGGTAGCCGCGCCGCACGAGATCGCGGACCGGCGTGCGATCGCCAACCCCAAAGATCCGCGCGAGCCGTGCGAGGTGCGCGACGCCATCGCTGACCCGTCGTGGCAGCGAGACCAGCACCGGCACGTGCGCCGCCGCGAGCGCCTCGAGGGCCGGCCGCGTGTTCTCTTCCTGGTTCGCGATGACGAGCTGGGGGGCGAGCGCGATCACGGCCTCGACGTCGACATCCTTGGTCCCGCCGACCACGGGCACCGCGGCCACCTCGGGGCTCTCGCAGTAACGCGTGCGGCCGACGAGGCGGCCGAGCTCGCCAAGCGCGATCAAATTGTAGGTATCGCTCGGCACCAGCGACACGACGCGCTGCGGGGGCTGCATGAAGATCAGGCTGCGGCCGAGGTCGTCCGTCAGCTTCAGGCTCGGCACGGGGCAGGTATACCGCACGTGCTAAGGTTCGCGACGTGGCGGATCCGACCGCAAAACCAGCCGAGCTCGATCTCTCGAAAGCCGACGAGCACGACATCGCGCGCGCGGTGAAGCAGCTCAAGCCCGAGGAGGCGCTGTTCTTTCTCGCCAAGCTCGAGGCGGTGATCGCGAAGCGCAAGGTGCAGCTGACGGGTTACCTCGTCGCATTCACGGTGTGGCTGGTCGCGACGTTCCTCGCGCTCGCGTACTACGGGACCCACGACGGATTCGTCGGCTGGATCTTCCTGGTCCCGTTCGCGCTCGTCGGCATGATCCTGTACGCGTTCGGGATGTGGGCCGAGAAGGTCGGTAACAACACGCAGGTGATCCTCGACCGCGAGGCCAAGGCCGCCGAGGCCAAGGCGGCCACGGAAGCGAAGAACGTCACGTCGCCTCCGAAGTAGCCGGGTTACAGTGCGGTCCATGCGACCTCGGTCATCAGACGTGGCATCTGGGGCAGCTGGCGTGGCACCTGGCTTCGCGCTCGCATCGCTGGTGCTCGCTGTCCTCGCGGGCGGTGGATGTGGCGGCAACAAGAAGACACCCGACGACGCGCCGCAGGGCCTGCCGCGCTGTGCATCCCCGGTCGCCGGCAGCACGGTCACGATGCGCAAGATCGGGACGGTTGTCGGTGGCGCGATGCTCGCGACCTCGCTCCCCGACGATCCGCGCCTGTTCGTGATCGAGCAGCGTGGCGCGATCCGGGTGTTCAACGCCGAACAGCTGCTGCCCGATCCGTTCCTCGATCTCAGCGCCGACAACGCCGGGCCCGTCATCGCCGGCGGCGAGCAGGGCCTGCTCGGCCTCGCGTTTCACCCACGCTACGTGACGACCGGTTTGTTTTTCGTGTTCTACACGACGCGGATCGGCGGCCTGCGCGATGTCGTCGCGCGCTGCCAGGTCAGCGCCGCGAGCCCCGATCGCGCCGACCCGACCTGCACCGAGATCCTCTCGATCGACGACTTCGCCGGCAACCACAACGGCGGCATGATCGAGTTCGGCAAGGATGGCCACCTCTACATCGCGACCGGCGATGGTGGCGGCGCCGGCGATCCCGGACGAACCTCGCAGGATCCGAATTCGCTGCTCGGCAAGATCTTGAGGATCGATGTCGACGCGACGAGCGGCGGCAAGCAGTACGGGATCCCGTCGGACAATCCGTTCGCGGGCGGCGGCGGCGCACCCGAGGTCTTCATCCTCGGGCTGCGCAATCCATGGCGGTGGTCGTTCGATCGCGAGACCGGCGACATGTGGATCGGCGACGTCGGCCAGGGTCAGATCGAGGAGCTCACCGTGCTCCGCGCTGGTCAGCAGAACGGCAAGAACCTCGGGTGGAGCATCTACGAGGGCAATGGCTGCTGCGCGACGCAGGGCGACAACTGCGCGCAGAGCGGCACCCAGTATCCGTGCGAGCCCGCGAACCTCGTGTTCCCGCAGGACTCGCGTACGCACGCCGATGGCTGGATCTCGATCATCGCGGGTCAGACCTATCGCGGGACGTGTTACCCGGACCTCGTCGGCTGGCACTTCTACACGGACTACGGCAAGGGCGGGCTGGTGAAGGCGCGTCTCAAGGCGGACAACACGCTCGAGATCGTCGATCTCCCCGGTAGCTTCCCCCGGGAACCCGCGAGCCTCCACGAGGATGCGCGCGGCGAGCTCTACATGACCACGACCAGCGGCGACGTCTACCACCTCGAAGCAAGTCCCTGATCCCGTCGCCGCGGGTGCGGGTATAGTCCGGCCCATGCGGAGTACGACACTGGTAGCCCTGTCTGTCGCGATCGTCGCGGCCTGTGGTAGCTCGAAGAAACCCGCACGCGATGATGCCGCGGTGATCGACGACGGCAAGCTGGTCGACGCGCCGGTCATACCGTCCTGCGAGAACCCGGTCGCTGGCGAGCAGGTGACGATGCGCCGGATCGGCGGCGTCGTCGGTGCGGCCCTGCTCGCGACGTCGCCCCCGAACGATCCCCGGCTGTTCGTGCTCGAGCAGCGCGGCGCGATCCGGCTGTTCAAGGACGAGGTGCTGCAGCCGGATCCGTTCCTCGATCTCAGCGTCGACGCCGGCGGCCCGGTCGCGGCAGGGGGCGAGCAGGGCTTGCTCGGCCTCGCGTTCCATCCGCAGTACGCGGCGAACGGTCAATTTTTCGTTTTCTACACCACGCGCGTCCCCAACAACACGCTGCGCGATGTCGTCGCGCGCTGCACGGTCAGCAGCAATCCTGATCTCGCGAACCCGACGTGCGTCGAGGTGCTGTCGATCCCCGACTTCGCCGGCAACCACAACGGCGGCATGATCGAGTTCGGCAACGACGGCCTGCTCTACATCGGCACCGGCGACGGCGGCGGCGGCGGCGATCCCCAGCGGACCGCGCAGAATCCGGCTTCGTTGCTCGGCAAGTTCCTGCGGATCGACGTCGACAACAAGGCGGCCGGCAAGGACTACGGGATCCCCGCGGACAATCCGTTCGTGGCCGGCGGCGGCGCGCCGGAAGTCTTCATGCTCGGTCTCCGCAACCCGTGGCGGTGGTCGTTCGATCGCGCGACCGGCGACCTGTGGATCGGCGACGTCGGCCAGGGCCAGATCGAGGAGCTCCACGTCGTCAAGGCCGCCGACCAGCGTGGCGCGAACCTCGGATGGAGCGTCTACGAGGGCAACAGCTGCTGCGACACGCAGGCGGACAACTGCACGCAAAGCGGCGCCCAGTATCCGTGCGAACCGACCGGCAAGCTGTTCCCGCAGGACTCGCGCACGCACGCCAGCGGCTGGATCTCGATCATCGCCGGCCAGGTCTACCGCGGCACCTGCTACCCCGATCTCGTCGGCTGGCACTTCTATACCGACTACGGCAAGGGCGGGCTCGTGAAGGCGCGGCTGCAGCCCGCGGGTACGCTCGAGATCGTCGACCTGCCCGGCACGTTCCCGGCAAAGCCGACGAGCCTCCATGCCGATTCACGCGGCGAGCTCTACATGACGAACGATGTTGGCTCGGTCTATCACCTCGAGGCAGGCCCCTGAAGCAGGTCCGAATCCAGCTCGCGACCGGCCTCGCGTACAACGTCAACACCTGGGACGGTCCAGGCCATTCGGCGCCGGCGACGACCTTCGTGCTCGTGCACGGCTTCACCGATCTGGGCGCCGGCTGGTGCGAGGTCGCGCCGCGCCTCGCCGAGCACGGTCACGTGATCGCACCCGATCTGCGCGGCCACGGCGACAGCGAGTGGATCGGCGCGGGCGGCTATTACCACTTCATGGACTACGTCGCCGATCTCGACGACGTGATCCGGCAGCTCGCGAACCCACGCGTCGTGCTCGTCGGTCACTCGATGGGCGGCAGTGTGTGTGGCTACTACGCGGGGATCCGTCCCGAGCGGCTCGCCGCGCTCGTGCTCGTCGAGGGCCTTGGCCCGCCCGACCTCATGGGCGGCGAAGGTCCGACGCGGACGGCCGGCTGGATCGACGGCTGGCGTGCCGCGCGGGAGAAGCCCGCGAAGGTGATGGCGTCGCTCGACGAAGCGGTGCGCCGGCTGCGACGCCACGACGACCGCCTCGCCGAACCGCTCGCGCAGAAGCTCGCCGAGCTCGGCACCCGCGCGGTCCCTGGCGGCTACCAGTGGAAACACGATCCGCTGCACGGCACGTTCGGTCCGTATGCGTATCGCCTCGAGACGGCGCGCCGCTACTGGGAGCGCGTCACCTGCCCGGTCCTCGCGATCGATGGCGCGCAGTCGAAGCTGAACCTGCCGGATGCCGAGCGTGCGTCGCGGCGCGCGAGCTTCGCGAACATCCGCCACCTCGTGATCGACGGCGCCGGCCACGCGGTGCAGCGCCACCAGCCGGCGGCGCTCGCCACGGCGATCGTCGCCCACGCGAGCTGACCTGAACCGCGCGGCGGACCCGGGTCACTCAAACATCGAGGCGCGTCAGCTCTTCGGTCGCGACCCGAGGCGGCACCACGAGCTGTGCCGTCTTGCGGCCGCGCCAGTCGCCGGGGACGATCACGCGGAACGTCGAGCCCTTGTTGATCTCGGACTCGAGCTCGACCTTCGCGCCGAGGAGCTCGACGAGCTTCGCGACCAGCGCCAGCCCGAGCCCGACACCTCCGTATCCCTTCTCGTCGCCGCGCTGGGCCTGGCGGAACGGCTCGAAGATCGCCTCGCGATCCTCGACGGCGATCCCGATCCCGGTGTCCTCGATCGCGAGCACGACATCGTCGCCGCGTTGCCGCGCGCTGACCGTGACGCGGCCACCCTCGGGCGTGAACTTCACGGCATTCGCGATCAGGTTGACGAGGATATGCGCGAGCCAGCGCTCGTCGGATGTGACCGGCGGCAGGTCCGGCTCGACCGAGGTCTCCAGCTGGAGGTTCTTGGTGCCGACCATGTACGACACCGATTCGCTGACGCGCTCGACGAGCTCGGCGACGTTGACCTTGCCCGGACGCGCGTCGATCTTGCCGGCCTCGGCGCGGGTCAGCTGGAGCACGTCATCGACGAGCCCGAGCAGCGACTGCGCGCTGCGCTTGATCGCCGCACACGCCTCCTTCTGCTTGTCGGTGACCGGGCCGTACACGCCGGCAGCGATCACGTCGGAGAGACCCTGCACGCCATGGATCGGCGTGCGCAGCTCGTGGGTCATCGACGCCACGAACTGGCTGCGCTGGGTCGCGGCGCGGATCAGCTGCGCGGTGCGCTTCTCGAGGTCAGCCTCGCGCGCACGCAGCAGCCGTAGCGTCGCGGCGGAGAACGCGGCCGGCACGCCGACGACGAGCATGCAGAATGCGATCGCGGTGAGCACATACCCCGCGGTCGGGACCATACCCGGCGAGCCCGGCACCGGCGTCGGCGGCAACACGCCGGTCGCGAGCAGGATCACCATCGTCGAGAAGCACGTCACGATGAACCCGGCGATCAGCACGGTGACGCCGAGGTTCGACAGCAGCGAGAGCACGGCGATCAGGATCACGTACGTCGCGACGAGCGGGCTGTATGGCCCGCCCGTGAAGTAGATGGCACCGGTCAGCAGCAGCGTGTCGGAGACGAGGCTGATGCCCTGGAGCTGCATCACCCAGCGATCGCGGACCAGCGCGAGCGCGGCGAGCGAGGTCGTGAGCAGCTTGACGCTGACCAGCCAGAGAAACGCCCACCGGTAGGGCGTCAGATCGAACAGCACGGTCGCCAGCGCGAGGAGCGCGAAGCCCAGCGCGACCGCGTAGCCCGTCCAGACGCCGAACCACAGCTTCGGCCGGTTCGCCGGTGTGTCCAGCTCGGCGATGAAGTCGAACTTCGGCGGCCACATCGGCTGGTCTCTAGGTTTCGCCAAGCAGCTGGCGCACGGTCGACAGCAGGTGCACCAGATCGAAGGGCTTCGACAGGTAGCCATCCGCGAGCGTACCCAGCTGGACCGTGCGGCTCGACTGATCGCGATCGGTGTACACCGCGCTCATCAGCAGAATCGGCGTGGTCTTGCCGGTCGGCCGGCTCTTGATCTCGCGGACGACCTCGAAGCCGTTCTTGCGCGGGAGCTGGACGTCGACGAGCAGCAGGTCGGGGGCGTCACGGTCGAACCGCTCGATCCCCTCGGGTCCCGACGACGCGGCGACCGTCTCGTACCCGTTGGCCGCGAGAAAATCCGCCAGGATCATCTGATTCACCGGATCATCTTCGACGACCAAGATCTTCTTCACGCCGAGCGATCGTAGCAGGATTCAGCCAGCTGAAAGCCGATCACGTGAAGCGGTTCGACGGGACCGGGCCACCGGCCCACAGCCGCGAGCGCGTGCCGGCGGCAGGTGGCCAGACGCGGGTGATCAGCCGACCGAGGCGATCGAGCTGCTCGGCGGTGAGCTCGTCCGCGGGCAAGCCGGCTGCCGCGAGGATGTCATCGGCGATCGCGTCGGCGGGGCGCTCGTCGGCCGGCGAGGTCTTGATGTCGCGCGTACCGGGCTCGACCACGACGGACTCGCCCCAGGGCGCCACGATCGTCTGGTACAGCAACGTGGTGACATCGGCGCTGATCGGGCTGTCCTGCGTCCACGGACTCGCGTGCGCGTACACGATCTGGTCGGGACGCCGCGGCACGAGCCGCGCGACATCGGCTGCCGGCAGCTCGGCGAGGTCGTAGAGCGCGACGAGCCCGGGTGCCGGGACGCCAATCGCAGGCCACTCCGCGAGCGGCAGCCCGAGCCGCTTCGCGATCGCGCGCGCGATGATCTCGTGACCGCGCCCGGGCGGCGCGTAGACGCACGGCAACTCGAGGCCCTTCACGAGCGCGGCAAGCCGATCGAGCCCGGTCGCGATCCGTGCGAGCGAGTCGCCGAGCCACGCGTAGCGGCCGTGCATCGGCTCGTCGAAGCCGTACGGCGATTGATGGAGGAGCAGACCGCCGGTCAGCACGTAGTGCCAGCCGCGGAGATCGCGGTCGTCGAGCGGGCTCTCGCCTGCGAGGCTCGCGGCGCGCTCGACGATCCCGAGTAGCGTCGCGTGCATCGCCTCCTCCTCGGGTGTGGTCGGCTCGAGCCCCGACACCGCCTCGCGCGTCACGTCGAGCCGGCCGGCCATCGCCGCGTTGAACCCGTGAAGGTACCGACACAGGAAGCTGCGCGTCCGCAGCTCGGCGTGGTCATCGAGGATCGCGAATGCATCGGGATACGCGAGCGCACTCTCGAGCGCAGACACCAGCTCGCAGAGGACCTCCTCGCTGTCACCAACCAGCGCGAGGCAGCGCCACAGCACCGACGCCGCGATCGCGGGCGCGCCGGCATCGATCAGCGCATAGCCGAGATCGTAGAGCTGATCAGGGTTGTCCGGATCGCGGACGACCTCGCTCGTGATCTCCGCGAGTGGCTCGGCCCCCCGGCGCGCCGCGAGCTCGGCCAGCAGTTCGAGCCAGCGTGGCAGCTCGTCCGGATCGATCGCCTTGCCGGCCGGCCAGCTCAGTGCGGCGCGCACGCGATCGAATGCGGTCAGGTCGTCGCCATCCGCGATCAGCTGCATGATCGGCGCGATCTGGTCGTCGCTCATGGTGGCACTACAGATCGGCGAGCTGCATGGAGGCATCCCACAGCCCCGAGCGGACGGACGGGTCGAGGGCCGATGCCGCCGGCCGGGTCGCGACGCCATCACTGAAGTAGGTGCCCGACGGCTCGCTCGCGATCTCCTCGCTCGCGAGTCGCACCGATGTCTTCGCGCCCGCCTCGACGGCGGCACCCGCGATCGGTCCGAAGCCCTGCCGCAAGAGCTTCGTCGAGATCACGCCCGGGTGCAGGCTGTACGCGACGAGCTTCTCGGGCTCGTGGCGCTCGGCGAGCGACAGCGCGTGCATCACGTTCGCGAGCTTGGACTGCGCGTACGCCGCATAGCCGGTCCATGCAGTCGCGAGCGATAGATCGTTCAGGTGGATGCGCCCGCGCGCGTGCGCGATCGACGACACGTCGATCACCCGGGACGGCACCGTGGTCGCGCTCTCGAGGAGCCGCGGCAGCAGCAGCTCGGTCAGCAGGAACGGCCCGAGGTGATTCACGCCGAACGTCAACTCGACATCCTGATCGTTGAACACGCGTTCGGTCGCGAAGATGCCGGCGTTATTGACGAGCACGTGCAGCACGGGCAGCCGCTCGAGGATCTGCGCGGCACCGTTGCGGACCGCGGCCAGCGATCCGAGATCGAACGACACGCCCTCGAGCTCGGCGCCCGGCAGCTCGCCTGCGAGCGTGGCGAGCGTGACGTCGACCTTGACCTTGCTGCGCCCGTGCACGATCACCTTCATGCCGGCCGCGGCCAGCGCGCGCACGGTGGCGCGACCGATACCGTCGGTGGAGCCGGTGACCAGGGCGACGCGCCGCTCGCTCATACGCGGAACATAGCCGAATCCGCGGGCGCCCGCGGCCTACTGAAGGGCCCGCGGCCTCGTGAATGAATCAACGCCGCGCGCGGAGGGCGCGCACCATCACGGGCGGGACGCGAGGCTCGCGGGGCTCGCGAGGTGCCTCGGCGGTGCGCGGCTGCGGCGGCAGCATCGGCGTCACCCCGGACCACGCGGCGAGCTTCGCGAACGCGGCGTCGCGATCGGCTGCGGCGAGCCGCGACATCCGTGCGCCGTGCGAGCCCTGAGGCTGGACGACGAGAAGCGAGTCGGTCGCGGCGCCGAGCTCGAAGGGCCCGCCCGTCCACGGATCCCACTCGCCGTACACGAACAACAGCCGCGTACCCTCGGTCTTCACCCAGGTATCGATGTCGCGCATCGCCGCGGCGGCATCGTAGGCGGGCACCGGCGTCGGCAGCGCCGTCTCGTAATCGGCATCGCTGTACATGAGGTAGGGATCGAGATAGGCGGCGCCGGCGTCGGGGTAACCGAGCTGCGCGTACGCCTGGTAGTAGTAGGCCTCGAACGCCGCGATCTGGTCGTCGTCGCTGTCGGTGACCGGTGCGACCCGGTCGAGGAAGTCCCAGAGCCCGTCGTCGGTCGCGGTCGGGGCCGGCACCTGGCCGCAGAACGGCGCGCCGAAGTACTGCCAGAACGCCCACTCGAGGCTCGCGATCGAACCTTCGACGGCGGCGCCGATCTGGATCCGGGTGTACGCGTGTCCCCCGGAGCTCGCCTGACTCTGTGCGCGGGACAGCATGGCGGCCCGCCGGTTCTGGAGCATCTCGGTCGCGGCCGCGCGCAGCGCGTTTCGACACGACGCGGTGCCGATCGAGTCGAGAAATGCGGGGTAGCGGGGATCGGGCGCCCCGAACGAGATCGGCGCGACGTACGGCACGGTGCCATCGACGTCCCCCGGGTAGAACCGCCGATGATAGACCGCGGTCATCCCACCCTTCGAGCCGCCGGTGGTCAGGAATGCGCCGGGATAGACCTTGCGCAGCTCGGTGATGATCCGGTGCTCGTCGTCGGCCATCTGCCGGATCGTGAGCTTCGTCCAGTCGGCGGGCTCGGGCCGCGACTCGCCGAAGAAGCGATGCTCGATCGAGATCTGGTTTGCCCGGAGGAGGCGCGTCAGCTCGTAGGTGTTGTCGACGTAGTAGTCCCAGTAGCCCGAGGTCAGCGCGACCATCGGCGCCGCCTCGTCCTTGTGGAGCAGCGACACCCGCTGCTCGAAGCTCGGACCGTCGGGATCTTCATGATCGACGGGCTGCGTGAACCGCAGCACGTAGAACGTGTAGCCGGCGGTCGAGGTCGGGGTTTCCTGCACGCTGACACCGTCGAGGGCCTCCAGCTTGCCGACGAGGTCGGTCGGGCCGGCATCGGGCATGGCGGGGCCGTCATCACCACCGCAGGCCGCGCCGCAGACGGCGAGCCAGGCTCCCAGGACGAAAGGCACGCGCTTCATCTCGAGGCAGGGTGCCACGCCCGGGCCGCCCGGCACGCTGGCATTCACCAATACAGGCGATGCGCTTCCTTCGCGTCGCCTTGCCAATCCGCGGACTTCCACGGTAGGCATGCGCCACCCATGGCTCTCTCCGTCGGAATTGTCGGCCTTCCCAACGTGGGCAAGAGCACGGTCTTCAACGCCCTCACCGCGGGCAAGGCGGAGGCTGCGAACTATCCGTTCTGCACCATCGACCCGAACGTCGGTGTCGTGCCGGTGCCGGACGACCGCCTCAAGCGGATCGAGAAGCACGTCAAGACCCAGAAGATCATCCCCGCGATCGTCGAGATCGTCGACATCGCCGGCCTCGTCAAGGGCGCGTCGACGGGCGAAGGGCTCGGCAACAAGTTCCTCGCGAACATCCGCGAGACGAACGCGATCCTGATGATGGTGCGCTGCTTCGACGATCCGAACGTCATCCACGTCGCCGGCTCGGTCGACCCGATGCGCGACATCGAGATCATCGAGCTCGAGCTCGCGCTCTCCGACGTCGAGACCGTCGAGAAGCGCCTCAAGAAGGCCTCGGGCCTCGCGAAGACCGGCAACAAGGCGAGCATCGTCGAGGCCGCGCTCGCCGAGAAGGTGTTCAACCAGCTGCAGAACGGCAAGCCGGCGCGCGCGCTGCCGCTCTCCGACGACGATCGCAAGACGGTCTCGACGTGGGGCCTGATGACATCGAAGCCGGTGCTCTACTGCTGCAACGTCGGCGAGGGCGATCTGCCCGCCGGCAACGCGTGGAGCGACGCGGTCAAGGCACGCGCGCAGACCGAGGGCGCCGGCGTCGTGATCCTGTGCGGCAAGGTCGAGGCAGAGCTCGCCGAGCTCGCGCCCGAGGACCGCGCCGAGCTCCTGTCATCGTATGGCCTCACCGAGCCCGCGCTCGCGAGCCTCGCCCGCGAGTGCTACCGCCTGCTCGGCTTGCAGTCGTACTTCACCGCCGGCGAGAAGGAAGTCCGGGCGTGGACGATCAAGAAGGGCGCGACCGGCCCCGAGGCCGCGGGCGTGATCCACACGGATTTCGAGAAGGGGTTCATCCGCGCGCAGGTCTACTCGCTCGCCGACCTCGAGCAGCACGGCAGCGAGGCCGCGATCAAGGCCGCCGGCAAGCTGCGCATCGAGGGCAAGGAGTACGTCGTGCAGGACGGCGACATCATGCACTTCCTGTTCAACGTCTGATCGCATTTGCGAACCACGTCACCGCGCGGCACGGCACCCTGCCCTCGCGGCCCTCACGGCCCTCGCGATCGACGAGCTCGCTGACGGAAGCCGCGAGCGCGCCACGGATCGCCGCGGTGTCGACGCCGGCCAGCTCGTAGCTCGCGCCGAGATACTGCCAGACCTCGTCGAAGCTGCCCGCGAGCTCGAGCTCGTGGCGCTCGAACGTGATGTCCCAGCCGTCGAACAGCGCGTGCCAGCCGGCCTCCGACTTGGCGCGCGGATCGCCGAGGCCGCGTGACCTCAAGGCCGGCGCGGCGAGCGCGAGGAAGCGATGGAACGCGTCGTCGCCGGTCGCGGTCGGTCCGCCGCCGAGCACCGCGTGGAACCCGCCTCCCGGCACGAGCACGCGCAAGAGCTCGCGGACGATCACCGCCGGCTCGTCCATCAGCATGAACGCGAGGTGGCTGACGCAGACGTCGAAGCTGGCGTCCGCGAACGGCAGGGCCTGCGCACGCGCGCATGCCCGCGGCTGCGTGGTTCGCGCCAGCTCGGCGAGCGACAGATCGATCCCGACCGGCCGGCAGCCACGCGCCGCGAGCAGCTCGAGCAGGTGACCATCGCCACATCCCAGATCGAGGACCCGCGCGCCGGCCGGAACGCGCTCGGCGAGCCTGCGATAGCTGTCACCGCGCGCGAGCCCTGCGGAGGTGATCCCGGGATGCGCGGCATGGAAGCGACGCAAGAACGTCTCGCGATCGCTCGTCACCTGCGCACGATACCCTGGCCGCCGTGTTCGCCGGCTTCGTCATGGTCACGCTCGCCGCTGCCTCGTGGGGCACGTGGAGCCTGTTCCTGCGGCCAACCGGGCTCTCCGCGACGGTCACGACGCCGATCGTGTTTCTCGTCATGGGGCTGGTCACGCTGCCGTTCGCGCTCCGCATGCCACGCGCGACGTGGGATCGCGAGACCCGCATGCTGCTCGTCGCGAATGCAGCGTTCGATGCGCTCAACATCCTCACGTTCTTCGCCGCGCTGAACTACACGACGGTGTCGATCGCGGTGCTGAGCCATTACATCGCGCCGATCCTGATCGCGATCGCCGCACCGCGGATCGATGGCACCAGCGCGCGCGGCGTGGCCCCGGCCACCTGCGTCGCCCTCGCCGGCCTGGTGATCATCCTCGAGCCGTGGCGTGCACCCGCCGACGGCGCCGCGATGGGCGCGACCCTCGGCCTGCTCTCGGCGTGCTGCTACACCGGCAACGTCTTCACCGTACGCCGCCTCGCCGCGCGCATCGGCGCGACCCGCGCCATGTCCTATCACTCGCTCCTCGCGGCGGTGGTCCTCACGCCACTGCTCGTGATCGGCGCGGGCGCGGTCAGCGCCGACGATCTCGCCCTGATCACCGCCGGCGCCACCACGATCGGGGCGGCCTCCGGCGTGATCTTCGTGATCGGGCTCGGCCGGATCGGGAGCGCCCGTGCGGCGGTGCTCACCTTCGCGGAGCCCCTGGTCGCGGTCACGGTGGGGGCCCTGGTGTGGGGAGAGGCACTTCACCCGCTCGCCGCGCTCGGTGGTGCGATGGTCATTGGCGCCGGCATCCACGTTGCAGGCAAGGCGCGCTAGCATTCATGACCATGCAACGCGTCACCATCGCGATGCCCTCGTACAACGAGGAGAACTTCATCGAGGCCTGCATCTCCAGCGTGCAGGCGCAGGATTACCCCGCGGAGCAGATCGAGATCCTGGTCGCCGACGGCCGCTCGACCGACCGCACGCGGGAGATCCTTGCACGCCTCGCCGAGGCAGATCCGCGCATCCGGGTCATCGATAACCCCGCACGACTCCAGGCCGCAGGGCTCGGCCTCCTCGTCAAGGAAGCAACCGGCGACGTCATCGTGCGAATGGACGTTCACGCCGAGTACGCGACCGACTACGTGCGCAAGTGCGTCGAGACCCTGGAGCGTACCGGCGCGGACAACGTGGGTGGCGCCCAGCGCGCGAAGGCGAAGACAGCCTTTCAGCGCGCGCTCTGCGCTGCGCTCCAGAGCCCACTGGGCGTGGGCGGTGCGAAGTACCGCTCGGCCGAGGCCGAGGGCTACGTCGACACCGTCTTCCTCGGGGCATTCCGCCGCCGCGTGTTCGAGACCATCGGCCTCTGGGACCCGGGGGCGATCACCAACGAGGACGCCGAGCTCAACCAGCGCATCCTCGACTCGGGCGGCCAGATCTACCTGTCACGCGACATCATCGTGCACTACTTCCCGCGGAGCTCCTTCAAGACGCTCGCGAAGCAGTATTACAAGTACGGTCGCGGCCGCGCGCGCACGCTCCTCAAGCTCGGCACCGTCCCGACGCTTCGCCCGTTCGGTCCGTTCCTCATGGTCAGCGGTGCGGCCGCGATGCTGCTCTTCCCGCCTGCCTGGCCGCTCGTCCCCGCCGCGTTCGCGACCTATGCGCTCATCACCGGCGCCGAGGCCGTCCGGCTGACGACCCGCGCCAAGCTCGGCGTTGCCGCGATCCCCTCGGTGTGGGCGATGTTCCCGACGCTCCACGTCTCGCACGGCGTCGGCGTCGCCGCGGGCTTCATCAAATATCTGATGAAGCCCGACTGGCCGGCCGAGCCCGAGCGCGTCACCTCGAAGAAGCCGATCCTCCGCGCGATCTGAGCCACGCGCTTCCGCGGCCTCAGTCCGGCAGCTTCGCGCGGTCGTTGTCGACGACGATCAGCGTGCGCTGGGTCGCGAGCTGGACGCCGACGGCGACGCGCTCGAGGATGCGATCGGTGATCCGCGAGAACCCGAGGAGGCGCGCGGCGTCGCGGACGAGCTCGGTCGGGCCGATGCCGACGGCGCGCTCGACGACGATGCGCACGGCGGCGGCGAGCTCGGAGAGCGGTACCTCGTCGATGTCACGGCGGGCGGCGGGACCGTGGCCGGCGACGCGGACGGCAGGGACGCCGGCGGGATCCTGGTCCATCCGCCAGACCATGTGCTCCTCGTCGCCCCACCGGCCGCGGCCGGCGAGCGCGATACGGACCTGGTCGGTGACTCGCTGGGTGACCCGGCCGATGCCGAAGTAGCCGCCGACGCGACGCGCGAGGAGCTCGACGTGCATGGGCGCCTCCGCGGCGAGGACCTGCTCGACGACCTTGCCGAGCTCGGGGAGGTAGCGCGGCGCGAACAGATCGTCGGGGGCGCGTCGGCCGGCCGGGATCGCGGCGACGGTGTACGGACCGATCGGGATGGCTCCACGCGCGAGGCGGATCGGCGCGCTGCCCGCGGCGAGTGCGGGAAGCGTGTCGGTGCTCGCGGTGAATGCGGGTGTCGCGCCGGTGGTGGTGTCGAGGGCGATCGCCTCCGGTGCGGCGGGCTTCGGGGGGATGCGGAGAACTGGCGTGGCGATCGGCGCGCTGCCTCGCCCGATCCTCGCCTTGGCGACGGGAAGCGGCGCACGGCGTTGCCGGGATGCGGCGAGCGCGGCGACGATCGCGCCGTGGGCGCGCTGGATCTCGCGCTCGGGGTCAGCCCACCAGTCGAGCGACCAGATCCGGTGGAGGCGCCAGCCGAGCTGCGCGAGGATCTGCGCGCGCAGCCGATCGCGATCGCGCGCGACCGGGGCACTCGCGTAGGCGCTGCCGTCGTGTTCGATGGCGAGGATGTAGTGCTCGGGGTCGTTCGGATCGACGACCGCGAGGTCGACCTTGTAGGCGCCGCAACCGACCTGATGACGCACGATCCAGCCACGCTCGACGAGCGCACGCGCGATCGCCGCGGTGATCCGGCTCGCCGGGGCGGTGTCCTCGGCGGCGCGCCCTGCGCCACCGCCCGCCTTCGCGAAGGCGAGCAAGGCCGCGAGCTCGCGGACGGGCGCGGGTGCGTCG
>JACCTC010000084.1 GCA_013812655.1 Deltaproteobacteria bacterium | reverse complement strand
GCCTCGCAAACGAGAGCGCGATGCTGCCGAGCTGCCCAGCTCGGCCGAGCGCGGCATCGACCAGCGCGGGGAGAGCCTTGCCCGGTTTCTCGGCAGCGCAGAATGCGTGCATCACGCGGACGAAGGTGCGCACGCCGCCCGGGGACTCGTCGCCGACCGTCGCCTCTGCCAGCGCAACCAGGCGCGCGCGGGCCCCGGGCGCCGCGGAGCGGCCGAGGACGTAGCCCGCTGCGGCGGACGAGGCTGCCCAGGCGCTATCGGAGAGGCCGACCAGGAGCCTCTCGAGCAAGTCAAGGGTGGCCTCGTCCGTCCTCCGCGAGAGCTCGCTTGTCACCTGAACAAATCGCGGACCGAGCTTCTTCGAGAGCTCCTTTTCGAGCTTCTGCAACGCGGGCGCGGACAGCGCAATCCCGTTTGTACGATCTGTCGTCACGGGGAGCTCCTCGACTTTCGTGTGTCGCCATGATGCCAAGAGACACACCGGGTCGTGCGGTTGAACGGCGATACTTAGGGCCCGGGTTTGAACAAGTCGATCGAAGCGCGGTCGATTTGGGATCGACGAGATCGCGCGAATGTGATCTACGTTCGTGGTGGACGGCGAGACGCAGGTTCGACGGAAGTGGCGCCTGCTGAAGGCCACCATGGACGAGCGAGCACGCCGGCTCTGGGCAGGTGCTGAGGCTGAGGCGATGGGCTGGGGTGGCATCGCGCGCGTAGCTCGCGCGACGGGGTTGGCGATCAGCACGGTAACGCTCGGGCGCACGGAGGTCCGTGGCGGTGCACATGTCGACGACGTCGTGAAGGTTCGACGCAAGGGTGGCGGCCGACGTCGCCACGAGGTGGTCCATCCGGAGTTGGCCCCGGCGCTCGAAGCGATCGTGGCTCCTGCAACACGCGGAGATCCCGAATCCGCGCTGCGGTGGACGAACAAGAGTACGCACGCGCTGTCGGACGAACTGCTCTCCCGCTTCGGGATTCGCGTCGGCGACAAAACCGTCGCGCGGCTGCTGCGCGAGAGCGGCTACAGTCTCCAGGCGCCGAGCAAGACCGTGGAAGGCAAGCAGCATCCAGATCGGAACGCGCAGTTCGAGCACATCAACGCGCAGGCAATGGACTGCCTCAAGCACGGCATTCCGTTTATCTCCGTGGACACCAAGAAGAAAGAACTCGTCGGCAACTTCAAGAACGGTGGCCGCGAATGGCAGCCTCAGGATGAGCCAGAGCTCGTCGACGTTCATGATTTTCCGAGCGACGCGGTCGGCAAGGCGATTCCGTACGGGGTCTACGATGTCGCCGCCAACAACGCGTTCGTCAGCGTCGGTACTGACCACGACACGCCGATGTTCGCGGTCACATCCATCGAGGCTTGGTGGAAGCGGATGGGGGCCGAGCGCTATCCGCAGGCGACGAAGCTCTTCATCACTGCCGATGCCGGCGGCAGCAACGCGTATCGATCGCGCGTGTGGAAAGCGGAGCTTCAACGACTCGCCGATAAGATCGGGATCTCGATCCACGTCAGCCACTTTCCGCCGGGCACCAGCAAGTGGAACAAGATCGAGCAGCGCCTCTTCTCGTTCATCTCGATCAACTGGCGAGGTCGGCCGCTACGCACGTACGAAACGGTCGTGAACCTCATCGGCGGCACGACGACGCGTGGCGGTCTCGTTGTGCGTGCGCGACTCGATCGACGCCGCTATCCGATCGGTCGCAAAGTCTCGGTCAAGGAGATGCGCGCGCTCAACATCGAGCCCGGCAGCTTTCGTGGTGACTGGAACTACGTAGTGCGTCCGCGGGCGAGCGCGGAGGCACGTTGACCAGTCGACTTGTTCATGCGCAGGCCGTTAGGCAACACCTGCCGCCCTTGCGAGGCAGTTACGCGTCCTGTGTGTTGATTGCCAAAACGCGCAACAACAGCACGATCTCGCAGGTGCCCGGCGAGAGCTGCTCAACCCGAACCTCATCGTAGGTGATGCTGTATCTGATGGTTACGTGGTCAGTTGAACCCTGGCGTGGAAATTTCGGCGCCGAAACGCTACCCGGGTCGGTGGCCCCCGCGACCAGCGACTTTCACCGCCGAGCACGGGCAGTACGTGACGATCGTGGGCTTACGCCCTCGCTCGACGAGTATGATTGAGGTGCTGATCCATGAGGCTTGCGTTGCTGTTTGTCGTCGCGCTTTGTGCCTGTTACTCGCAGGTGTCACCCTCGCCGTGCACGTTGACGTGCGACTCGACGACACCGTGTCCCGAAAATCTGGTCTGCGGGGATGATCTGCGGTGCCACACGCCGGGCCAGTCGGCGTGTGTCGGCGAGCTGGCTCCGGTCGCGTCGCCGGACTCGAGCCCAAGCGATCTGTTTGGGAGCGCGCTCGCGCTGTCGGCGGACGGCTCGACGCTCGTCGTTGGCGCGCCGCATGCCGACGGCGTAGGTGCCGCGTACGTGTTTGCATGGGACGGCGCGACCTACGTTGCCGAGGCTACGCTGACCGCCCCTGTCTCCGATGTCGACGATGGGTTCGGCGCCGCGGTCGCCATCTCCGCCGACGGCTCCGTGATCGCGGTCGGTGCCCCGTTCGAAGACAGCGCAGCCAGCGGATTTGGCGGCAACGCATCGGACAATACGCTCGCGAACGCCGGTGCCATCTTCGTGTTTCGCCGCAATTCGGGCTGGGCGACCGAGTACATCAAGGCTGCTGCGCCGGCGCAGAGCGCAGAGCTCGGAGCGAGCGTCGCGCTGGCGGCTGATGCCTCGTTGCTCGTGGCAGGGTCACCCGGGCCGGGTAATGCGAGCCAGTACATCTTCCTGTTCGGGCTGTCGGCGCGGCAAGAGACGTTGTATGTGAGCCTCAACACGACGCCTACCGATCGTGTCGGTGGCACCATCGAGCTGTCTGACGATGGCTTGCTGATGGCGGCCGGCATCCCGCTCGACAACGGGAGCTCGAATGACTTACCGGAAGCCGGCGCGCTATACGCGCAGCGACTCTCGCTTGCGCCGAGGGGAAAAGTGCGGCCAACGCCGACCGAAGCGGGGGACCAGTTTGGCTCCGATGTCGCGCTGTCCGCGAACGGCGATCGTATGGCGGTCGGCAGCCCGATGGACGACAGCAGTGCGCCTGGGATCGGCGGCGATCCGCTCGACAACTCCATGACGGACGCTGGTGCTACGTGGGTGTTCCGGATCGACGCCAACGTGTGGACGCAGCAGGTCTACCTGAAGGCTGCTAGCCCACAGCCGCGTGCTCGATTCGGTACGAGTGTCGCGATGTCTGGGAATGGGGCGACCGTCGTGATCGGTGCTCCCGGGGAGGACAGCGGTGCGGGTGCCGCGTACCTCTACACCTTCGAGGGTTCGAGCCCACTTCCGGCCAGGCGCATCCCGCCGTCCGAGCCGGCCGCAGGCGACCAGTTCGGCACCAACGTGGCGATCTCGACCGATGGCTCGACCGTCGTCATCGGCGCACCTCACGCGAGCTCGGGCGGTCGGGTGTACGTGATGCGCTAACGCGCGGAGCGCTTACCGAGAAGACGATAGACGCTGACGTCGAGCTGGCTGCGCGCGAGTCGGAATGCGCTCTCGAGCTCGGTGCCAGAAATCCCGAGTTGCTCCATGAGCCGCTCGCGCACCCCGGCGAGCAATGCTTCGCGCGCTGCAGCTACCCATCGCGCGGCGGTGGCGCGATGCACGCGATGCAACCTGGCAAGCGCATCGACCGAAAGACCGTCGAGGTGATGCTGACGTAGCAGATTGCGATCGCGCCGAGCGAGCGCAGCGATCGATGTCTCGAACGCCGCGCGGAACGCTGCGGCGTACTCGAGCTTCCAAGGTCCGAGCTGCGGATCCTCAGAGATCGCCGGGATTGCATGCATCGCGTCGTCGCCGATGTTGGGTCCGCGTTGATCGCGAAACCACCTCATCGCCTGACGCAGCGCGATCGCGCGCAGCCAGCTGCGCAGCCGCCCCTGCCCACGGTAGGACATGATCCCGGGAATGCCCTCGACGCCAACGAACAGGATCTCGCGCACCCGCTGCTTGACCTCGTCGGCGGAGCTCGCGTCGAGCCCCGTCGACAGCAGCGCCGAATCCAGTTGACCGATGATGTCCCGATCAACGGTCGCGACAGCCTGGGGGTGGCCATAGGCGCAGGCGCAGGCGAGGTAAAGATCGGGCGCGTGCAGCGAAGCGAGCGCTTGCTGCGGGGGGCCACTGTCGTACGCGACCACGGCCGCGAGGTGGCGGACGTAGGACGATGAGTCGACTGAGATCGTGGGCCACGCGCGACATCCGGCTTCGAACGCACTCGTGAGAATACCTTCGAGCTCCTCGTCGGTGACCTGCGAGAATACCCCGCGCAGTGCTGGATCGAGGTCGCCCAGGAAGAGCGGCGCTAACCAGCTGTCGCCGTTCACTGGAAGGAACGTATCAAATCACGACGTGGATCGCATGATCCTGTACGATGGCAGGAGCGGGATGCTGTGTCCGGACGAAAACGTCCTCGCGGCCTACGTCGACGGTGAATTGACGTACGACCGCCGGGTCGTGGTCGAGCAGCACATCGATGGCTGTGAGCCGTGTCGCAGCCTGGTTTCGGATCTGGCGCGGCTGCAGGCGCACGAGAGCGAGCTCGACGTCACCCAGGCGCAGACCACGAGCCACGCGACGAACGTGTCGACGATCGCGGAGGCGCGAAGCGCTCGTCGCAGCCAGCAGATCATCGCCGGCACCCTGGTCGGCGAGTACGTCGTCACCGGGCCCATCGGCGCGGGTGGGATGGGGACCGTGTATGCGGCGATTCATCCGCGGATTGGCAAACGAGCCGCGATCAAGGTGCTCCGTCTGGACTTCGCGCGTGACCCGCGCGTGCTCGTGCGGTTCGAGAACGAGGCGCGGGCCGTGAACGCCATCGGACACGAGAACATCGTCGACATCTTCGGGTTCGGCGAGTTGCCGGAAGGCAATCCGTACTTCGTGATGGAACACGTCGAGGGCGAAAGCCTCGGCCGATGGAGCCGGCGGCATGGTGCCGTACCCCTCGCAAAGGCGATGCCGATCCTGCGCGGTATCTTCGATGCAGTCGCCGCGGCACACGAACGCGGCATCGTTCATCGCGATCTCAAGCCCGGTAACATCATGGTCGGTGGCACCGAAACTGCCCCCACGGTCAAGGTGCTCGACTTCGGGCTCGCGAAGATCGCACCCGAGCACCGTGAGGACGAGCTCGGGGACCTGACGAAGCCTGGCGTCGCGATGGGTACTCCGTCCTTCATGTCCCCCGAGCAGCTACGCGGCCAGGTCGTCGATCACCGCAGCGATATCTACGCGCTGGGCGTGCTCGTGTATCAGCTGCTGTGTGGTCGCGCTCCGTTCGAAGGTGGGACGCCGACGGAAATTAGCCTCCAGCATCTATACGAGCCACCGGAGCGACTCAGTTCGCTCGCGAGCCTGCCTGCGGGTGTCGACCACGTGCTCGTTTCGGCGCTCGCCAAGGATCCTGTTCAGCGTCCTGCGTCGGTGCGTGCGTTTCTCGATGCGCTGGAGCGCTGTGCCGCAGACGTCACGCGCGATCCGACCATGCCGACGCAGGCGCGCTCACGACGCTGGCTCGTCGCGTCGTTGGCTGTGATCGTGGCGATGGCCGGCGCCGTGTTCGCGAAGCACCTCGCGGACTCATCCGATTCGCGAACAGCCGAGCTCCCGCCTTCGGAGGTCGTGTCGCCCACCGCCACGGGTTCGATCGCGGCCGATGCAGGATCGCTGGCGACACGAGTGGAAGCTCACGACGATTCCGTTGTCGAGGCTAGCGACGAGGCAATCGTCGACGCGAATCACGAGCCGAATGTCGTCGCCGATGACGATACACGCATCGATGCCGGTCTGGACCGGACGCGAGCAACCGTGCCTCTTCGCCACGTCGCCACCAAACCGGTGCGACGCGCAAAGCCCGCCAACCGCAAGCCCACGCGTGCGCGCGCGACCAGTCTGCCGGCGCTTCCGCGGGGAGACGCCGCGACGCTGCCGCCACCGCGCCCCACCGCTCCGGCGGTCGTCGATGATGACGACATGCTGCTCGGACATGGCGCGGCGAAGAAGGCGCCGCGATGAAGCGATACGCCTGCATCGCGCTCATCCTGTTGCGTACGGCCAGCGCGCACGCACAGTCGACCGAACGCGATGCACAAGCGCGTGCGGCGGCTGAAGGGGGAGCCGCTCTGTTTCGCGACAAAGACTTTGTCGGCGCAGCATCGCAATTCAGGGCGGCACACGAGCTCAACGGAGACCCGAGCTACTTGTTCAATGCCGCGCAGGCTTATCGTCACGCGGGCGACTGCGCGCAGGCGGCCGACTACTACGCACGATTTTTAGCGGAAGTGCCCGATCCTCCGAACGCGGACAAGGTGCGGGCTTGGTACGCGTCGCAGCTCGAGTGCGCCAAACCGAGTAGCCAGCCGCCGCCACCCACACCGCAGCAGCCGATCCCTGCGCCCGCGATCGCACCGACGCGTGGACATCGCGCGCTGACGATCGGCCTTGCGGTGGCAAGTGCGGGCGCGTTTGCCGTTGGCGGTTTCTTCGTGTGGGACGCGCGCTATCTCGACAACCAGCGCGATGCGGCCCTGGCCGCCTGCACGGTAGGTACACCGTGCTCGGCGGCGGTGATCACCGACTACGACCACCGCGGAAGCCGCGCCAACACCCTCGGTCTATTCGGCCTCGGTGTCGGCACGCTCGCGCTGGCGACGAGTGCAGCGCTGTTCATGTGGACCTGGTAACCCTCGACCATCGGGCCCGTCGAGCAATGGGAGCTCGATGGTGTGGGCGGCTCGGTTAGCGGGTGACCAGGTTCTTGAACACAGCAAAAGCCGGCTTGTCCGTCCAGGTGCTCGGAGAGAGCGATGGCGTTCTCACGAGCCCGAAGTGGGCCTCACGGTTCGCACCGGACGGGTCGACATCATCGAGCAGCTCGAAATACGAGATGCTGATCCCTCGACTCAAGTGGAAGTTGACGAGGTCGGGTAGTTGCGCGGCCTGCTCGGCCTCTGTGGACGGGTTCGAGCCACCGGTGTAGTTCTCCGCAGTGAAGTACCCGGACTCGGAGTTCAACATCGGGAAGCTGCCGTACGCTGCCCGGAACTGCGTCACCTGCGCGTCGACCATGCTCGCCAGCGCCGATCCCGTGTTGCCGTGAGGGTACATGTGCCAGTTGATCGTGTCGTACGCGCCCTTGATCTTCGGGGACAAGATCGCCAGGTCGGAGAACTGCGTCGAGATGCTACCCGACCACAGGGGCGGGGTTCCCACGCGAATGGTTTGGCCGGCAGCCGCGTTGACCTGCTGGATGTTCGCCCAGAGTTTCTTCTGATGGTTCGCAGTTGGGGTCGCCCAGTCACCCGAGAGTCGATGGTTCGGTTCGTTCCACCCGGACGCAACCTCGGTGATCCCTGCCAACGGGCCAGTGAGGAGGTTGCGAACCTTGGTCCAGTCAGCATCGCTCAGAGTGGCACCGGGAGATCCGACCGCGAACCAGACTCGGATCCCGTAACGCGAGTAGGCGTTCTGGTAGAACTTGATCTCCTCGCCGCTCATCGTCGGGTAGAGGAGCGCTGAAATCCGGCTCACACCAAGCCTGCCGAGTTGCTGGAGTACCGACTCGTGATTGCCGTACGTCGAACCCGAGTAGTGGGGAAACACACGAATCGCGACGTGGGGCTTGCCACCGGCGTTGGCGACCGTGACCGTGACCGTCGCGGCGGCGAGCCTCGTCGAGTCGGCCTTCCTCGCAACGGCGGTCAGCGTCCGCTTGCCGTCCAGATACTTCGTGGTGTCGAGGGGAAACGTCCAGGACGGGCCACTCGTGTCGACACCTACGCGTACTCCGTCGACGAAGAACGCAACTTTGGCCGTCCCTGACGGAGCAGCCGCGTCGATCGTGATGGTGCCACTCACCGTCGCTCCGGCCATGGGACTCCGCAACGGCATCGTGGCCACTGCCGCGGAGAGCTCGCCAATCTCGTCGTCGTCGTCCGGCTCGATGTCGGTGCCTACGACGCACCCCTTCGACGCAACCAGCGAGATCAGGAACGCGAAACAGAGTAGGAGACGCTGCAGTGTGGTCAAGAGACGCATCGGGCAGTCCTTTCCGAGCACATGGCTCGAGTGATGCCCTTAGTTCCCTGCCGGCCGAAATGTCGCACTGAAATCTTCCAAGGGCATGACAATGCGAGCGAATCCGTGCCGTCAGCCTGCGTCCGGATCGGAGATGAGCTGCGACGGTGCCAGCACCGGCTGCGAGTTGCGAGCAAACGACGTGCTCGCGCCAGAGGATAGGCTGGTCGATGCGGCTTTCGATGCGGCGAACGCAGCGTAGTGTTGGCGAGAACCGCAGCGGTTGACCGAGGGCGTGGAAGGAGTGTGAGGGAGCCGACCGTCGGGAGGCTCGAACATGAGCGAACGGCGCAGACTCGCGATCGGCACCGTGGCAGCGGTGGCGAGGCCGGAGATTCAGGCGCCGAAGTCGAGCTCGCAGTCCGGGTCCTCGGGCGGAGCGCGAGCGGGCGCGATCGGCACGACGTCGGAGGTCAGGCCGAGGTGTTCGAGGATGTGGGCGGTAGCGTGTCGATCGGTGATGAACGCGAGCACGCGCAGGGCATCGCCGCAGCGCGGACATTGGGTAACCTCGTCGCCGAAAACCCTGCGCAAGAGCGCGGCCCAATCGAGCCTGCGCGCGAGCCTCATCGGCGTGGGGGGCGGCGTGCTCGTGCTCGCGGGCTCCGCCGCTTCTCTCCGAAATCGATCTGCAGCTGATGCCCGGGCGCGGTCTCGAACCGCACCGTCGAAGCCTCAGCTGCTCGCTTCGCTTGGCGGTGCGGCCGCACGATGCGCTGCACGGTGCGCGGGTGGATCTTGAGACCCTCGTCAGCGAGCAGGTCGGCAACCACGACCGCATTGCCCTCGGCAGTCGACTCGAACAACTCCACGGCACGCGCTCGCTGCTCCGCTGTCAGCGCCTGCGCCGCGGGCCGCGTCTGCGTCTCCGCAGCCTCGCCGCCGCGCACGTAGCGCTGCACCGTCCTACGCGCGATGCCGAGCTCGGCCGCAATGCTGCGGCTGCCCCAACCAAGTGCTGCGAGTGCTCGGATCTTCCGCACGATCTCTGGCTCGACCATCGCCACCTCGATGCCCTGAGGTGACGGCTCCTGCAAAACGTCTGTGTCCACGTAACCCTCGATGCCGGCTCGGCCGGCGGTGGGGATGGACCACTTTCAGTGTCGTTTGAGGACTACTTATCGTGTCGCCTGACCAAAAAATCTCGCGTCGAGCTGTCCGGCTGTTTCGCCGAGCTGGCGCGCGAGACGATCCGCCTCCTGGTTATCGCACCCGCACGAACACGAACGCATCCGGCGAGACGGCCGCGTCGAGCTGCGCCGTGGCCGCTGCGTCAAGCTGAGAGCGCGCTGCGTCTTGTGGCGTTACGGTCTGCGGCGGCTTGGCTTCGCGATCGCGGCACGCGGACGTGACGGCCACGATCTCGAGTAGCAACAGGGTTCGCAAGGTCTGTCGTCGTCGAGGTGGCAGTGCCGGCGCATGAGTATCACGAGCGCGTTGTTGGCAAGCAGACCAAGTGGCGGGACGTCGCGCGTCTTCGTCGCGCCGAGTCAGCTGGCGACGCAGTGCATGGTCGCGTCGCACGTATACCCGTCTGTACATTCGAGCTCGCCCGGCAGGCAGTACGACTCGCACTCGCCGACGGTCACGTCGCAGCGATAGCCATCGCAGATCGGATCATCGACGCGCGTGCATCTCGGCATGCAGATGTTGAGATCACCACGGCAATAATAGCCGACAGCGCACGACGCGCTCGCGCAGTCCGTGACGCACGTTCCGTCGACGCACGCGTACGACGAAGTGCGCTGCGCGATGACATCGCGCTTCTGCTGCACCGACTCGGAGCTGAATTCGCCGACGGAATAGTCGAGCTCGACAATTTCGCCTGCGCGCTGATGAGCTATGAGTCGATCCTGATCACAGCAGCACGCCGCCGGTGGGCACGCCGGCATCGGGCGGAGCCGCGGGCTGCTCGACGGTTGCGGGGCCAGGCTCGACGGGGAGCGCGACTCCGGGTGGCGCAGGCGGTCGATCGGAAGCGGGCGGTACGGGCGGGAATACGGTCTGGCTCGAGCCGGTGGGGCCCGCTTCGAGCTCGCCGACGATCTTGCGAACGTGGTCGGCCCACGCGGCGGCATCCGTGACGTGACGAGGGCGCTGGAGAGACGCCGCGTCGAATTGCCTCGCGGCCTCGTCCAGTGCCTTCGCGGCATCGCGCATCTTCAGCGAGGCACGCCAGTACACGACGTCGCCGAGGAGCCGCTGGATCTCGATGCGAGCGTTGCGCGCGGCGTCGCTGTGGGAGCGCGCGTGGAGCAGCGCCTGCTCGAGGAGCGCCGCGGCCTCGTCGGCCTTGGTGACCTCCTTCGCGGTGAGCAGCACGGTCGCGCGCTTCACGAGGATCGCGCGGAACTGCGCGACGAGCTCGGGGTAGCTCTCGGTCTCGAGCGGCGCGCACTCGGCCTCGGGCGGGATCTTGATCGGCTTCCACTCCTTGTCCTCGAGTGCCTGGCTGCCCCACGGCGGGAACGTGCGGCCCTCCTCGGCGACGACGCGATCGGCCTCGCACCGCAGGTAGAACCAGCCGCTGTTCTGGTAGCCGAGGAAGATCATCGCGGCGATGCCGAGGCCGACGACGAGGCTGCCGACGGCGATCACGATCAGCTTGCGGTTACGCGGCCGCCCCGGCAGCCCGTCATCATCGTCGGTGCTGTCGGCATCGTCGTCGAACCGGCTCGGCAACGGCTCGTCCGGCGGCTTGCGCGTTCGCTTCGCAGGCTTCGCACCGACCGCCTCGCGGAGCGCGTCGTCGCCGTACGTCGTGGGTGCTGCCGGGATCGCCGGCTCCTCGGGCATTCGCGTCGGGCCGCTCGCGAGCGTGCCCTGCATCGCAGGTTCGAACGTGCGTGACAGATCCGGCTCGGGATCGATCGCGGTCGGCGGGATCTCGGCGGTCGCCGGATCCGGCAACTGTGTGAGCGGTGGCGGAGCCATCGGCTCGAGCGTGCCCGTGCCGGCGGTTGCCGCTACGGTCAGCGGGCCGGTTGCCTGGGTCTTCGTGGACG
Organism: Deltaproteobacteria bacterium; assembly: GCA_013812655.1. Classification (GTDB taxonomy): domain Bacteria; phylum Myxococcota_A; class Polyangia; order Haliangiales; family Haliangiaceae; genus JABFXX01. The sequence continues at coordinate 17,269 of JACCTC010000084.1, read as the reverse complement.
TGATCTCGGCGGCCTGGGTCGGTGCGCTCGGATCGATGACGCCGTAGTCGTTGTCGGGAATCCCGGTGTCGATGCCTTCGAGCGACGGCGGTGGCTTGCGCCGGCGCTTGGGAGGCGGATCTTTGGGTTCGCCTGGGTCGCCTCCATCGCTCAAGGGGCGACCTCGACACGGTTGCGCCCGCGATCCTTCGCCTCGTACAGCGCGATGTCGGCGCGCTCGATCAGATCGGGCATCGTCTCGCCCATCCGCCACTGCGCGATGCCGACCGAGACGCGCAGCAACAGCGCGAGCCCATCGCCGACGTCGAACGCGCGCTCGCACACGCGCTGGCGCATCCGCTCGCCGACCTCCCACGCGCGGCCGGCGTCGGCCTTCGGCAGGACCGCGAGGAACTCCTCGCCGCCGTAGCGCACGAGCACATCGCCACCGCGGATCGCACCGCGCAGCCGGCGCGCGACCTCGGCGAGCACGACGTCACCGGTGCCATGACCGTGCTGATCGTTGACGGCCTTGAAGTGGTCGACGTCGACCATCGCGATCGACAGCGAGCGATCGCGATCGATCGCAGCCTCGATCTCCTGCGGCAGCCGCTGCATCAAGAACTCGCGGTTGTAGGCGCCGGTCAGCGGATCGGTGACCGCGACGCGGTGGAGCCGCACGTTCTCGATGTCGAGCGCGATCGTCATCGCGATGAACCGCACGAGCTCGAGATCGGCCGCGTTGAACGCGTTGACCCGCTCGGCGGTCGCGGTCACCACGCCCACCCGCTCGCCGCGGGCGAGGAGCGGTACGCACAGCAGCGACGAGATCGGCGTCTGGTTCGCGGGCAGCGCGATGAACCGCGAGTCCTGGGTGACGTCGGGGATCAGCGCGGGCTGGCCACGCTCGACGACCCAGCCGGCAACGCCCTCACCGACCTTGAACGACAGCGAGTGCATGCGCTCGGTGCGCAGGCCGTAGGCGGCCTTCGCGAGCAGCCGCTTGCGGTCGGCGTCGAGCAGCATGACCGAGCACGCCTTGGCGTCGATCAGCTGGCAGATCAGCTCGGCGATCCGCGAGAGCAGGATGCCGGGATCGAGGTCCGAGCCGATCAGCTTGCCGATCTCGAAGAGGGCGGCCGGTAGCTTCTCGAGCCCTTCCTTGTCCATCAGCTCTTAACTCTAGGCTAAGCGCCCTGGACGTAGCCGATGAACGGCAGGTTTCGATACTGCTGGGAGATGTCGAGGCCGTAGCCGACCACGAACTTGTTGGGGATCGTGAAGCCGAGGTAGTCGATCTTGGTCTCGCGCTCGGAGCGCTCCGGCTTGTGAAGGAGCGAGCACAGCGCGATCGAGGCCGGGCGGCGGGTCGCGAGGTTCTCGAGCAGGTAGTGAACGGTGTGACCGGTATCGACGATGTCCTCGACGACGATCACGTGCTTGCCCTCGATCGGTCGCGAGAGATCCTGAGTGATCCGCACCACGCCCGAGGACACCGTCGCGTCGCCGTACGACGAGATCCCGATGAAGTCGAGGATGATCGGCGCGGCGATGTGGCGGACGAGATCCGCGAGGAAGAAGATCGAGCCCTTGAGGACGCCGATCACGACGATGTCGCCCTCGCGGTTCGCGTAGTCGGCGGTGATCTGCGCGCCGAGCTCGGCAACCCGGGTGGCGATGGCGGTGGCCGAGAACAGCTCCGCGAAAGGCTCTGAGCTGCGGTTCCAGGCGGGCGGCGCGACCATGCTCCGAATGTATCCCACCCGGCCGCGTCCGACCCTGCTTCGCCCCACCCTGCTTCGCCCCATGATGTCCCACCCCGATCGATCCACTGGGACCGTGAGCGGCGGGTCGGAACACGGTACTATTTACGCGAATGGTCGCCACGACCGACGTCGACCAGCAGCTGGGCGCACTGCTGGGTGAGACGACGACCGAGATCGACGTCCCTCGCAAGAACCGCGTGTTCTGCAACCGCAATATGCGGATGGACTCGATCGAGGTGATCGGGTTCGACATGGATTACACGCTTGCCCTGTATCACCAGGACCGGCTCGAGCGGCTCTCCATCGAGCTCACCCTCGGCAAGCTGATCGACAAACACGGCTATCCCGAGCAGATCCGCGACATTCACTACGACCCCCGGTGGGCGATCCGCGGCGTGATGGTCGACCGCCAGCTCGGCAACGTGTTCAAGCTCGATCGCCACAGCTTTGTCGGCCGCTGCTACCACGGCTTCCGCGAGCTCACGCACGACGAGCGCAAGGCGGCCTACCGCAACGAGAAGATCAACCTCTCGAACGACCGCTTCGAGTGGATCGACACGCTGTTCGGCCTGCCCGAGGCGGTGATGTACACGACGCTCGTCGACTGGGCGGACCGCCAGACCGGCACGCCCGCCTACGACAAGCTGTTCGGCGACATCCGCACCGCGATCGACGAGGCGCACCGCGACGACACGCTGAAGAGCGTCATCAAGGCCGACCTTCCGTCGTACATTGTCAAGGATCCGCTGCTCGGCGAGGCGCTGCACAAGTTCCGCAGCTCCGGCAAGAAGCTGTTCCTGCTGACGAACTCGCTCTACGACTACACCGCCGTGGTGATGAGCTACTTGCTCGACGGCGAGCGCAAGGCGTATCCGTCGTGGCGCAACTACTTCGACATCGTGATCGTCGGCGGCGCGAAGCCGGCGTTCTTCAACGAGCTGCGGCCATTCGTGCAGATCGACCCGCAGACCTACCAGCCGATCAGCACCAATGGGGAGATCAAGCATCTCTCGCGCGACAAGATCTATCAGGGTGGCAACGTCGTCGCGTTCGAGCAGATGACCGGCATCAAGGGCGAGCAGGTCCTCTACATCGGCGACCACATCTACGGCGACATCCTGCGGCTCCGCAAGCAGCACATGTGGCGCACCGCGATGGTCCTGCAGGAGCTCGAGCGCGAGATCTCGGTCAGCGATCGGCTGGAGGCGCAGATCCAGGATCTCGAGCTTCTCGATCGCCGGCATCGCAACCTCGAGTCCGAGATCGACTACCAGTCGCTGCGCCTCAAGAAGATCCATCGCTTGCTCGAGGAGCCGACGACGAATGCGTCGTTGCGGGTGCGGCTCGAGGAGGAGCGCAAGATGATGCGGGCGTCGATCGACGCGCTCCGCGATCGCGCGAACCTGATGGATGCCGAGGTCGACTCGCTCGAGGCCCGCATCGATCGTGCGTACAACTCGCACTGGGGCTCGTGCTTGCGCGAGGGCAACGAGAACTCGCGGTTCGGCGAGCAGGTCAACGACTACGCCGATCTGTACACCTCACGCGTCTCGAACTTCGGGCCGTACTCGCCGCTGCGCTACTTCCGTGCGCCGCGCCGGCCGATGCCGCACGAGATCTGACCACCATCGTCCTCGGTCACTGGGGCTTTCGCCATGGCTAGTGGCGTAGCCACGCGCGAACAACGCGCGATGCTCCAAGTTGTCTTGATTGTTTATGATCTTCGGAGATCCGGGATGTGGAGCGAGGTCCGATTATTGCTCCAGCTGTCGGCATGAGCCGTCGCCACGCGTATGTTCTCGCGCTGACCCTCGCTGCTCTGCCTGGTTGCATGGATGATGGCAAGGGCCCCGAGGAGGAGCTCCTCGACGACAGCAAGGCCGACTCACATCGCAAGCCGACCGACCACGGGGCGCTGGTGTTCGAGATGCCGGTGACCTCCGAGCTGACCGAGGCCGAGCGGTACCACGCGTGGACGTTCGAGCTTCACGACGACGCGCGCGTCGAGATGACCACGAGCTATGCAGTCCGCGGCCAGCGACGTACCGACACCGTGCTCTACCTGTATCGCGAGACCGCGAGTGGCTGGGGCGCGTACGTCGCGCGCAACGACGACTACGCGAGCACCACGTACTCGCAGCTCGTGCGCGACCTCGGCGCTGGCCGCTATCGCGTGCTGGTCAAGGGCTACGACGCCGCGACCCGCGGCAAGTTCAAGGTGACCGTCGACTGCGAGGGCGCCGGCTGCGCGGTCCCGAGCGGCGTGTGCCTGTTCGGCTCGACGTACAACGACATCGCGACGAACGCCGCGCTCGAGACGGTCAACACGACGCTGATCACGCAAGCGACGCTCGCGACGCTGAGCGCCGAGGACCAGCAGAAGCTCGTGCTCGCGGTCCGGCAGTCGTCGCACACCGACGTCACCACGGCAACCGAGGCACTCGCGCGCGTCGACCAGCAGGAGATGAACGTGATCTGGCTCGTCGAGCCCGCCGCGCGCCGCGGCTTCATCGCCTTCGAATACGGCGCCGGCGACAACTCCTACGGCGCGATCTTCGAGCGGCTCGGCGGCGCGATGGTCACGTCGATCCACGATGGCGATCTCTACGACTGCACCGTCGAGCACGAGACCTGCCTGTTGCCCGAGGACTGGGCGGCGCTGCGCATGGATCCCGCGTTCACGCGGACCTCGGCGCGCGTGGTGACGGCCGCGAACCAGCTCGCAGGCATGGAGGCCGCGCAGGCGCTCGCGACGTTCAAGCGGGTCTATCCCGACGTCGTGAACCTCGCCGAGGGCCTCGCGCACGCCGACGATCACCAGCTCAACGTGCAATCGTTCCGCCACACCACCGGCAAGCAGGTCACCGTCTTCGAGCTCGGTGCCGGCGACACGTCGGTCGGCGCGATCTTTCACGCCGGCACGCTCGACCTCGCGGGCGTGATCAGCGACCTGTTCATCGACGGCTGCTCGCTGTTCGTCGACTGACGCGGCCTACGCGTCCAGCGGCTTCGTGCCATGCTCCCCGCATGTCCGACGCCGATGATCTGGTCAAGAATGCCGGGAAGTTCTTCAGCAAGCTTGGTGGTCAGCTGAAGGAGACCGCGAAGACCGCGGGCACCACGATCAAGCAGACGACCAAGCAGGTCACCGGCCTCGGGCGCGGGACCGTGAAGCTCGAGCTCGACCAGCTCAAGGTCGCGCCGGGCGGGACGCTGCAAGGCCGCCTCGTGCTCGCACTGTCCGAGCCAGTCGACGCCAAGCGCCTCGTCGTCACGCTGCGCGCGCGCCAGAAGCTCGTGCAGCTCAAGAAGTCCGACTCGGGTCGCAACGTCGGCACGTCGCACGCGGAGGTCTTCCAGTTCGTGCTCGAGCTCGGCGGTGCCAAACGCTACGAGTCCGCGACGCTGCCGTTCGAGCTCACGGTGCCACCCGACGCCCTCGAGATGCGGCCGTCCGCGCCGGCGAGCCCACTCGGCGATGCACTGCGCAGCGTCGCCTCCGCACTGTCGCCGACCTCCGGGCCGATCGAGTGGCAGGTCGTCGGCACGCTCGAGATCTCGTGGGGCCGCGACCTCACGCACGACATCGACATCGTCGTCACCCGCTGACGCGGCTCATCGCGGGGGGATCACCGACGGCAGCGGGGTCGCGAGTGGATCGCGATGCAGCGTGACGAGGTCGACGTGGCCGAGGTGCGGCGTCTTGCGGTCGTGGCGCGATTCGAGCTCGAAGCGGGCGCCGATCGCGAAGTGACCGTCGAGGTAGGTGGCGAGCTCGGGCCTCGACACGATGCGATCGGCGACGACGTGGCGAAGGCCGGTGAGCTCGGAGCGCGCGAGGTCCCAGACCCGGCGTGCCGCGTCCTCGGCCCACACGGCGGAGCGATGTTCGTCGGCGACGATCGTCATCGGCAGCCCGCGGCGATGGCGGTCGCGCAGCCAGTCGAGGTGGCCCATGCGGCCGTTCGACGATGGCCCGATCCACAGGCCGGCGCGCACGACGAGCGTGTTCGGGCGCGCGAGGAACAGCTGCTCGGCGGCGACGCGGGTGTGGCCGTACACGCTGATCGGGGACGGTGGCGTGTCCTCGCGATACGGACCGGCGTCGCCGCCGAACACGTGATCGCTCGACAGGTAGACGATGCGGGTGGCGGCCGGCGCGTGGTCGACCAGGATGCGCGCGCCGTCGACGTTGACCGAGTAGGCGAAGTCGGGTGACTCCTCGCAGGTTCCGACGTCGCAGATCCCCGCGCAGTTGATGATCAGCGACGGCTGCTCGTCGCGGAACAGCTCGGCGACCGCGAGCTCGTCGTCGAGGTGGATCCCGCGATCGATGTCGGGCGGCGGCTTGCGGGTGAAGCCATTGCAGAAGCCGTCGACGGCGGTCGCTCCGGCGGCGCGCAGCATCGACCAGCCGAGCATCGAGTTCGCGCCGAACAGGAACACGCTCATCCGTCACTCATACGGATTGGTCATCTTGCGGCGCGAGCCACTTCCTGCATCACGCGGAGTCGTCGCGGGGACGCCGGCATCGATCGGAACCGGGTCTGCACGCTTGGCCGCCGTGACCGCGGTGTCTGCACTGCCGGAGCCATGCTTCGTGACCACCGTGGTGGCGCTGCCGGGGCGATTACCACGACCCGCGATCGGCCCGCGATCTTCAGGCAGCCGCACCATCACCGTCGCACGTTCGCCGGCCCGGACCTCCGCCGCCTCGTCGACGGCGAGGTAGCCCGGATGCTCGACGCGGATCAGGTGTGCACCCGCCGCGAGCGACAACGTCGCGGGCGTGACGCCAGCAGGTGCGTGATCGACCGTGATCCGCGCTCCTGGCGGATTTGATTTCACCGCGAGTGTGCCGGTCGCCGCGGCATCGACGGGCGGCACAGCGCTCGTCGTTGCCGCATCCGTCAGGATCGCAGCAGCCGCGCCGGTGTCACGGCCCCGTGGTCGATCCGCACGGACCGGCGCGTCGTCACGCATGATGATGAAGACCGTCACGACCGCAAGGGTTGCCGCGACCGCAGCCGCGCCGGCCAGCAACGACCAGCGCGTGCGTCGATCGGGGCGCGTCGTGCCCGCAGTCCTCGCGCGCGGCTGCGTCGAGTCCGGAACCGGCATGTTCTGCGGTGCGGTGGTCGCGTACGCCGCGGTGGGCACGGCGTCACGCGCGCTGCCACCCGGGCCACGGATCGTCAGCGTGGAGCGACCCGCGCCATCGCCATCGGCCAGCACGCGCGCAGCTGCGGAAACGCGGCTCGCGACGAACGCGGCGACATCGCCCTCATTCGAGGCGCCGCTCGCGACACGCAGCGGTGCCGCCATCTCGGCGGCGGTCTGGAACCGGCGATCGGCCTCCTTCTCGAGCGCGCGCAGGATCGTGTCGGTGATCGCCGGCGCGAGGTCGGGAACGTAGTCGCGCGGCGAAGTCGGGGGCCGCTCGACATGTTGCACGAGCAGCTCGAACGTCGCCGCCGCGGCGAACGGGCGCTTGCCGGTGATCAACTCGTACAACAGGATGCCCATCGCGTAGATGTCGGTGCGCCGATCGAGCGGCCGCGATCGGATCTGCTCCGGCGCCATGTACTCGGGCGTCCCGATCAGGCCCGTGCTGTGCGTGATCGCCGCGCCGCCGTCGGTGGCGACCAGCTTCGCGATGCCGAAGTCGAGCACGACAACGCGGCCGTCGCGGGTCAGGAACACGTTCGGCGGCTTGAGATCGCGGTGCACGATCCCGACCTGGTGGACGGCCTGTAGCGCGTCGAGTGCCTCGGCGACGACGTGACACGCGAGCGCCGGCGCGAGCTGACCGATCGCATCGGCGAGCGAGGCGCCGTCGAGCAGCTCCATCACGAGGTACGGCCGGCGATCCGGCAGGTACCCGGTGTCGAGGATCTTGATCAGCCCGGGGTGGCGCACGCGGTTCACCGCCTGCGCCTCGAGCAGGAAGCGCTGGACCATGCCGCTCTGCGCCTCGGAGCCGGCGTGCAGCACCTTGATCGCGACCTCGGCACCGATCGCGGGCTGCACCGCCCGGTACACCGCGCCCATGCCGCCCTGGCCGAGCGCCTGGACGATGACGTAGTTGCCGACCTCGGTGCCGAGCAGCGAGCTATCGACGATCGCGGTGAGCGTCGTACCGTCGCGGGCGCAGGTGCCCTTGCCGCTGCGACGCGTGCCGCACCGCGAACAGAAATGGCTCGGCGCGCCGTCCATGATCAGGGAAACACGAGGCGGTGCCGCTTCGTGACGAGCTTCCGGCAGCGTCGCGGTGCGTGCTGCAGCGGCAACTTCGGAAGCTCGGCGGGCATGATGTGGACGTATGCCAGCTCGCCCGCGCGGGGCGTGGTGATCGAGACCGGCGGACACTCGCGAGCAGGCGAGCCGTCGTCGACGCCGAGCAGGTACGTGCCGACCGGCGCGACGAGGCGCTCGCCGTTGATCTTCACGCTGCGGGTCCCGACGTCGATGGTGATCGGGTGCGGGGCGCTCGCGATCAGGTTGCCGTCGACTCGTGGAGGCAGGGCGATCTTCCGCGTGACCGATCTGCCGATCGGCACGTCGACCGCTGCGGCGTCGTAGCTGATCGGCGTGACGATCTCGACGAGGTGCTCGCCGGGCCGTGCCGGGAAGGCGAGCTGGGACCTCTTGCCGACGGTCTCGACCTTCACGGCATCGCCCGGCCTGAGGACGATGTCACCGTCGATCAGCACGTAGCTCTCCGTGTGATCGAACGGATCGCTCGCGAGCCAGTAGAGCTGGATCGTGCCGGGGCGGCGAAGCAGCTCGCCGATCAGCGCCTCGAGCTCCTTGCGGTCCGGCGCCGCGGGCGCGAGCCCGAGGTAGAGCTGATAGGCCGCGACGGCGTCGAGCAGATCGTCACGCTGGACGTTGATCTCGGCGAGGTTGAACGCGGTCGCCGCGTGCGGCGAGATCTTGAAGGCCTTCTCGTAGAGGTTCGCGGCCGTCTCGAGATCGCCCTTGTCCTCGGCGGTCATCGCATCCTTGAACGCCTTGCTCGCCGCCTTCGTGATCTTGTCGGGAGTGGCCTTGCGCTTCGACTCGGCACGCGCGGAGCCGCCGAGCCCGACGAGGACCACGAGGATGTACGCGACCAGCTTCATGGTCCACCTGGAGGCAGCGTCAACGTTTGGGTACGGACGCGCACGATCTTGGCGCAGTCGCTGCTGCCTCTCGCGCCGAGCTCGACCCGGACGTGGGTCAGCTGCCTCGTGGACTTCACCTCGAACTGCACCGGGCTGCACAGCCGCGGATGGCCGTCGCTGCCGGTGATCGTGTAACGACCGACGGGCAGCACGAACCGCTGGTAGCCGACGAACGTCACCTTGCCCTCGCGCCACGGTGTTCGCCGGTCGAGCCCGGTGATCACGACGTTCCCGGTCGGTCCCTGTGTGGCGGTGAGGGCCACGTAGTCGATCATCCCGGGTCGAGCCTCGAAGTCGCGGCTCGCGTAGGTCGTCGCGGTGATGCGCTCGGCGAGGTGCCTGCCAGCAGTCGGCCGCACGAGCATCGGCGACGTGCCGACCAAGACGCCGTCGAGCAGCAGGATTGCAGCGGGCTCGCCCTTCGAGGACAGCTGGCCGCCGAGCGTGATCTTCGCCGGCGCGTTCGACAGATCCTGGATCAGCCGCAGCACCTCGGCACGGTCCGCCGCGACGGGCGCGAGCTCGAGGTAGCGGCGCAGCGCCTCGATCGCCAGGTCGGGACGCTCGCTGCGCAGGTAGAGGTCCGCGATGTTGTAGTAGGTGTTGGCCTGCGGCGAGTGGCGGTTCGCACTGTCATACGCATTCCTCGCGTTGTGCAGATCCTCGAGCTGATGCATCACGAGGCCGGCGGCGAAGGCACGCATCGCCTCGACCGGGTACTTGTCGGTGACCCGCTTGAGCTGGAGCGGGCTGGCGTGGGCGGTCGCACTCCACCCCATGGCACACGCGAGCAGGATGGCGAGCCGCATCGGCTGACTCTACCTCTGTTGCGAGGTCGGTTTCCGTCGATCAGGGCGCTGCCCGAGGGAGCGCGGAGGGCGGTGTGATTCCGAGCCAGCCAGCCAGGATCTTCGAAATCTGGACCATCGGCATCGGCGTCGTCGACGGAGTCGCGAGCGGCGGATGCGCGGCCGCGCGGTCGGACGCGAGCACGATCACCGGGACCTCGCGATCGTAGGCGTGCTGCGAGCCGTGCGCGGTTGCCGGTGGCGACGCCTTCTCGTGGAGGACCCAGCCGGCGCGCGGCAGGTAGAAGATCTCGCCGGAGCGCTCGGCATCGAGGCCGAGGCAGATCATGAGGGCGTCGCCGGTGCGGCGCGCGCAGTTCCCCGCGAAGTCCGCGGTGCGCTCGACACGCTCGAGCCCGGGGAACGAACGCAGCGCGTGGATGATCTTGGTCGTCGCCTTCGCGAGCTCCTTCGGCGGCTTCGCGCGCGCGGCCGCCGACAGATACACGCTCGGATACTTCGCGGCGACGACCCATTCGCCGGGCCCGAGCTCGGCTGCCGCCGCGCGGTTCGCGGCGTTCTTGATGGTCTCGAATGCGAGTCGCCCGCCGTTCCCGCGCTCGGGTAGCGGGCACGCCCCGTGATCGCTGGTCAGCACGAGCGACCACCGCCCGACTCCGACGCGGCGATCGAGTGCGGCGAGGAAGCCGGCGAGCTGCTGATCGAGGCGCAGCATCATGTCCCACGCCTCCCACGATTCCTGCCCCCAGCCATGACCGACATAGTCGTAGGCCGACAGGCTGAGCGCGAGCAGATCGGGCGCCGCATCACTGCCGAGCGCCTCGCCGGCGATCGCCGCGAGCGCGGTCTCGAACACGAGCTCGTTACCGAGCGGCAGCGCGAACACCGTGTCGGCCGGAGACGCGGTCTTGCGTGGCGCGTGCGGGAACGTCGGCCCGAAGCCCTTGGAGCCGACCTCGCCGCGTTGATCGTCGGTCGTCTGCGAGATGCGCGCGAGCTGCGCCGGGTCGCGCGGGGTCCATACGTCGTCGAGCCGCGGCAGGATAGGGTGCTGCCGGCCGTGGTCAGCGAGCCATCCCGGCGTGCTGAAGCTTTTGAACGCCGCGAGCTTGCGGTCGTACCAGATCGGCAAGCCGGCCTTGCCGAGCAGCAGGATCGCGGCGCGTCCCTTGAGGCCGACGCTGACCGCCTTGCCGCCGGTGGCGCCGGCGACGAGTGCATCGCCGAGCGCGGGAACCCGCATCCACACCGCCGAGCTCGAGCCATCGTGCGCCTCGACGCTGCCCACCACGCGCCCGACATCGCGGTGCCACCACTCGTTGCCGAGGATCCCCGAGGTCGCGGTCGGCTCGCCGCTGCTGATCAGCGCGTGCCCGGGCGCGGTCAGCGTCGCCGCCGACGGGTGGACGCCGGTGTGCCACTCGCCCTCGCGCAGCAACCGATCGAAGCCGCCGGTCAGGTGTGGCCGCTTGATCGCGAACGCCCACGATGGCAGCTGGTCGACGACGACGAGCACGACGAGTCGAGGTGCCTCGCCTGGCGCGGCGGGTGTCACGACCGGCGGCACCGGCGTGTCGACCGCGGCATCTGCAGGCGGCGGCACCACGCGAGGCGGCGACACCTGTGGCGCGGGACAGCCGGCTGCCGCGATCAGGAGGGCACAGCGAGCGGGCAGGCGCATCACCGCATTGCACCACACGCGGCGTCCGCGGTGCGGGGTCAGCGGAAGATCGTGAACAGCAGGTCGATCAGCGCGCTGCCCTGCGCGACCTTCGAGGTGCCGTGGACGTGCGAGGCACTCTGCATCGCGGCGCGCGCTGCGTGCTGTTCGCGGAGCGCGGCGGCCTTCTCGCGATCGATCTGCTTGAGCGCGGCCTTCTCGAGCCCGCCTTGCATCACGTACTCGATGATCCGCGGCAGCTCGCCCATGTCGAAGAACGTGCCGTGGTCCTTGCAGACGTCGATCACGACGCCCGAGCCCGCCGCGAATAACTTGCGGTTCATGATGACCTGGCAGACCGGACACTTGATGTACATCTTGCTCGCCGGCTGGATCTCGTAGCGTGCCATCTGCGGCAGCGCGCCGAGCAGCGACTCTGCGCGGGCCTGGCGGCGATCGGTGACGATGCGCTTGATCGCGATCTGATCGAGGAACAGCCCGTGACAGCCGACGCACTCGTCGATCACGAGGTCGTCGACGCGCCGCGCGCCGAGTGGATCGCCGCAGCGCGGGCACTTGCGATCGTCCGCGGCCGCGACGCTTGCCGCCACGCCGAGCTCGGCGCCGCAGTCGGGGCAGTGCTTGTGGCCGTGGAAGACGCGCGACAGACAGCGCGGGCAGGCCTTGAGCAGCAGCTGGTGCGCGCAGTGGTCGCACGCCTTCGCGGTCGGCGCGACGCCGGCACCACAGTGCGGACACGCGAGCAACCCGGCCTGCGGCGACGGCGCCTCGAGCGCCGTGATCGTCCCGCAGCGACAGCGAAACTGCTGACCGACGGGATGGCCGGTCACGTCGTAGCGGCTATCACAGCCCTGGCAGGCGAGGATCATGTCGCCTGATCATGAGTCCGCTGCCGCGCGCTCGCAAGCCAGCTCAGCGCGCGGTGATCGGCAACTCGCGCTGCTCGGCGGTGTAGTGCGCCTTGCGGCCACGCGCCAGCGCCTCCTCGTACAGCGCGCGGCGCTCGGGAACCAGCCGCTTGCGGAGTTGTGATGCGTAGAGCCGCTCGTAGTAGTCGTCGGGGTGGACGTCGAGCTTGACGCGTGCGGTCGTGGCGCCCGCGACGCGCCAGGCACGGGTCATCGTCAGCTTCTCGCCGGGTGGGATGCGGGTATCGGCGCGCTCGTGCCACGAGCCATCGAAGTAGATGTCGCGGCCGATGCGCTGCTTCGCGAGGCCACCGCGAATCGGCTTGCCCCGTGCGTCGAGGAGCTCGATCGACAGCCACGCGGCCGGCGTCGGTGTGGTCGGCAGGTAGTGGCCGGCGCCGACGTTGGCGACCTCGACGGTCACGGTGACGGTGCCGTCGCGGGCGTGCGCGCGGGCGGTCAGCGCGATGCCCTCGCGGAAGGTCTGCGGATCGTGGATGCCCTTGAACGAGTGCTCGCGGTTTGGCATGTGGCAGTGCTGGCACTGCACACCACGCTTCATGTACGGACCCTCGAGCCACTCCTTGTACGTGTTGAGCAGCGGCTTGCCGGCGACCGCGGTCCGCGGCGGCAGCTGGTGGCAGGGCAGGCAGAAGTCCGCGCGCTCGTAGACGGCGAGCGTGGTGAGCGGGTAGCCGGGGAGCGGCAGCAGCGACGGCGCGAGCTGCTCGGGCCCGTGGCGCGTCCAGTTGCGGACGTGACAGCCCGCGCACGACGCGCCGTCGGCGTAGAGCGCGCGATCGGTGGCCTGCTCGGGGAGTGGCGCGTGGCAGCGCAGGCACGACGCGACCTCGTCGGCGGGCAGGCCGTACATCTGGGCAGCGAGCCCGGGCGACGTCGCGCCGTGGTGCAGCGACGGTTCCCACTCGCGGAACTGCTTGTTGTGGCAGCGCGAGCACTGGCGCGCGGCGAGCGAGGCCTGCGCGGGTCCGAGCGACGCTGGCGGTGCACCTTGCGGCGCGATCGGGCCGCCGAACAGCCTTGCCTCGTCGGGATCGGTTCCCGGCCAGCGCCCGACCTCGAGCTTCGCGACGCGGTCGCGTGCGATCGCCGCGGCGTCGAGCGTGCTGCGATCGACCTTGCTGTCGGCGCCGCGCAGCGTGACGACGTGATCCGCGAGCGCCCAGATGTCGGCGTCGGCGACGGTCCCGGCGTAGCCCGGCATCGCGGTCCCGGCGAGCCCGGTTGCGATCGATAGCGCCGCGGCGCGCCGTCGGGCCTCACTGTCATCGGTCGCGCGCGGCCGGTGCAGCTCGCGCGTCAGATCGTACGGCGGTGACGCCATCGCCTTCGCGGCCGCGGTGTCACCGGCCCCGCGCGCACCGTGACAGCTCGCGCAGCCAAGCTCGCTCCATAGCTTCGCACCGCGCTCCGCGGCAGGTGCCGGTGGCGATGCAAACCCGATCGGCACCGCCGGCGTCGCGAACCTCGCAGGCGCGAACGCCTTGACGACCGCGACGAGGTCGTCGAGCTGCGCGGGGGACAGCGCGAAGCCGGGCATCGACGTGCCGGGTGCGCCGTGGCGCAGCGTCGCGCGCAGATCGTCGTCGGTGGGCGGCTGGCCGATCGGCGTCGACCGCCACGCGTAGTCGCCGTTCACGAGATCGCGCGGCCGCCCCTTGGTGTAGGGCGCGCCGGGACCGCGGCCATCACCGGCGGCGCCATGACACGCGACGCAGTATCGCTCGTAGAGTGGCCAGCCGGGCAGCGCGCGCGGCGACGCAGGACCTCGCGGTGGCCACGCACCGATCGCGATGCCGCCGATCGAGACGAGCACTCCGACGGAGATCACGAGCGGGCGCCAGCGCACGCCAGAAGGCTGCCGTAACGCGGCGTGTAACGCCAGTGGTGGCGCGCTGCCCTTGTCGTGGCGTGACGCCTGGCATATCCACGACGGATGATCCGCACGCAGATCCTGGGCCTCGGCAGCTACGTGCCGGACCGCGTCGTCACCAACTCCGAGCTTCCGTTCCTCAATGACCGCCACGAGCGTCAGGAGACCCAGCAGAGCGAGACGAACGACGAGTGGATCGCCAAGCGGACCGGGATCCGCGAGCGCCGCTACGTGCCGAATGACGGCTCGGTCGCGACCAGTGACCTCGCGCTGCAGGCTGCGAAGCGCGCGATCGCCGACGCTAACCTCGAGCCCGGCGAAATCGACTGCATCATCCTCGGGACGCTGTCGCCCGACATCCACTTCCCGGGCACCGCCGTCTTCCTCCAGAAGAAGCTCGGGATCGCCGACCGCAACTGCGCGTGCTTCGACATCCGCCAGCAGTGCTCGGCGTTCGTCTATGGCCTGCAGATGGCGGATGCGTTCATCAAGACCGGCATGTACAAGCGGGTGCTGCTCGTCGGCGCCGAGCTCCACAGCCACTCGCTCGACTACTCGACGCGCGGCCGCGACGTGATGGTGCTGTTCGGGGATGGCGCCGGCGCGGTCGTGCTCGGGCCGCAGGAGACCGACGATCCGCGCGCCGGCGTGATGTACACGGCCGCGCACGCCGACGGGAACGGCGCGATGGACCTCTACCTCAAGATCTTCGACATCGCGAAGGCACCCTACGTCGACTACGACGCGCGCGACCGCGAGCAGAACCAGGCCAAGTACCCGCAGATGGACGGCAAGCGCGTGTTCCTCAACGCGGTGCGCGGCATGGTGATGTCGACGCAGGCGGCGCTCGCGAAGACCGGCCTGTCATGGGACGACATCGCGTGGTTCGTGCCGCACCAGGCGAACCTCCGGATCAACGAGAAGGTCGTCGAGGTCGCGAAGATCCCCGCCGACAAGGTCCTCAACACGATCCAGTTCTACGGCAACACCACGGCGGCGACCGTGCCGCTCACGATCGACTACTGGCGCCAGCAGGGCAAGGTGAAGCGCGGCGACCGCATCCTCGCGTCGGTGTTCGGCTCGGGCTTCACCTGGGGCGCCGCGATCTTCACGTTCTGACGGCGTTCGGCTATCAGCGGGGAGGAGTGCCGACGTAGCTGCGTTACTTCCGTCGCAAACGCTGCAGCGTGAATGCGACTTCGGTCGATCGCTTGCCGTCGACCACGGTTCCTTCGAGCTCGCCCGCACTCTCGACCACGTACCTTCCCGGAGCGATACCCGTCGTACGCGCGGCGGAATCGGGCAGTCCGTGCCGTGCGGCACGAGCGCGACAGGATCCGTTCCGAGGCGAACCGCTTTCGCCTTGCCTATCGCCAGCGCGCCCGGATCCTGCCGCACGTCGCATGCGCGCTCGTAGTCGGACGTGACCACGCCACGCCATTCGCCGACGAGCTCGCCCGGCACGAGGAGCAGCGGACCGCCTTCCGATTCCGCGATCGAGACCGTCTTTGCAAGCGATCGCGCTTCCGCATCGACCGTCCACACCAACGCCTTGACCACGCTCTTTGCGGTCGACTTCTTGCTCGGCAAGATGACCGCGGCCGTCGAGCGCACGCGCAGCACCTGGAACACGCGCCCCCGGACCGACGTGATGTCATCGGCAACGTCAACGGTGTACTCGCCCGCAGCCAGCTCGATGGGAAGCACCTCGCCTTGGACGGTGGCATGCTCCGTGGCGTAGTCGACCAGGTAGAGCTGCGAGCGCTTTACCGCGAACTTCACGCTCGTCGGCTTCCAGGCGGTATCGGCGATGCCCTGTGGCTTCCACGACGCCGCTTTGTCCAACGTGACGGACAGCAAGTTCTCGAGCTTGAGCATTCGCGTCAGGTACCCGCCGAATGGCGCCGGATGCCACGCGCTTTCGACAGGCCCACCGCGGTGGAGCCCTTCGTTGACTAGAAGGACTAGTCATAGTAGTCATAGATGATGGCGTCCAAAGCGGTCCCACCGGTCTGGCAGCTCCACGAGGCGAAGGCCCGGTTCAGCGAGCTCTTCAAGCATGTACGGGCCCACGGACCGCAGCGAGTCGTCAAGCAAGGCGGCGAGGCCGTCGTCATCGTTGCTGCCGAGGAGTTCGACCGCGCGGGCGAGCGTGCCGAACAGCCTGCGTCTCTCGTGGAGTTCTTTCGGTCGGCACCCACCGGCGGCGAGTCACTGGACTTGAGCCGGAAGCGCGACGTCACGCGGACGTTGAAGTGGTAGCGAAGCCGTGATCGGCTTTCTGCTGGACACCAACGTCGTCTCCGAGCTCATGAAACGGCGCCCGAGCCCTCGCGTCGTGGCGTGGGTCGATGCCACCGCGGAACCGTTGCTGCACCTCAGCGTGATCACGATCGGCGAAGTGCGGAAAGGCATCGATCTACTTCGCGATGACGACCCGAAACGAGCAGCACTTCAGAGCTGGCTTGATCGTGACATGCGCGTTCGGTTTGCCGGACGGCTCCTCGCATTCGAGGATGGTGTGGCGGAGCGCTGGGGACAGCTCGAGGCACTGGCGAAGAAGCGACGGTTGACGCTGCCGACGATCGACGCTCAGCTCGCGGCAACCGCGCTCCATCACGGGCTGACGTTCGTGACGCGGAACACGGCCGATATCGGCCCAACCGGCGTTCCAGTGTTCGATCCGTGGAGCACGTGAAGCCCGGGCGAAGTCGGAATAGGCGAACGACGCTCTGTCCCATACCTTGCCCTCGCTGCGCGCGAGCGCCAAACGTGTCATCGGCAAGCGCGGGGCCGACGCCCACCCGCGGAGCCAGCGTGTTCGCGTTCGCCGGAGTGCGGAGCGAACCACGAGCGGATCGCCTTGCGCGAGCAGCGCGAAGGGCAGTCGACGCGATGCGGATGCTCACCGGGCCATCCCCGATACGCGTCGGCGGCGGCGACCGACGAGCCACACCGCAACCACGAGGATCAGCGGCGAGCCATCGCGGCCGCGCGTGTCGCAGCAGCCGGCTGGTTCGATGATGTCGCAGCGCCGCGGCGGCGCGGGCTTGTTGGGCCGCGCGA
>JACCTC010000071.1 GCA_013812655.1 Deltaproteobacteria bacterium | reverse complement strand
CACGCGATCCGACCGCCGCGGCGCTCGCGTGGGCGCGCGATCTCGGACACGCCGTCGAGGGTGACTCCGGCGCGACCGTGGTCGCGTGGGCCGAGCGCGCCGGCCGCTTGCACGACGCCACCCGGCCGCCCGAGCGCGGTGACCTGCTCGTCTTCGACCGCGCGATCGTCGACGAGCCCGCCGATCTCCTCGCTGTCGTGATCGCGCGCGACGAGCGCGACGTCACCGAGTTTCTCTACCTCGGCGGCGGCGTGATCCGGCGCGGCTTCCTCGACGCCTCGCGCAGGACCGTCAAGCGCGATGCCGCCGGGGCGATCGTCAACACGTTCCTCCGCACCGGCAAGCGGTGGCCGCCGAAGGGCACCCGCTACCTCGCCGGTGAGCTACTGGTACGCGTGATCTCGAACAACTGAGCGCCATGCGCCGGTAGCTCCAGGTAGAGGCCGCGGCTCGCCAGCTCGTTGCCCTCGCGGATCCAGACCTCGTCGCCGAGCCGATCGGCGAGCCGCCACGCGTGTCCGGCAAGGCCCTGCACTGCTGGCACGACCCGGCACCGCGCGCGATCCGGCGCCAGGTTCACGACGACGAGGTCGAGCCGCTCGGGCTCTGCGGGGTCGCGCCACTCGATCACCGTGAACCAGCGCGCGGAGTCGTCGTCGGGCGCCGCCGGCATCGGGGCGAGCACGCGGGCCTCGCCGCGGCCGACGAGGCTCGCCGCGAACGCACGCAGCAGCACCGCGTACATCTCGGCGATGGCAGCATCCGGGTCCTCGATCGCACGTCGGCCGAGCTGGATCCGTGCGAATCGGCGTGCTCCCTCGAGCTGACCGTCATGGACGAGCCGCATGCCGGGCAGCCCGAGGACGAGCACGGCGGCCGCGCGGTGAAGCGCGAGCCCGACGGTCGAGCCGATCCGCGGCTCGTCGTGGTTCTCGAGGAAGTGGACGCGCCGCGTGTGGTCGATGCCGCGCACGTGGGCCTGGACCTCGGCGCCACGACCGTGGACGACCAGATCATAGAGCTGCTTGTCGTAAGCGTGATCGAAACCGAGCGCGCACAGCCGATCCTCGAGGCCCCAGTACGCCTCGGCGATGAAGCCGAAGCCGGGATGCGCGCGCTTGATGTCAGCGATCGCATCGGGCCACAGCTCGGCGGTCGCCGCGGTCGCGCCGGCGGCGATCGGGACTCCGGCCCACGTGCGCTCGAAGATGTCGGCGAGCACGAGCATCGCCATGTCGCAGCGCACGGCGTCACATCGGCCGGCGATCGCGCGCAGTACGTCGTGCGTCGCGGCGCGCGTATCGGCGCGCCGGTGATCGAGCTGCGCGGTGTCGGTCCAGCCCGGGAAGTACGGGTCCTTGCCGTGTGCGATGAACCGATCGCCGGCGGGGAACCCATCCGGGAACGCGGTCGGCTGTCCGACGAACAGCTCGGGCCGCGTCCGCAGCCAGTCGTGATCGAGACCGAGGTGGTTCGGCACGAAGTCGAGCACGAGGCCGATCGCACGACGCTCGAGCCGCCGCCGCAGCGCCACGAGCGCGGCGTCACCGCCGAGATCCCCGGCGACCCGGACGTCCGCGATCGCGTACGGCGAGCCGACGACGTCAGCGTCGGTCCACCCGGGAAGCGCGGCGTCGTACTCCACGCGCAGCCCGGCGTGCTGCAACGCCTGTTCGCGCGCACGTGCCCCGGTCTCCCAGACCCCCATGAGCCAGAGGTGCGTCGTGCCGATCGCGGCGAGGTGGTCGAGGACCTCGTCGGGCACGCGCGCCAGATCGAGGACGCGCGCATCGCGTTGCCGCATCCCGGCGAGCCATTGCCGCGCGTGGACCTCGTAGACGAACGGGTGCGTCACCGGGCGGCAGCGGCCGCGGCGTCGACGTCCGCCCACAGGGCAAAGCCGCCGGCGAGACCCGCGAGGTTCGACACGATCTCGACGTTCGGCGGGAGCTCGAAGCGGATGTGCTTCGCATTACCGCCTCCGAGGTAGAGCCGTGTCGGGTTCCAGATCGGCAGCACCTGCTCGACGACCTTGTGCACCCGCTTGCTCCACTTCTTGCGGCCGACGTGCTCGAGCGCCTCGACGCCGACGTACTCCTCGTACGTCTTGCCGTTCCCGAACGGGTGATGCGCGAGCTCGAGGTTCGGCACGTACTTGCCGTCGACATAGATCGCACAGCCCATGCCGGTACCGAACGTCAGCAGCATCTCGACGCCCTTGCGCGCGATCACCGCGTAGCCCTGCACACCGGCATCGTTCAGCACGCGCGCGGGCTTGCCGAACCGCCCGGCCAGCACCCTCGCGAACGGCAGATCGACCCACGTCGGGTCGAGGTTGACGGCGGTCTTGCACACACCGTCGATGACCACGCCCGGGAACCCGACGCTGATCCGATCGAAGTCGCCGAGCGGCGCGACCAGGGCATCGATCGCTGCGAGGACTGCCTCCGCCGTCGCGGGTCGCGGGGTCTTGACCCGGACCCGCTCGGTCGCGAGCCCGCCGGCACCATCGAGCACGATCGCCTTCACGCCGGTCCCGCCAATATCGATCGCGAGCGTCAGCGTCATTCCGCCACCAGCGTACGCCAGCTGCAACCGTCGCGGGTCATCATCGTGTCCGCGTCCGCGGGGCCACAGCCGCCGGGCTCGTAGATCGTGACGCCGGGCGTTGCTTCCCAGACCTGCAGGATCGGCTGGATCAGCTCCCACGCGCGATCGACCGAGTCGCGGCGATTGAACAGCGTCGCGTCGCCGCGCATGCAATCGAGCAGCAGGCGCTCGTAGGCCTCGGAGATCGGGCGCTTGAACGCGTCCGCATAGGTCATCGTCATGTGCACGTTCCCGACGTTGATGCTCTCACCCGGGACCTTCGCGACGAAGCGCAGCGAGATGCCCTCGGACGGCTGGATCCGCAGCGTCAGGACCGCGGGCTGCAGCACGTTGCCGGCGGCCTCGTCCTTGAACAGCACGAGCGGGACCGACTTGAAGTGGATCTGCACCTCGGTGAGCCGTTCGGCGAGCTTCTTGCCGGCACGCAGATAGAACGGCACGCCGTGCCAGCGCCAGCTATCGATCATCAGCCGCAACGCCGCGTACGTCGCGGTCTCTGACTCCGGCGCCACGCCATGTTCGTCGCGATACCCGCGATACTGGCCGCGGACCGCGTAGTTCGCGACGTCGTTGAGCGACAGGTTCCGCACCGAGCGCAGGACCTGGGACTTCTCGTCGCGGATGTCGTCGGCCGAGAACGAGGCGGGAACCTCCATCGTGACGAGCGACATCACCTGCAGCAGGTGGTTCTGGATGATGTCGCGAACGACGCCCGTCTGTTCGTAGAACGTGCCGCGGCCCTCGATACCGATCGTCTCCGCGGCCGTGATCTCGACGTGCGAGATGTGGTTGCGGTTCCACAGCGGCTCGAAGATCGAGTTCCCGAACCGCAGCACGAGGATGTTCTGGACCGTCTCCTTACCGAGGTAGTGGTCGATCCGATAGATCTGCGTCTCGTGCAGGTAGTTGCCGATCATCTCGTTGAGCGCACGCGCGCTCGCGAGGTCGCGGCCGAACGGTTTCTCGACGATCACCCGACAGCCGAGCACGCCACGCTTCTGCACGGCGCGCTCGATCAGCCCGTGCTTCTGCAGCTTCTCGAGGATGACCGCGAACACCGACGGCGGCGTGGCGAGGTAGAAGACCCGGTTGCCACGCGTGCCTGCTGCCTTCGCAGCCTCGAGGCGGACCTTGAGCGCGACATACGTCGCGTCGTTTGCGAAGTCGCCGCCGACGTAGTCGAGCGAGCTCGCGAACTTGTCCCAGGCGGCGGGCTCGACCGGCTGGCGCGAGAACTCGGCGAGCCGCGGTCTCAGGTGCTCGGCGAACTGCTCGACGGCGAGCGGCGTGCGACTGACGCCGATGATCACGGTCGGCTCGGTCAACGCACCATCGAGCATGAGGTTGAACAGCGCCGGCGCGAGCTTGCGCCCGCCGAGATCACCGGTTGCACCGAAGATCACGATCGCCGTCGGTTCGGGACGCCGGCGCTTGGTCGCGACCTCCTCGAGGATCTCGCCGGTGACGCCCTGCGAGGACTCGTAGCGTGGTGGCTGCGTCATTCAGGATCCTTCACGGGACAGCCGGGACGCCGCGGCTTCGTCGACGAGCCACACCAGGTCGGCGTTCTCGATGAGCTGCGCGGGGTAGCGATCCGGCGGTCCCTCGAGGACGCCGGCGAGCGCCTCGGCCTTGTCGCTGCCGGAGATCACGAAGCGGACGCGGCGCGCGACGTTGATCGTGCGCGCCGTGAACGTGATCCGCATCGTCTGGCCGCCGGCGAACGGCGAGTCCACGGGGTTGGCCACGACGAAGTGCTCGGGCTCGGTCAGCGCCGGGCTGCCGGGAAACAGCGACGCGGTGTGGCCGTCGGGTCCGAGGCCGAGCAGCACGAGGTCGAGCACCGGCGGCAGCCCGCACGCGGTGACCAGCGTCTGCTCGTAGGCGGCGGCAGCGGCCACCGGATCGTCCTCGCCGTGCATCCGGTGGACACGTGCGGGATCGATGCCGAGCGGCTCGATCAGCGAGTGCAGCGCCATCCCGTAGTTCGAATCGGGATGATCGGCGGACACCGTCCGCTCGTCGCCCCACCACAGCTCGACCTGGTGCCAAGGCAAGGCCGCGCGGCCCCGCTCGGCGAGCACCTGGAACATGCGCTTCGGGGTATTGCCGCCCGACAGCGCGATGCTGCACGTGCCGCGCGCGGCGACCGCCTCGCGGACGATCGCATCGAGATCGTCGGCCGCGGCGTGGGCCAGGGTATCGGCATCCGGGTATCGGCGAACGGTCATCTCAACCACCCGTCGGCTTCTCGACGTGGCCGCCGAACTGAAACCGCATGGCCGACAGCACCTTGTCGGCGAACGACGCTTCCTGGCGCGACCGGAACCGCGCGAACAGCGACGCCGCGATCACGTGTGACGGCACGGCCTCCTCGATCGCGGTCATCACCGTCCACCGGCCCTCGCCGGAGTCCTGGACGTGGCCGGAGAACTTGCTGAGTGCGGGATCCTCGACGAGCGCCTTCGCGGTCAGGTCGACGAGCCACGACGACAGCACGCTGCCGCGCCGCCATACCTCCGCGACGTCCGCGACCGGCAAGTCGAAGCGATGCTCCTCGGCGACGGTCGGGTTCGCGGCACCGCGCATGATGTCGAAGCCCTCCGCGAGGGCCTGCATGATCCCGTACTCGATCCCGTTGTGGATCATCTTGACGAAGTGGCCGCTGCCGACCGGGCCACAGTGGAGGTAGCCCTCCTCGGCGGTACCCGGCTGTTGATCGCGTCCGGGCGTGCGCTCGATCGTGCCGCGCCCGGGCGCGAGCGTCTTGAAGATCGGATCGAGTCGCTGCACGACCGCGCGGTCGCCTCCGATCATCATGCAGTAGCCGCGCTCGAGGCCGAACACGCCGCCGCTTGTCCCCGCGTCGATGTAGTGGAGCTTGCGCGCGGCGAACGTCTTCGCGCGGCGGACGTCATCCTTGAAGAACGTGTTGCCACCGTCGATGATCGTGTCTCCCGGCGCGAGCGCCTCGGCGAGCTCCTCCACGGTCGACTCGGTCGGTCCGCCGGCAGGAACCATCACCCAGATCGCACGCGGGATCGCGAGCGCCGCCACCATCGCGGCGATCGAGTCCACGCCGGTCGCGCCCTCCCCGGCGAGCGTCTTCACGGCCTCGGCACTGCGGTCGTAGACCACGCACTGGTGACCGCCGCGCATCAGCCGGCGCACCATGTTCGCGCCCATCCGGCCAAGTCCGATCATTCCGAGCTGCATCGCTTCTCCTGTGGCGCCGCACCATGGCACGCGTACTCCGGATTACGTACGTCGCGCCTTGTAATAGTTGATGAGTCCATTCGTCGACGCATCGTGCGAGGCGACGTGCCGGTCGTCCGCGAGCTCGGGCAGGATGCGTGCTGCGAGCTGCTTGCCGAGCTCGACACCCCACTGATCGAAGCTGAACACGTCCCACACGATGCCCTGGACGAAGATCTTGTGCTCGTACATGGCGACAAGCGCTCCGAGCGTCTTCGGCGTGAGCTGGTCGACCAGGATCGACGTCGTCGGCCGGTTGCCGGGGAACGTCTTGTGCGGCACGAGCTGATCGACACGCTCCGCGGGGAGACCCTGAGCTTCGAGCTCCGCCCTCGCCTCCTCCGCGGTCTTGCCGCGCATCAGCGCCTCGGTCTGCGCGAAGAAGTTCGCGAGCAGGATCGGGTGGTGCTCGCCGATCGGGTTGTGGCTGCGGATCGGCGCGATGAAGTCCGCGGGTACCAGCCGCGTGCCCTGATGGATCAGCTGATAGAACGCGTGCTGGCCGTTCGTGCCCGGCTCGCCCCAGATCACCGGGCCCGTCGTGTAGTCGGTGATCGCCGTGCCGCCACGGTCGACGCGCTTGCCGTTCGACTCCATGTCCGCCTGCTGGAAGTACGCGGGGAACCGGTGGAGGTACTGATCGTACGGCAGGATCGCGTGAGTCTCGGCGCCGAAGAAGCTCGCGTACCAGATGCCGAGCATCGCGAGGATCACCGGGAGGTTCTCGCCGAGCGGCGCCGCCTGGAAGTGCTCGTCCATCGCGTGTGCGCCCGCCAGCAGCTGCTCGAAGTGGTCCATGCCGATCACGCAGGCGATCGGCAGCCCGATCGCGCTCCACAGCGAGTAGCGCCCACCGACCCAGTCCCAGAACTCGAACATGTTCGCGGTGTCGATGCCGAACCCGGCAACCTCCTTGGCGTTCGTCGACAGCGCGACGAAGTGCTTCGCGACCGCCTCGGTTCCGGCGCCGAGCCGTTCGAGCAGCCACGCGCGCGCGGTGCGAGCATTCGTCAGGGTCTCCTGGGTCGTGAACGTCTTGCTCGCGACGATGAACAACGTGCGCTCGGGGTCGAGCCGCTTCAGCGTCTCCGCCACATGCGTCCCGTCGACGTTCGACACGAAGTGCACGCGCAGATCCGGCTTCCAGTACGGACGCAGCGCCTCGGTCACCATCACCGGCCCGAGGTCGGAGCCGCCGATGCCGATGTTGACGATGTCGGTGATCGACTGCCCGGTGTGGCCGGTCCACGCGCCGCTGCGCAGCCGCTGCGTGAACGCTCGCATCTTGGCGAGCACCGCCGCGACCTCGGGGCGGGGCGCCGGATGACGGAGCGCGACGTGAAGCACCGCGCGATCCTCGGTTCCGTTGATCTTGTCGCCGGCGAACATCCGCGCCCGCCATCCCGCGACATCCTGCTGCTCGGCGAGCGCGACGAGGAGGCGCATCGTCTCCTCGGTCGCCCGGTGTTTCGACCAGTCGACGAACAGGCCGCAGACCTCGCTCGACATCTTCGTGAACCGCTGCGCGTCGGCGCCGAACAGGTCGCGCATGGCGAGGTGCTCGACCTGAGCGTGATGCGCGACCAGCGCGGTCCAGGCGGGAGAGCTGACAAGCTTCGACATCGGGTCGGAGCAAATCACGACAGCCCTCGTCGGTGTTATAGCTGGACCGTGAGAACGGGAAGCGTGACGTGCAGGACCTGATCGCGGCGGTCCAGCGCGCGCTCGACGAGACCGACGCCGAGTACGGCCAGCTGCCGTTCTTCGTCCGGCCGATGGTCCGCCACGGCTTCGTGAAGCGCACCGGACTCGACTTCGCGCGGTGGCGCGCCGTGCTGAGCGAGGTTGCGCGAGGGACAATCGAGCCCGGCTTGCCGGCGGCCCTCGCGGCACTCGGCGAGCACTATCGAGGCGCACCGGAACGCGCACGCAAGGGCATGGGCGCGACCGCGCCGCAGCTCGCCGAGGTCGAGGCGCGATCACGCACGCGTGCCGAAGCGGTCGCGGCGCTGGCGGCTGCGATCAGCGCGCGGTGACGGCGTCCCTACTCTCAGTCGAGATCGGCCAAGACGCGGCGCACCGCCCACGCCAGCGGGTCGAGCTCGTTGACGCCGACGTGCAAGCGAGCGCCGATCGCCTCCGCGTGCCGCGCGACGGTGTTGAGGATCGCCGACGGATCGGCGGTTCGCAGACCGATGTGGGCGCCGTGGCCGTACGATGCCGGCTTCACGTCGAGGTCGGTGACGTCGCTGCGGGCGGCGAGTAGCGTGCGCAAGGCTTCGCAGTCCACCGCGCGGGCTGAGGTCTTCTTGCCTTTGGTCCGAGGCGGGGCCTCACACCAGACGGAACCCGTGAGCTTGACCTCGTGTCCGCGCAGCGCAACGACGTACGCATGGTGGCGGTAGGCAAGGACCGCGAGGCGCTTCGGTCGCTCCACGCGGTCGGCGAGCACTGCGTTCCCAGCGACGGTGACCGGCTGCCCACGCAACGAGCGTCCGAACGCGGCCGCGTCGGCCTCCTGCGTCGAGCCCCAGAACGTCGCCAGCAGCCGAGGCAATATGGGCAGCGTGAGGCCGAGTCGCTGCTTGACCGCGATCAGCTGATCGTCACTGAACTCGTCGAACGTCAATTCGGCAGCGAGCGGTCGATCACCGGCGAGCTCGAGCAACCAGGTTTTCGCCTCGGCCAACGTGGTCGGGGCGTCTTTGACGCGATGGTCGTTGAAGGCGATCGCCGCCAGCACCCGATCGCCGTGCGGCCACAGCCGCGTGCGCGGATGCGTCGAAGCCGCGATGACGCCACGCGCGTCGTCGGCATCGGTGCAGCGGATCGCTGCCAGGACTGCGAGCCCTTCATGCACGTGGATCCCGTGCGGAATCACGTAGCCGCCGCGCTGCCAGGCCAACGCCCTCAGTTCGGGGAACGCGTCGTCCGCGTCATAGCCGAGCGCGATCACCGATCGCCCGATCGCGACAAGCTCGCGTGGACAGCTCGCAAGCTCCTCGGCCTGCCGCGGCGCCATCACCTGCGATGTCTCGAACAGCGCCCGCCACGCGGGCGGATACGGTTCGCCTGGATCCCATGCGGGCACCAGCTCGGCCAGATACTGCTCGGCCTGCGCTGTTGATTCGAACTTGGACACCATCACGCACTCGCCACTGTTGTTGCCGGCGAACGATCGCCACACCGCGACCGCTGGGACCGTCGCGAGCTCGTTGACCATCGGTAGACGCCGGGCACAGCCGACGCGCTCACTCGGTTGTGCGAGTCGAGCTTGCTGAGTCCGCCATCCAGCAAGGATCTCGTCGGCCGAGCGCGCCGGGAAGCCACCGTCCTGGAACGAGCAGCTCTGCAGGCGCTGGTCCGGCGTGATCGACACGAAGTCGTAGCCCGCCCCGCAATCGCCGGTGCCGTCCATGCCGTCGAACAAGCGTGACACCGGGACCCGATCGCCGGCGCACACGGAGAGTCGCGTCGGCACCGGGCTGTCGTCGAGGATCCTGGCGAGACGTTGCGCCCCGGGCTTGCTGAGCTGGCGATCTCGCGGTCCGACGTAGGTCAGGATCGAGACATCGTGAGTCCCGAGCGCGGCGAGCTCTGCGAGACGGGCGGGCAGCTGCACCAGGGCGCCATCGTCGACGAGAAGGTTGGCGCCCCAGCGCTGGCCCGCCGCGGCGAAGCAGGCCGCAGCGTCGCGCCACCGCGGATCCTCGTAGATCGAGAGCCGAACCATCCCAATGTGGCCCGATAGCTCGCGCCAGGTCGCCGCGCGGACCAGTGTGCCGTTGGTGGTGAGATGCAACGCGAGAGGCGTCGTGGCGCGCAACTCCGCGACGAGCTCCGCGAAGCCCGGGAACACGAGCGGCTCGCCGCCGCCGAACGCCACTTCTAGCGTGCCCGCTGTTGCGAGCCCGCGCAGCGCTGCCGCCGCGGTGGCGACCGTCCAGTGACTGGCGCGGCCCGTGTCGCGCGAGCAAAAATCGCATCGCAAGTTGCAGGCGTTGGTGATCCCGAACATCGCGACGCGCGGCGCGGCCCGGCGCAGGTGGCGAGTACTCGCCGTCGCAACACGCACGTGTGTCCCGCTCCCGGGATGGAAGTACAGTATCGCCCCGTCGAGCGGGAGCTGGCGGAAGCCGGCCAGCGACAGGCTGTCTGCGGACATCTCGAGAGTATGCCTCACGCATCTGCGAGACCGCTCGCCACCAAGGGGCTCGATCATAAGCGACGAAAAGGTCGCGGCGCCCGTGGCGACGATCAGCACGCGCCAAGCGGCTGTCCGGGCACCGGACAGACCGACTCGACTACGCTGTCAGACGCATTGCGTAACGTTGCCGTCTCGATTGGAGGTGACGCGTGGCGACGAAGCGAAGCTGGACTGACGAGCAACTGCGAGAAGCTGTGGAGTCGTCGACGACATTTGCCGCGACACTGCGGAGACTCGGCTTGAGCGGGAGCGGTGCAGTGCACTGGGACGTGAAATCCCGCGTCGAAACACTTGGACTCGACACGTCGCATTTCACGAGCTCTGTGGACTCGCGACGAAACAGCGACGCCGAGCTACGGGACGCGGTCGCGTCAGCAACGACGTTCGTGATGGTGCTCGAGCGCCTTGGCGTGCCGATGACCTCGGCCGAACATCAACGCGTTCGTCGTCGGATACGAGCGTTGCAGCTCGACATCTCGCACTTCGTCCGCGTGCGCGACACGAATCGCTCCTCCGCGCGTCGCTGGACCGATGACATGCTGAGGTCGGCCGTCGCGGGCTCGAGAAGCGTTGCGGGGGTGCTGCGGGCAATCGGGCTGGTGCCCGCAGGCGGGAACTACGATCAAGTGCAGCGGCGCATGCGCGAGCTCGGGCTCGACACCTCGCACTTCACCGGCGCCGGGTGGAATGTCGGCGGCAAGTTTCGACCACGCGTGCGGTGGCCTACCGCCGAGGTGCTCGTCGCCGATCGCTGGGTGGGCTCGCACACGCTGAAGAAGCGCCTGTTTCGCGAAGGCCTCAAGACATCGGCGTGCGAGCTCTGCGGGTGGGCCGAGCGACGCGGACACGATGGTGTAATCCCCGTCGAGCTCGACCACGTGAATGGCGACAGGAATGACAACCGGATCGAGAACCTCCGGATCCTGTGTCCCAACTGTCACGCGCTACAGCCGACACATCGTGGACTCAACAAGCGGTCGTATCGTGATCGGACTTGAGTGGCCCTCGTCGGATTCGAACCGACACTTTACCCAGCTTAAATGGGTTGCCTGCTGCCAATTGGGCTAGAGGGCCAGAACTATTCGACTTTAGCAGACTCCGCCCGCTGTGCATGCCGCTTGATCGCAGCGACCAGCGTCGGCCACAGCGGACGCGGTAAGTCGTGGCCCATCCCCGCGATCGGCAGCCACGTCGCGTCGGGCACGAGGTTCGCGAGGTCGCGCCCCGCGCGCAGCGGGAACATCGGATCGCAGCTGCCGTGGATCACCAGCGTCGGCGCCTTCACGTCGCGCAGCTTCGCCTTGCGGTCGCCCGATGCGAGCACGGCTGCGAAGTGGCGCAGAAAGCCGCGCGGTGACATGCCGCGGGTGTACGCGAGCGCGCCGATCTCGCGAAGTCGCTCGGCATCGATCGGCCACGCGGTACTGCCGAGCACCGTGAACACGCGCTCCGCGTGCAGCCCGGCCTCGATCGCGGTCTTCGGCGCCGGCGCGAACAGCGCGCGCAGCGCCGATGGCTTCGGCAGGTAACGGCGCCCGCCGGGGGTCGACATGATCGACGTCAGCGACCGCACGCGCTCGGGCCGCTCGATCGCCAGGTGCTGCGCGACCATGCCGCCGAGCGAGACGCCGACGACGTGCGCGCTGCCGAAGCCGAGCTGCTCGACCAGCCCGGCGACGTCACCCGCCATGTGCGAGAGCGTGTACGGCGCCTGCACGGGCGCGCCGACCATGCGGCGCAGCAGCGCCTTGCGTGGATCCGGGACCGGCGCGTCGACCCGCGACGACTCGCCGATGTCGCGGTGATCGAAGCGCACCACGTGAAAGCCCGCGTCCACGAACAGCTCGCACAGCGCGTCGTCCCAGAACACGCGCTGCGCTCCGATCCCCATGATGAGGACGAGCGGCATCCCACGATCGCCAAACAGATCGTACGCGAGCTCGATCTCGCCAACGCTCGCCCGTCCGCTCTGCGTGGTCATGCAGGCCTAGTTGCCGCTGCCTTGCAGGCCAGGCACGTTCGTCTTGAGGCACGGCGGATCGCCGCAGTCGTCGTCGATCGGAAGCTTCACCAGTGGCGGCGCGGGATCGGGAACCTTCGTCGCGCTACCGGCACTGCCAGCCTCGGGCTTGACCACCGCCCCCGCGCCAGCCGAGCCAGCCGAGCCAGTCTCGATGGGCCGCGCAACCGTGGCCGACCCGGTGCTCTGGTCGGGGACCTTGCGGACGACCGCGGTGCCGGTCGCGCCCTTCTCGAGCTTCTCCGTGTACTCGATCTTCTCGCGGTTCGGCACGAGCTCGACGACCGCGTCGCCGTAGCCGTCGAGATGCAGCGCGAACTGCCGCGGATCGTGCGAGCCGCGCAGCTTGAAGGTCAGCGGCGTCTTGCCGAGCACGCGATCGCTCGCGACGTCCTTGATGTCGGCACCGCGCGGCCTCGAGTCGAGCTTGATCACCACTTGCTCCGGCGGCGGCGGCAGCGACGGCGGCGCAGGCGGCACAGGCCCAGCATCGGGCGTGACCGCGGCGATCTGCGAGCCCGGTCCGAGCGCGCTGCCATTCGAGCCGGTCTCCAAACTCGCCTTGGACCCGCCACTCTTCACCACCATCACCGCTGCGACCGCGCCACCGGCCAGCACCACACCGAGACCGATCAGCAGCGGCAGCCTGGACTTCCTGGCCGGCGCGGGTCGGACCTCGCCGTCGTCGTGATGAGGAACGTTGAGGCTGCCCGTCCACTGGGTCCGCACGCGCGCCCCCGGCGCGGGCGTTGGCTTCGCGGTCGCGCTGGCGGCCACCGCGACCGCACGCTGCGTGGTGTGCTGCGGCGCCTGCACGCTCGGTGCGCGCTGCTGCGGGATGTGGCCGACCGAGCCGCTCGGCAGCGGATCGCCGCACGCAGTGCGGACCGCAGTCGCGAGCTCCTCGATCGACTGCCACCGCGCGTTGCGATCCTTCGCGAGCGCCTTGTCGATCACGCCGGCGATCTCGCGGGGCGCGCCGATCCGGTCGAAGACCTCCGCGGGGATCGTCGGAGGCGCCTCGGTGAGGTGCAGGCTGAGCACGCCCATGAAGTTCTCGGCCTCGAACGGCACCCTGCCGGTGACGAGCTGGAACAGGATGCAGCCCATCGCGTAGACGTCGACGCGGTGATCGACGTGCTCGCCACGCGCCTGCTCGGGCGACATGTACTCGGGCGTGCCGAACAGCATGCCGGTCTTGGTCAGCTTGCGATCGCCCTCGTTGACCTCGGTCAGCTTCGCGATGCCGAAGTCGAGCAGCTTGACGAAGTCGGGATCGCCGAGGAAGTCGACGAGGTAGATGTTCTCGGGCTTGAGATCGCGATGAACGATGCCCTTGCCGTGCGCCGCCTGGAGCGCCGCGCAGACTTGCAGGAAGATCTTCTTGGTCCGCGCCCACGGCAAAAGCTGTCCTGCGAGCCGCGCGCGCGCGACCTCCTCGTGCAGATCGTGGCCGGTCAACAGCTCCATCGCGAAGAACACGAGGCCCTCGGGCGTCGCGCCGAAGTCGCTGATATCGATCACGTTCTCGTGGCGAATGCGCGACGCCGACTTGGCCTCTTGCATGAAGCGCTCGACGAGGTCGGGCTTCCGCGAGAACTCGTTGTGCAGGACCTTGAGCGCGACCTGCTTCTCGAGCAGCGTGTGCGTCGCGAGGTAGACCGCGCCCATGCCGCCCTCGCCGAGCTTGCGAACGATCACGTAGCGGCCGGCGAGCGTCTGCCCGAGCAGCGGATCCGCCATCGCGGTGGGTGGCAGGTACGACGTCTTCAGCTTCGCAGGATCCGCGGACGCGACAGGCCCGGATGGCGTGCCCGCGGGTATCTGGCCGACGCGAACGGGGCCGGTGCCCATCTTGGTCCGCTTGTCTTCGGCCACAGCCCGCGCATCTTACCCCTATTCGAACAGCTCGGCCGCACGGATGAACGCCGAGCACACGTGCTGCACGTAGTCGATCCGGACGTTGCGGTCGATCGGGCTGCCGGGCATGCCACCACGCGCCGGTCCGATCGCGGCGAAGTCATTCTCCGCGCGAATGTGCTGGCCCAGCGCGTACTGCAGTGCCGCGCGGATCTGGCGCTTGACTGCCGGGTCGGGGTCGCCGTGATGGCGGCCGAGCAGGTACGCCGAGATCATCGCCTCGGTGCGCGAGCCGGCGGGCGTGTTGTACGGGACGAGGAACGGCGTGAACACGTACGCGCCGGCGAAGTCGTCCTCGTCGGGATGGTCACCGAGCTCGGCCTGCTGGTTACGAAGGAAGGCGCCGTAGCCGTGGCAGAAGTCCTTCCACTTCGGGTTCTTCCCGGCTGGCCACGCGGCTTCGGCAGCGATGCAGGTCCAGTGCTCCTCGCCGTAGAAGAAGCCGCCCATGAAGAAGTCGTACCAGTCGACGAGCCAGTCGAGCCCGCGCTCCGCGGCCTTCGCGTAGACCGGATCGCCGGTGATCACGTGCATGCGCGCGAGCGCGAGCGACGCTTCGCCGGAGTAGTAGAGGAGCTGCGACTTGTCGTCGTACTGCTTCTTCGCGGCGTTGTAGAGGTGGCGAAACGAGCCGTCACCGCGCTGCATGTAGAGCAGGAATGCGGCGAGCTTCTTCGCGGTCGGCAGGTAGCGCGCATCGCCGGTCGCTCGCTGATACTCGGCGAGCGCGACGAGCGTCAACGCGGTCGAGCCGAGGTGTGCGATCCGCTCCGTGCGATCCATGACGCAATCGATCTCGGTGCCGTCGGGGAGCTTGCTCGCGCACTTGCCGTTTGCCATGAGCTCGGCGAGATGGGCGAACGCGCGCTCGATCGGCTCGCGAAGCCACTCCTCCTTGGTGAACCGGTAGAGCTCGGCGAGGAAGTACGTGGTGCCGGCGTGGCGCGGCATGCTGTACGAGCCGCTCTTCGGATCGGTCTGCGCGCCGGTCGCGAGATCGTGCTCGTAGATGTAGCGGCCATTCGGCGCGAGGTGCGCGATCAGGAAGCGCCCTCCCTCGAGCGCGGTCTCGCGCAGCACCTTCGCGGACAGCGGTGGCGGCGCCGGAATGCCACGGTAGAGCTGCAGCGGCTCGACGACATTCGCGGCTCGCTGCTCGAGTGGCCGCTCGACGAACGTATCGGTACGAAACCGGTACATCGAGCGCATCTCCAGCGGGTCGCTCTGGTTCGCGCGCGCGGCGAGCACGCGCCGGATCTTCTCGAGGTCGGCGCCCATCGCGAAGTCCTGCAGCGCGGCCGATGGCTTCTTCGTCGTGAGCAGCTTCGTGGCGACGAGCTCGTGCGGCAGCAGTAGCCAGAGCTTGCCGGCGCGCTCGACCGCGAGACCCTCGACGCCGGAGTTCACCGCCATCATCTCGCCAACGCCCGGTATGCCGAGGGCCTTCATCAACCACTGGTTCCCGCCGAGCGGTGCCGTGCCGGTGACGACATCGACCTGGATCCGCGCGGTCGCGAGCTGCCCGGGGGTCAGCGCATGGATGGAAGGCTGCGTGCGCAGCGCGGTCGCGGCGACGTCGATCGCCTGCCCGATGTCAGCTCCCGCGCCG
>JACCTC010000047.1 GCA_013812655.1 Deltaproteobacteria bacterium | reverse complement strand
TCGCGCGGGCCGTCTCGTCCTGCGCGAGCTTCGCGAGGCCGAAGTCGGTGACGAGCGTGCGGCCGTCGCGCGCGATCAGCACGTTCTCCGGCTTCACGTCGCGATGCACCAGCCCCGCCGCGTGGGCCGCCTGCAGCCCGCGCCCGGCGGCGACGGCCACCTCGAGCACCTCGCGCCACGCCCGCGGCGTGACCAGCCAGCCGCGCAGCGTCTTGCCGTCGACGAGCTCCATCGCGCAGAACGCGCGCCGCCCGTCGGTCCCGAGCTCGTACACGGTGACGACGTTGGGATGATTCAGCCGCGCCATCGCACGCGCCTCGCGCCGCAACCGCTCCGAGCTGATTCGCAGGAGCTTGATCGCAACCTCGCGATCGAGCTCCGGGTCGTGCGCCGCGAACACCTCGCCCATCGCACCCTCGCCCAGTCGGCGCATGAGCGTGAAGCGCCCGAGCCGATCGCCGATCACGCCCCGCGTGCTCGCCGCGACTTCCTCCTGCTGTTCGCCGGCGAGCGCCGACACCACGCGGCGGCACTCGTCGCAGCCGTCGACGTGCGCGTTCAGCGGACCGCCGTCCGCCGTGTCCAGCTCGCCAGCCACGAAGGCCGCAAGCTCGTCCGCGGACGGGCAGTCGAGCAGATCACCAGCCACCATTTTCGCGTAGCATTCTGACACGTGGAGAGCGCCGACGAACGCCTGATGGCAGACGGCGCTCGCGCGTACGCCGCGGTCGTGCCGACCGATGCGATCCGCGCGTTCGTCACCGCGCGCGCCGGCGCCGCCCTCGCCGCTCACGATCCGACCGCGCGCGCCGTCGACCTCTACCTCGCCGGCGCGTGTGCCAGCGGCGACACCGCAGCCATCGCCGAGCTCGACGCCGGGCTTCCCGCACTCGTCCGCCCGCTCCTCGCCCGCCTCGGCCTGCCCTTCTCGGACGTCGACGAGATCGTGCAGCGCGTGCGCATCGCGCTGCTCTCCCCAAACGATGCCGGCGACGTCGGCATCGCACGCTACTCGGGCCGCGGTGACCTGCGCGCGTACATTCGCGCGATCGCCGCGAAGCTCGCGCTCAAGCGTCGGGAACGCGAGCGCGGGCCGCCGGCCAGCGACGATCCGCTCGAGCTCGTCCCCGACGCGAACGACTCGCCCGCGATGCGCGTGCTCAAGGATCGCTGCCGCGGTGACCTGCGCGCCGCGTTCGCCGTCGCGCTCGGCGAGCTCGAGCCCCGCGAGCGCACGCTGCTTCGCCAGCATTACCTCGACGGCCTCGGCATCGACGCGCTCGCGCAGCTGCACCGTGCCCATCGCGCGACGTGCGCCCGCTGGATCGAAACCGCGCGTACGAAGATCCTGCGCCGCGTGAAGAGTCACTTGCGAGACGCCCTCGATCTGCCACCTGCCGAGCTCGATAGCGCGATCGTTCTCGTGCAGAGCCAGCTCGATCTCAGCCTGTCTCGCCAGCTTGCGGACTGATCGCCGTGCGCGATGCGGCAGCGGATCGCCATCAAGACCAACCATGAGCATCCGGCAATCGTTCGCAGCGTGTGTTGCGCTCCTGGTCCTCATGGTCGTGGTCGTCGTCCG
The DNA here is from genome assembly GCA_013812655.1 of Deltaproteobacteria bacterium. Lineage (GTDB taxonomy): Bacteria > Myxococcota_A > Polyangia > Haliangiales > Haliangiaceae > JABFXX01. The sequence continues at coordinate 21,066 of JACCTC010000047.1, read as the reverse complement.
CTTTGGTTTCCAGGATCCGCCCCCCGACGCGCCAGCGCCGTCGATCGCCGACGCTGGGGTCGCGGACGTGCTGCCGATCGATGCTCCTACCGCGGTTCTCGATGCGGCGCCGACTCGAAAGAAGCCGACACGGAAGCCGACACAGAAGCCCCCTGCGCTGAAGCCGACACCACGGCCGCCTGCGCCGCCGACACCGAAGCCGAGGCCCGCGATCACGACGCCGGCGGTTCCGCCGGTGATCCCGCCCACCATCAGGCCGCGGTGTACACCGCCGCCGAACCCGGCCGGATGCCCGGCAGCGGAGCCCAACGTCAACAGGCCGTGCGATGCCGAGGGCGTGCACTGCGTCTACGGCACGAGCTGCTGTCCGCCGGTGTACGTCTGCAACGACGGCGCGTTCGAGGCGTGGTTCCAGAGCTGTCCATGAAGCGTATCCGTCGAGCCAGCCTCAATCGATACGGTCGCCACGCCGGCACCGGCCGTTGTCCCAGTTGCCCGGATCCACGAGCGCATCGTGGAGGCCCGGAATGGCCGGCACCTGTGCGTGTCCGACGCTGACAGCGCAGACCTTCACGCGATCGCCGACGTCAGTGGCCAGCAGCGTCACGTAAGCCTTCCAGCCGACGCTCCTCGTCGAGTAGATGAGCAGGAACGTGCGTGCGGGATCGGCCGCGAGCCAGTCGTGGACGATGTCCTCGCCACGGCGTGGGCCATCGCCGAGGAAGTCGCGCGCGCCGTCCTCCCAGGACGGATCGAGCAGCACGGCGTGGTTGGCGTCATCGACGAATGCGAGCCGGCGCAGCAGCGCGTGGCGGCCCGAGCTGTAGCCCGCGATCACGTCGGGTTCGCTCGTACCGATAGCGTATGTCTCGCCCCATGGCTTGCCGTTCGTGGGCGGAATGTAGATGTCGTCGCCGGCGAGGATGCGCTCGCAGCCCTTTCTGCTCGCGCAGCCGGGATTGCCAGGGAACAGGATCGTGGTGGCGTCGGGATCGCCGCAGCGCAGGTTCGCCGGGCATGCGGCACCGTCGGTCTTCCCGAGGCCCTCGGTGGCGTCCTGCGGACCGTCGAGGTCATCATCCGGGATGTCGGCGCAGCCGCCGATCAGCAGCGCGAGGATCAGGAGCCGATGCACCCCGCCTCGAGGTGCAGTCGCGATGCCGAGGTCCTGCCCCTGCGGTCCACGTAGTTGCGCGTGCGGTGGCAACTCCAGTGGTCGGGCCTGGCGCGCCTACAGACGATTCGATGGGGTGAGTTGACGTATCGTCTCGGTCATGATGCGAACCATCGTCGAACTGGTCGGAGTCAGCGCGGTCGTCGTTGCGAGTGCGTGCGGCTCGAGCGCTCCGCCTCCCACGACGCCGCCGACCGCGGATCCCGTCGCCCAGACAGCACCAGCGGGAGAGCCGGCAGCCGCCGCGTCGACGGGCCTCGAGCTCGTCTGCGAAGGCAAGGACATCAAGTTTCGCATCGCGGATGCGACCCTGACCCTGGCAAGCAACCCACAGCATCGAGCCCAGAAACGCTGGAACGAGGTCAAGGCGACCTACGCGCTCGAGGGCAAGGGCAAGACGCTGACGGGCACGATCACCGGCGCGCGCGATCAGGACTTCGTGTTCATGAACCTGGTCGATCCGAGCTCGGCCCAGGGGAAGCTCCAGCTCATGGTCGGCGCGCCAACGGGCGAGAGCTCGTCGATCGGGTGGCCGAGTGGTCCGAGCGCAGAAGACCGCGCCAGCGGCAGCGTCACGTGCTCGGGCTCGCTGCTGACCGCGCCGCCGTCCGAGTCGTGAGTTAACTGACGGACGACGCGGTCGGGCTCGACAACAGCGACGGGCCCGTCAAGGTCGCACTGGTCTCTGTTCTCCCTCGGCTGCACGGTCTCGCCAGGCTCGCTCGCGCTCTGCCGCGTGGTCTGGTCCGACGGTGTACGTCTGCAACGCTGGCGCTTTCGAGGCCTGGTTCACGAGCTGTCCATGATGACCGCCGGCCAACGCGCCGGCCTGCCGACAGACGTCGACCCGTCGAGCTCACTCGATCGTGATCGGGACCGAGGTCGCGCTCATGCCGCCCGTCTCGTCGGTGGCGACGACGAACAACCAGGTCGTTGCGCGTGGGCCGGCGGTATAGGTACCGGGCGTGGACTCGGGTACGAGCGCTTCGGGCTCTACCGCGACCTCGGGTTCCGTGAGCTCGCCGGTCGGGCTGTACAGGTTGCAGACGACGCGCTCGAGCGCACCGGACGGTTCGGCGGCTGGGGCCTCGTCGAGGCTCGTGCGGTCGACGGTCGCGGTCAGCACGTAGCGCTGACCAGCGCGCAGCGTCCGGGTCGAGATCCCGTCGAATCGGATCTCGCCGAACCGTGGGTTCTGGCGTTGCACGGTTGCCTCCACGACGTCGACATCTCGTCGCGCGACCAGGGTCTGTCCGTCGACCTCGACCTCCGCGATGATCGGGACCCGCAGCTTCAGGCCCGCGGCGAGGGCGGCGCGCCACGGATCGGGCGCCGCGGGTACTCCGGCGGGCGACGGAAAGGCTGTCGCAAGAGCCGCGGCGGACATCACGGCACGACCGGTGGCGTCGATCTCGAGTGGCAATGCGTCGTCGCCGACGCAGTCTCGCGCGGGCTCCGTGATGAACTTCCAGGGCGCACACGCCCGCATGCGCATGGCGTCGACGGGGCGTCCATCGACCGGCGAGCTGGCTCCGATCCCGATGCGCGGTCCATCGGGATCGACCGTCATCGCGGTCAATGCGAGCTCACCGTCGACTGGCAGCGCCGACGGCTCGGTGGTGATCGCGAGCACGCGTGGGGCGGTGATCCTCGTGATCGGATCGATGCCTTTGTCATCGCACGCGGCGAGCGCCGCGAGCACCGCAAGCACGACGACGCGGCCGGAGCTCGTCATGGCGCGTACTCCAGGCCAAAGGACGGGAACACCGGCAACCCTCGCGTGTATTGCTTCGAGCTGTAGTCGAAGTTGTAGGACACACCCTCGGGATTCAGCCGGTTCGTCACGTTCTGAACGTCGAGGAACAACTTGAGCGTGCCCCACCGCCGCTTCCACGATCGGTCGATGCGGATGTCGAGCTGGACGAACGCTGGAAGGCGCTCCGACAGCACACGCCCCGAGAGCGGCACGTACTCCTGCAGGCCGGTGTCCATGTACGACCCGACCGTGGGCGTGATCGGGTTGCCGCTGGCGTAGCGGAGACGCGCGCCGATCCGCCACCGCGGCCCGACCGGGACCGTCGCGAGGGCAGTCAGCACGTGTGGTTGATCGAGAACGTAGGGCGCGTAGGTTTCGAGCGCCCACGGATCACCCTGACGGTACGAGCGAGCGAACGTGTACGCGACCCAGCCCTGTGCCACGCCTACCCGGCGCCGGATCATCGTCTCGAAGCCATAGGTCCGGCCGCGGCCGCGGTTGGCCCGATAGCTATAGCTCCCAAGCTGCTCCTCGGTGAACTGGCGGCTCGCCGCCGCGGCACCACCTGCGGCCGCGCTGCCCGGCGATGCGTACGGGGTGGCGCCCGAGACCACGTCGACCGGGAGGTCGTGAAGCGACGCGCCGAATGCGTTCGCGGTGATGTCGCCACCGAGCTTGCTCGACACGACGTTGATGCCCGCGCTCGCCTGCCACGCGCGCGACGCGCGGAACGGCTCGCCGGGGAGCTGGTAATCCACCGACGTCGCGAGTGCAGGCTGGTGATAGCGGCCGATCGATTGAGCAAATGTGACGTTCGCGGTCGGCTGCTGGCGGAACGTGATCCTCGGATCGAGCGCCCACTCGCGGGTCAGCCCGAAGCGCTCACCGCGCAAGCCGGGCTGGATCGCCAGCTTGTCGCCGGCGAACCGGTGCAAGACCTCGGTCCACATGCCGAGGTCGGCGCTCCACCGTGAGCCCTCGACTCCCGGGGAGAGCGGCATCGTTCCGGTCGGCAGCGCGGGCGCATCGGCGACGAGCTTGTAGCCGTACCGATTGCTCTGAACGTCGAGGCCGGCCGCGACGAAGCCGTGCGGCACGTCCCGCTGCACGGTGGCGCGGACTGCTGCCGTCACGTTGCTGCGGATCACCTGGTTCTCGTCTGCGATGATCGCGCTGCGATCGAAGCCGAGCCATGGCACCACCGAGAGCTGGAGGTCGTCGCGTCGCTCTGTATAGCGCAGGCCGGCGCGGACGAACGACTGGCGCGCGTCGAGCGTGGTGGTCGTCGTGGCAAGGGCGAGACCGTCGTCGGCGCCAAACACCAGCCCGGTGAGCTTGCCGGAGCGCGACTGCCAGCGAAGTTGCGAGTCGAGATAGCGCGGTGCGAGGGCGAGATCGCCGGCGGGTGCGGCGGCCAGCACGGCGTCGACGAAGCTGCGCCGGACACCGAGCGACACGTTGCCGCCGCCGACGGGCCCCTCGGCGCGAACGCTGGCGTCGAGCAGACTCACCTCGCCGCCCACCGCCCACCGATCGGTGCGTCCCGGCCGCGAACGGATGTCGACGATGCCGCCCTGACCACGGCCATACCGCGCGCCGTAGCCACTCGACACGAGCTCCATCGACTCGATCATCGTGCTCGGGAAGAACGAGGCGAGTCCGCCGAAGTGGTAGAGGATCGGGACCTCGATCCCGTCGAGAAAGACGTTGGTGTCACGCGGGGCGAAGCCACGGAGCACGAGACCGCCGAGCCCGAACGGGACCCGCGCGGCGCCGGGTAGGCTCTGCAGGCTCTTGAGCGCGTCGTTCCCAGAGCCAGGGAGCGTCCGGACCACATCGCGGCCGACGTCGTAGCTCGCTGCCTGCCCGGTTAGCTCGCGCTTCTCCTCGATCGTGATCAGCTCCGAGTCACCGAGCTCGCCGCTCGAGACCACGAGCAGGCGGAGGGGCACACCACGGCGTGCTCGCTCGACGAGCGGCTCGTAGCCATCCGCCACGACGACCAGATCGATCCAGCCGCTGGGTACACCGGCGAGCTCGAACCGCCCATCGGCTGCGGTGGTGGTCTCGAGGCTGCCGGTCGCGACGATCGCGCCTGCGACCGGATCGCCCGTCGCCTCATCGACGACGCTGCCGCTCAGCGAGCTGCGGTCGCGCTGCGCGAGCTCGTCGGCATCCGCGCGCGCTGCGTGAGCCACCGCGAGCAGCGATGTGATCCAGAACGTGCACCGGGCGATCGGGCTAGGCATTCGCACGCCAGATCTCGAAGTTGAGGTAGGTCGCGAAGCTCACCCACGCCAGATACGGCAGCAGCAGCTTGCCGGCGAACCGGCTGTGGCGGGCGAACGCGAAGGCCATCGCGACGATCGAGATCCACAGCACGCCGATCTCGAGCAACGCGGCACCCACCGCGTGGCGTCCGAAGAACAGCCACGACCACGCACCGTTGAGGACGAGCTGGATCGCGAACACCGCGAGCGGGATCCGGCGTTCGCGCCAGGACGTGTGGACCCACATGATGTAGAGGGCCACGCCGATGGTGATGTAGAGCGCGCTCCACGCGATCGGGAACACCCAGCCGGGCGGCGTGAGCGGAGACTTGGCGAGCTGGGCGTACCAGTCGCCCGGCTGGAACCGGACGCCGAACATACCTGGCGCGAAGCTCGCGACGAGACAGCCGACGAGGAGGGTAGCGTGGCGAAACGGCGAGACGTTCGGTAGGCCAGTCATGCCGCAGTTCGCTCCATCCGATCGAGGGTCTGACCGAGTTGCTTGCGAGCGCGATGCGCGCGGATCTTGACGTTGGCAACGCTGATTCCCAGACGCCTGGCGACCTCGGGCTCGGTCGCATCGACCCGTTCGAGCAGGACGTCGCGATAGCTCGAGGGCAGCTCGGCGAGCGCGCGCTGCACCGCGGCTCGGTCCTCGGCTTCGGCGATCAACGTCAGCGGAGACTTCGCGGGATCGACGCTTCGCTCCAGCACGCCGCGCTCGTGGTCGGCGTCGAGGGCGTCGATCCGGGACCTGCGCTGGCGGCGCAGGTGGCCCAGTGCCGCCGTCACCGCGATCCGGTGCAGCCAGGTGCGATAGCGCGAGTCACCGCGGAATGCGTGACGGTAGCGGTATGCGAGGACGAGGGCGTCCTGCGTGACGTCCTCCGCGTCGTCGGTACTGCGGACGATCCGTCGGGCGACCGCGTACACGTAGTCGCGGTCGTCGGGGGCGAACGTGACGGGCTCGGGCTGACTGGGCGTTCTACCGGCCGATTCGTTCATATCCGTCATGGTGACCGCTAAAACGTTCATGTCAACACCCGATCTGCCGCGCCGAACGTGCTGTAACGCCGACGGCTCGCAAGGCATCGTTACTCCATGCGCCTCCTCTCCACCCGCGAGCTCGCCGATGCCCTCGGGGTCAGCGAGTCCTCGCTGAAGCGGTGGGTCGATTCGGGAAAGATCTCGGCATCGCGCACCGAGGGCGGGCACCGGCGGATCCAGCTCTCGGAGGCGATGCGCTTCATCCGCGATACCCGGACACCGCTCGCACGGCCCGAGCTGCTCGATCTGCCGGAGCTGTCAGCCGCGCGGGCCAGCGGTGAGGATCGGCTGGCCAGCTTTCTGCGTGACGGGAACACCATGGGCGCGCGTGGGTGGTTGATGGCCCGTTATCTCGAGGGGGCGACAATCGCCGAGCTCGCTGACGGTCCGATCCGGGACGCCATGGCGGGCCTCGGCGAGCTCTGGCATCACGACGAGGGCGGAGTGTTCGTGGAGCACCGAGGCACCGATGTCTGCTTGCAGGCAGTGGCCCAGATCCGGAGCATGATCCCGAAGGTGGCTACGACCGCTGCGATCGCACTCGGCGGCGGGCCGGCTGGTGATCCCTACCTCCTGTCGACCCAGCTCGCGGCGATGGTCGTGACGGAAGCCGGCATGCGCGCCGTCAACCTCGGCCCAGACACGCCGGCCGGCGCGTTCGCCCATGCCGTCGCCGAGCACCAACCGAAGCTCGTGTGGATCAGCATCACCGCGGCGCTGGCGCCGGCGCGTGCGCTCTCGATGTCGCGGTGGCTCGACACGCTCCCGGCGACCACCACCATCGTGATCGGTGGCCAGCAATCGCGAGCGCTCTCGAAGCTGCCTGCACGCGCCGTTCGGGCCACGTCGATGGCCGACCTCGCCGCCGTGGTGAGCGCGCTCCTCAAGCGCCCACGCTCGAGCTGACTCGCGCCACGGCGTCGCGGCCGCAACAATGATCGCGCGCGTCGCGGCCAAGGGGGCCGTATCGATCGCACGATCGAACCAGCACGAAACGCGAGTAACGGTGAAGGAGCCTGCGATCTCCAACAGATCAGCTACGCAATTTCGCGGAGCTCGTTTGCAAGGACCATCACGATGCTTCGAACCACAGTTCTCGCCATGGCCATTTCGCTGTCACTCGTTCCTGCAGCTCGAGCCGAATCAAAGGCCGACATCGTCGACACGGCGGTCGCGGCGGGCAGCTTCAAGACGCTCGCGAAGGCGCTCACCGAGGCCGGGCTGGTCGACACCCTCAAGGGCAAGGGCCCGTTCACGGTGTTCGCCCCCACCGACGAGGCCTTCGCCAAGCTCCCCAAAGGAACGGTGGAAGCCCTGCTCAAGGACAAGAAGAAGCTGACCGCGATCCTCACCTATCACGTCGTTGCCGGGAAGGTGAAGGCGGCCGACGCCGCCAAGCTCACCACCGCCAAGACGGTCAACGGCCAGAGCATCAGGATCTCCGCGAAGCATGGCGTCGTGATGATCAACGACGCCAAGGTCACCCAGGCCGACATCGAGACGGCCAACGGCGTGATTCATGTGATCGACAAGGTGATCTTGCCCAAATGACCACACGACCGGATAGGTGCGCATGAACGATGGCAACGATCCTCATCACCGGTGCGACTGAACTGATCGCGATCCTCCTCGGTGTGGTTTTGGTCGCGGCGACTCATGGCACGTAGGTCGCGCTACGCTGCTCGGAGGTCTCTTCGCCATCCAGCGGCTCGCACGGGCCGGCTCACCGATTCGCTGCTGACCCACGCCGTCTGGAGCGTCGCTGTCTTCGTCGTGGTTCCGCTTGTCTGACTGGCCCAGCATATGGACGACGTCATCCGACAGCTTCGCGTCACCCCGCTCAACCGCAGCGTGATCTCCAGCCGCGGCGACTACGTCCTCTACTGGATGACCGCGGCGCGTCGAACGACGTGGAGCTTCGCGCTCGACCATGCGATCGCGCAAGCGCGCTCGCTCGGACGGCCACTCGTCGTGTTCGAGGCGTTGCGCGCGGGTTATCCGTGGGCGAGCGATCGATTTCACGCCTTTGTCATGCAAGGCATGGCCGACAACGCGCGGGCGTTCGCCGCGGCCGAGGTCACGTACATTCCATACGTCGAGCCCGAGCCCGGTCGCGGCGCGGGCCTTGTCGAGGCGCTCGCGAAGCGCGCATGCGTGGTCATCACCGACGAGCAACCTGGGTTCTTCCTGCCCCGTATGCTCGCGGCCGCCGCGGTCCGCATCGACGTCCGCGTCGAACAGGTCGACGGCAACGGCATCGTGCCGCTGCGATCCACCGATCGAGCGTTCGCGACCGCGGCGTCCTTCCGGCGCCAGCTTCAGAAGATGATCGTTCCGCACCTCGTCGCGAGGCCGGCCGCCGAGCCGCTCGCCGATCTGCCATCCGGCGCCCGCGGCGGTGAGGTGCCCGGCCGCGTCCTCGGGCGCTGGCGATCGGCGTCGCTCGCGACGGATCGCGACACGCTCGCGCGACTGCCGATCGATCACCTCGTCGCGCCCGTCTCCTACCGCGGCGGCGCGACCGCGGGCGCGGCCGTCGTCGACGACTTCATCGACCACAGGCTCGCGCAATACGCGGATGACCGAAACGACCCAGACGGGGATGCGTCGAGCGGGCTATCGCCGTATCTCCACTTCGGGCACGTATCGGCGCACGCCGTCGCGGCGAGGGTGTGGAATGCGGCTCGGTGGGACGTCACGCGGGTCCTGGGTGCGCGGGTGACGGGCAGTCGCACGGGTTGGTGGGGGTTGCCCGCGAGCTCCGAGGCGTTCCTCGACCAGCTCGTGACGTGGCGCGAGCTCGGCTACGGGTTCTGCTTTCATCGCCCGGACCACGCCCAGTGGTCGGCGCTTCCGGCGTGGGCACGCGCGACGCTCGATGCGCACGCGAGCGATCACCGTCCCGAGCTCTACTCGCGGAAGCTGCTCGAAGAGGCGCGAACCGCCGATCCGATCTGGAATGCTGCGCAGCGCCAGCTCGTCGCCGACGGGCGGATCCAGAACTACCTGCGGATGCTCTGGGGCAAGAAGATCCTCGAATGGTCGCGCACACCTCGCGCCGCGCTCGCGACCATGATCGAGCTCAACAACAAGTACGCGGTCGATGGTCGCGATCCGAATTCGTACACGGGCATCCTGTGGACGCTCGGCCTGTTCGATCGCGCCTGGGGACCGGTGCGACCGATCTTCGGAACCGTGCGCTACATGTCGTCCGCTTCCACGGCGCGCAAGCTGCAGCTTCGCGACTACCTCCGGCGCTGGTCGTGATCGATGTGGCGGGCATCCATCTGCTCGCAGTGCGTCATCGGAGTGCTGTTCGATCCCGTCAGCGAACTCTGCGATGGCGCACGGAAACGTCGCCTTCGAGTCACCGTCCATGGCGTTCTGGAACGACAGCCGCGATTACCTGGTGGACGCGCTCGTCCGGCTCAAGACCGCGGGCTGCGATGTCCGCATCTTGTCGAGCACGTCGATCACCTCCGACGGCGTGAAGGCAAAGCTCCGCGGTGCTTTCTCGACGGACGAAGCCCGGTTCCCCCCGCACCTCCACAGCAAGTATCTGTTCGTCGATGGCGGGTACCTGGGCACGCAACGCAAGCTCGTGTGGACCGGCTCGCACAACTGGGTCTACGGATCGATCCGCACCAACGAGGAAACCATCCTCCGCATCGACGACCCGACCGTATTCGCGGGCTTCGACGCCAACTGGAATCACATCTGGTCGACCTCGACACCGTGACCGCGTCGCGCCCGGTGCACGCGAGCCGCGGTACGCTCCCTCGCGCATGCTCGTGCTCGTGCTCTCCATCATCGGCCCGCTCGTGGTTGTCGCGGTCGTGCTGGTGATCGTGTTCGGCGCCGTGCGCCGCGCGATCGACCGCGCGGCCGAGAGCGTCGCGGTGGAAGGCGTCGAGCTCGACTCGGGCCCGGTCACCGTGACCGTCCGGATGCGCGACTTTCGCGCACCGGGCATCCGAAGCGGCGGCATCCGGCGCGTGCCCGGGCGTATCGTCCTGACCAGGCGCCGCCTCCACATCCTCGGCCGGCCGCAGCGCTACGGGATCTTCGATCGCGCAGACCTCGACAGGCTCACCGTCGGAATTTTCGACGGGCGCCTGCACCTGTACTCGACCGATCCCCCCGGTGCGACCGGCTCGATCGACTATCGAGTCCCGATCAAAGACCCCGAGCGCTGGGTGGCCGCGCTGACCGCCGCCGGCGCGCTCGGGGCGCGCACCGGGTAGCGACCGCGGGGCTCGATTGTCGAACAATCGACGCGAGCGGGCTGCAACTGATCAATGCATCGAAGATCACGGTTCGCCGATGACCGTGCGCACGTCCCATAGCTCGGGGAAGAACACGTTCGCCACGATCTTCTCGAGGTACGCGACGCCCGCGGTGCCACCGGTGCCGCGCTTGTTGCCGATCACGCGCGACACGACCTTGACGTGACGGTAGCGCCACAACGCATACGCCTCGTCGACATCGATAAGCTTCTCCGCCATCTCGTACGCGTTCCAGTAGATGACCGGCTCGTCGTAGACCTTCTTCAGCGTGGCGACGATCTCGGGATGCGGCTTGTGTGGCCTGGTGACGTCGCGCTCGAGGACCTCGGCCGGGATCGACATGCCACTGCGAGCCAGAAAGCGCAGGTATTCGTCATACAAGGTCGGCGCATCGAACACTGCCTTCAGCGCCGCGAGCACCGCCAGATCGTGGTCGAACACCGCGAGCATCTTCGGGTCCTTGTTGCCGAGGATGAACTCGATCATCCGGTTCTGGTACGACTGCATGCCGCTCGCCGGCCCGAGCACGTGACGGAACTGGACGTACTCGCTGGGCGTGAGCGTGGCGAGCACGCTCCACTGGTTCATCAGCTGGTTCTGGATGTGCGACACGCGCGCGAGGATCTTGCAGCACGTCCGCGCGTCCATGCGCTGCAGCGCTGCGATCGCGCCCCTCAGCTCGTGGAGCACGAGCTTGAACCACAGCTCCGACGTCTGATGCTGCACGATGAACAGCAGCTCGTCGTGATGCGGAGGCGACGCCAGCGGGCACTGCGCGGACAGTAGCTGCTCGAGCCTGAGGTACGTCCTGTAATCGAGCTTGGCCGCGAGCTCGGCGGTGTGGTCGTCCTGCGAGCTGCTCATTTGATGCGCCTATAGCACGCTCGCGCCTGGAAGACGGCGGTCGTGCGGCGCGCGCGACGCGATGTCATCATGTCGCGATGCGAACCCTCGCGTTGCTCATGCTGCTCGTGGCTTGCAAGCGCGCGCCGGCGCCGCGGGACCCGGTCGTCGTCGTGCCCGACGCGGCGGCATCGGTCGCAAGCGATGCCGCGCCGGACGCAGTGGTGGTCGCGCCAGCGGACGCGGCGGTCGCGACACGCCCCGATGCCCAGGTGGCGGTGGTCCAAGACGCGCCGCCGGCGGACGTGAGCCGACTGCCCTGCAAGGTCGATCGCGAGGCGCAGCGGAAGTGTCGGGACGCGAAGCAGATCTATGGTCAGAGCCTGTCGCTGAAGCAGTGCGGGGGCGCGATGATTCCGCCCGACATCGCGGCTCGACGAGCGAAGCAGCCATGTGCCTGTTACAACGCGGCGGAAGCCAACGCGCGCGCCGATGAATGTCGCCTCAGGCCGTCGGCGCCGCCTCGCCCGAAGTAGCTCGATACACCGCGGGCGTGACGCGGTTGGAGCGTATAACCACCGTGCGCGCGAAGCCGTGTGTCGCGATCTCGCGTCGAAAGGTTTGACGAATGCTGACCGGAGCGATCATCGGGTGTGTCGTCGCGTTGACGATGATGCTGTTGAACCGCAGCAAGGCGAAGCAGGGCACCGGCCTGCCGGGCAACCTCGAGCAGGCGCTGCGCGGCCAGCCGCCGAAGACGCTCAAGCAGATCGCAGCGCTCGTCGGCAAGGACTCGTTCATGGGCCGCGGCGAGGTCGCGCAGGCACTCGCGGCGCTGCAGAGCGTCGGCAGGGTGCGCACCGTCCCCGCACCTGAGGGAACGCCGCAGCTCCAGAAGGTCGACTTCATCACCTACGAGCTCACCACCGCGCCCCCGCCGTAGTGGACGCCCCCGTTCGACACAACCGAGCCCGAACGCTCGGTGCTGGTCGAGGCGAGAACGCGCTGACACCGTATCGAGGGCGCACGCCCGAGCGCGCCCCTTGCATTGCTAGTCAGGCATGACGACGCCCACGGTTCCGAAACAGCCGAACCCACCGCTACCGCCCGTCGATAAGGACGACGATAACGAGGTCCGCAAGGAGCTCTCGAAGGGTGACGTCCGCCCAGACGGGCCAGGCGACGAGACCGCGCCCGTGAAGCCCGAGCCCGAGAAGCACTGACCCAAGACGCGGTGGCGCGATGTCATGCGGCCGGGCGCTCGTCGACGAGACCACCCATCTCGACCCGCTCGACGCCACTGTCGTGGTGGAGCGGGATCACCAGGTCGGTGAACACCCGGTGAAGCAGCGGCACGTTACCGTAGCGAACGCTACCCTGCTTGCCACGCGAGCCCACGAGCGGCGGAACTGCGAGTCGCGCGCTGGTCTCGCCGAGGATCTCGAGATCGATCGCCGGGTCGATCGCATGTACCGCGCTGGTGAAGAGCTTCGAATCGAAGGGCGTCTTGAGGTGCAGGTCGAGCAGCGGCCGATCGCATGCGAGCCAGCTCTCGTAACCAGTCACCGCAAATGGCTGCTTCTCCGCCCATTGGATCGCGGAGGCGTACGCACGGCGGCGCCTGTCGGCGGCGCGCGAATGAGCGATCGTCGATGCAACCGCCAGCCCGATCGCCGCGGCGCATAGCAGGAAGAGGAAAAACTTATCTTCGGTTGTCAGCGTGGCCGCGTTCTCCGCGCTCCTCAAACCGACGATCGCGAAGAAGCCCATGAAAATCGCACCGATCCACATGATCGAGCTGTGCTTGTCAGCCCCGGTCGCACGCATGCGGCGATCGTCGGTGTCCGACGTTGGTAAGAGCCGCGATTGATCGGGCACGGTGCCAGGCTTGGTCGTCGCCGCGAGCTTCTCCAGCACCGACGAGCCGCCCTTGCCCGGCTGGCGCATGGGCGAGCCATCGCTCCCTCCATCCATGCCGCATCCTACCGCGAGGAGCAGCTGCTGTAGTTGCTCTCGCAGCTGCTCTCGCAGAACCTGACGTTCTGCTCGCAGCCCTGCTTGCACGAGCTGCATTGCCGGTTGCACTCGTCCCAGCCCATGCTCGTCGAGCAGCTTCCGCATCCCACGCATCTCGAGGTGCACGAGAAGTCGGCGCTGCGGCAGCTCTCGCGACACTTGCTGCGCTCGCCGCTGCAGTCGCGACGCGGTCGTGGCGCCGAGTACGAACCACCCGACGACGACCGCGACGGCTTCGGGTCCTTCGCGGCGTCCTTCGACGTGCCGGTCCCGGTGAGCGAGAACGGCGCGAGGGCGGTCGGCGGCACGACCGCGTTGGTCGCGCGCTTCACCCCCAGGAACTGACCGTCGGTCGCTTCCTTGGTCCCCATCGGTGCGAGCACGACCTTGAGGCTCGCCTTCGCGCGAGGCTCCATCTCCACGGTGCCTGCGTAGGGTTGGTAGCCGAACGCGTCGATCACGATCGAGTGCTTGCCGGGATCGAGATCGATCCGCTCGACCGGCGAGACCCCGACGAACCGGCCATCGACCGTGACATTCGCGTCGACTGGCTTGGAGGTCACGACGAGCTGCGCGAGCCGAGCCGCCGGTGGAACCGCCGGCGTGCTGCTGGCTTTGGTTGCGCGGCCGATCAGGATCCCGATCGACAACACTGCCAGCACCGCGCCCGCCGTGACCCCTGCCAGCACGATGTGCTTGTCCGGCCGCTTCCTCGGCGGTGGCGCGACGGGCGGCTGCGCCGGTGCGGTCGCACCCAGGGCGTCGGGCAGCTGCTGCATCACGCCACCTCTTACACCATGACGCTCGAGTCGTGAGCGGTCATCCGCCGGCGTCGGATTCAGCGGCCGATCCGCATACGCCAGCCGCCCGGCACGTAGATCGCGCGTCCGGTGCGGACCGTCCACGTCGGGCGTTGCCACGTCTGCTGCGCGCCCGACGACGACGGCGGCGGGATCCGCCACGCGCCCGCGATCCACACGTAGGCGTGGCCGTCCCACGACCAGCTGCCCGGCGTCCACACGGCGGTGCGCGTCGGTGCGGGCTCGGTCGGCTGTTCCTCGTGGACGGGCTCTGCAGGTGGCGGCGTCGGCGCCTGCACGGTGAGCTCGCGCTTGATGTCTTCCTCGGGGACGTCCCAGAGGCCGGCGATCCAGTGAAACTTCGCCTGCTCGTAGAGCCAGTAGCCGGGGATCCAGCGCGCGTTCTTGCTCGGCTTCGGCGACGGCTTCTCGGTGCGCGGGGCGGGGGGCGGCGGCGTCTTCACGCTGCGATCGACGATCCTCGACCGACCCGAGGCGAGCTCGCCGTCGAGGTGCGCGCGGTAGACCTTGTACCAGGCGTTGTACGCGGCGTGGTACGCCTTCCAGCGCTCGGTGGTCATGTCCGCGACGACGGCGTGGCGCTCGAGGACGAACACGAGCCCCTCGAGGTCGTTCGGCTCCTCGGACCAGATGTCGATGACGAGCTTGCCGTCGAACGCCGGGTAGCTGTCGTACGAAGACCAGCCGTACTCGGTGATGTACGTCCGCACGCAGTCGGTCGAGATGTCGCTCGTCTTCGTGAGCTTCGTCGGCTCGATGTTCGCGGGTGCCGCGGATGTCGGCCCATCGCCGCCCTTGGCGTTGCCGGCGCCCGCGCCCGCGCCGCCGCTGGCGCTGGCCGTCGTGGCATGCGCGATCGCCGTGCCCTTGCAGGCCTTGTTGTCGAAGCCGT
The DNA here is from genome assembly GCA_013812655.1 of Deltaproteobacteria bacterium. Taxonomy (GTDB): domain Bacteria; phylum Myxococcota_A; class Polyangia; order Haliangiales; family Haliangiaceae; genus JABFXX01. The sequence goes on along the minus strand of JACCTC010000047.1, from coordinate 5,961 downwards.
AGCCGAACGCACGCTCGTAGGTGTCGCTCTTGCTGTGCTTGCGCGTCGTCGTCATCCGGTAGTTGCCGGTGATGGCGTGCTTGCCGCACGCATAGACCTCGATCCGTTCACCGTACTTCGCCTGGAGCGCCTCGCTCTCGAAGCGATAGGGGCCCTGGCCGCAGCGCTCGCTGGTCTGGAACGCCTGCTTGTCACGAAGCTCGTAAGGCTCCGCCGGCTTCATCGCCGCGATCTCCTTCTCGCGCTGGTCGCGCGCCACGCGCTCGGCCTTGGCCTTCGGATCCTCGGGTGGCGACGTCGTTGTCGTCGACGGCTTCGGCGAAGACCCACATCCGACTACGAGCACGGCGATCGCTGCGAATCTCATCGAAACAACGTCATCGCAGGGCGCGTGCCAGCGACAAGATCGCGTCGGCGCAGCAGCTCGCGCCCGCGAGGTGAAGCGGCGCGTTCACACCGTGAGCATTCGCGAAACTGACATCCGCAGCGGTCACATGTCAGGACTTTGCCGCCCGGTCGTAGCGAGCTGACGCCTGGCGCGCGAGATCTTGCTCGGTTGCGTCTGGCGCATGCCGTGCACCACAAGGTCTCGATGCGCCTCGTGTTCGTGGTCTGTCTGCTCCCCGGCTGCGCCGTAGAGCCGATGTTCGAGGTCGAGGTGGCATGGGAGACGACGGGGCGCGCATCGGGCGTCTTCGACCGACAGGTCGGCGCGCGCATGAGTTACTTCGGTGCGAAGCACAGCCATCAGACATCGGAATGGCACCAAGGCTACGCAGGCGAGCTCGTCCTGTTCGTCGGGTCGATGACGAGCACCGCTTCGATCTGCGTGAACCTCGAGCGGCACGAGCCGATCGACAACGGTCAGTGGGGCTGCAGCGACTGCCCGGACGAACGGTTCACGACACTGACCACGCGGCAGTGCAAGGACGCCGTGCTCGAAGACGAGGTGCCGCGCGTGACGTTCGACTTCGCGATCGCGCCGTAGCGCGGGTCACAGGGGTGGGCGGAACCGGGTCGGCTGGACTCTCAGACCCTCGTGTTACTGGCAGTGGATGGCGCTCGAGGTCCTGCGCGACGTATTCGGCCACGCGGGGTTCCGCACGGGCCAGCGCGAGGCGATCGAGGCGGTGCTCGCCGGGCGCGACGCCCAGGTGCTGCTGCCGACCGGGGCCGGCAAGTCGCTGTGCTACCAGGTGCCCGCAATCGTGCTCGCGCGGCGCGGTGCGGGCACCACGATCGTGGTGTCGCCGCTGATCGCGTTGATGAATGATCAGGTGGGGGCGCTCGAGGCGCGTGGCGTGGCGGCGGCGGCGATCCACAGCGGGCTCGAGGACGAAGCGCGGGTCGCGACGATCGCGCGGTTCGCGCGCGGCGAGCTCGCGATGCTGTACGTCTCGCCGGAGCGTGGCGTCCTCGATAGCTTCAAGCGGTTGCTCGCGCGTACGCGGATCGCGATGATCGCGATCGACGAGGCGCACTGCGTGAGCCAGTGGGGGCACGACTTCCGTCCCGAGTACCTGCGGCTCGCCGAGCTCCGTGACGTCACCGACGCTCCGGTGATCGCGCTCACCGCGACGGCCACGCCACGCGTGATGGACGAGATCGCGGGCTCGCTCGCGCTGCGCGCACCGGTCGTCGTGCGGGGCGACTTCCGGCGGCCGAACCTCGCGTTCGATGTCACGCAGATCGCGCCCGGTGGCGGCGAGGCCGTGCGGATGGCGACGACGATCGAGGCGCTCGACAACGCCGGCCTGCGACAGCGTCACGGCAGCGGCCGCGCGATCATCTACTGCAGCACGCGCAAGACTGCCGAGGATGTCGCGGCACGGCTCGAGGCCGCGGGGTTTGCGGCGGCGCACTATCACGCGGGGCGCACCACGCTCGCCCGCGAGCGCGCACAGGCCGGCTTCGCGCTCGGGCGCACGCGCGTGCTCGTCGCGACAAACGCGTTTGGCATGGGCATCGACTATCCGGACATCCGCGTGATCGTCCATTACCAGGCACCCGGCAGCCTCGAGGCTTACTACCAGGAAGCCGGGCGGGCCGGCCGCGATCGCGAGCCCGCGCGGTGCCTGCTGCTGTTCGGCGCCGGCGATCTGGTGACGCAGCGCCGGCTCTCGCAGCGCGGATCGCGTAGTGCCACGATCATGGCGCGCAGCGAGGCCGCGCTCGCCGCGATCGCGCGTTACGCCGACACGTGGAGCTGCCGTCAGCAAATGCTGTGCGCGCACTTCACCGGCAGCGACGCGCATGTCGCCTGCGCGAATTGCGACGCCTGCCGCGGCCCGGCACCGCTCCCGCGGGTCGCGCTTGCGCCGGCGTCATTGCTCGGTTCCGCCGCGCAGCAGCTGATCCTCGCCGCGCTCGCTGCGCATGGCCGCCCGGTCGGCAAGCTCGTCCTCGCCAAGGCGCTGCGCGGCAGCCAGGCCAAGCCCGTCGTGGTGCAAGGGCTCACCCGGCTCGCACAGCACGGCGCGCTCGCCGATAGCAGCGAGGAGTCGATCGCCGCGACGATCGAGGAGCTCGTGCGCGAGCGTCGCCTCGTTCGCCGTGGTCGCAAGTACCCGACGATCGCTCTGCCCGGCGCGGCAAAGGCGCGCGCGTCGCGCACGGTTGTAAACTCCCGGCGCGCGCGCGATGGCGACGGCTCGCGCACCTCGGGTCTCACCGTCGAGCTCGAGCGCTATCGCAAACGCATGGCCCGCCAGCTCAAGTGGAAGCCGTTCATGATCTTCCAGCGCAAGACGATCCTCGCACTCGATCAGCAGCGGCCCGAGACGCTCGCCGCGCTCGACAAGATCACCGGCCTCGGCGCGAGCCGGATCGCGAGGTTCGGCGAGGACCTGCTCGCGATCGTGCGTCGCTACGGCGGCTTGGCTGCATCGCCCGCCACCGTCGAGCCTGCCGTCCGCGATCTGTTCTCGCAGCTGCGCGGCCCCTGACTGATCAACTAGCCGGCTTGGGCGGCAGCTGCGCGCTCGGGGTCGAGCGCGAGATCGCGAGCTCTTCCTCGTTCATGTCAGCCTGGATGTCGGCGAACAGCGGCGTGCTGAGATAACGCTCACCGGTGTCGGGCAGCATGCAGAGGATGGTCGAGCCCTTCTCCGCGGTCGCGGCCACCTGGAGGGCGCCCGCAAACGTGCCGCCCGAGGTGATGCCGCAGAAGATGCCCTCCTTGAGCGCGAGCTCCTTCGCCCACTTCATCGCATCGGCACCCGCGATCGAGATGATCTGGTCGAAGAGCTTCAGCTCGGCCGCGTCGCCTGCGAGCTTGGGGATGAAGTCTGGCGTCCAGCCCTGCAGCGGGTGCGGCTTGAACGACGCGTGCGGCGATGCCGGCGTGCCGTCCGCGTTGCGCGCCTGCGCGGTACCACTCACCATCAGCGGGGCGTCAGCGGGCTCGCAAAGGACGATCTTGGTCTCGGGCCGCTCCTTGCGGAGCACGCGGCCGACGCCCTTGAGCGTGCCGCCGGTGCCGTAGCCAGTCACCCAGTAGTCGAGGCGCTCGCCGGCGAAGTCATCGACGATCTCGCGGGCCGTGGTCTTCGAGTGGTAGTCGGGGTTCGCCTCGTTCTCGAACTGGCGCGGCATGAACCAGCCGTTGGCCGCCGCGAGCTCGTGGACCTTCTTGACCATGCCACTCGCGCGCTCGGCGGCGGGCGTGATGACGACCTTCGCGCCGAGGAACCGCATCAAGCGCCGCCGTTCGACGCTGAACGGCTCCGCCATCGTGAGCACGAGCGGATAGCCCTTGGCCGCGCACACCATCGCGAGGCCGATGCCGGTGTTGCCGCTCGTGGCCTCGACGACGGTCTGTCCGGGCACGAGCGCGCCAGCCTGCTCGGCCGCCTCGATGATGCCAAGCGCGAGGCGATCCTTGACCGAACCGACCGGGTTGAACGCCTCGACCTTGACCCACATGTTCACACCCTCCGGCGCGAGCCGGTTGATGCGTACGACAGGCGTGTTGCCGACGGTCTCCAGGATGCTTCGATACTTGCGCGTCATGGTTGGTCCTTTGTTCGCGTCGCGCGAGTGCGACGGCATGCCCACCATCGCATCGAGCACGCCCTCGTACGCGATCGACCCGGATCAAAGTGAACGCGATCTTCAGGTCGCCGCGCGTGCCATGTGCGCCATGAATCGCTAGATCACAGCTTCGGCAGGTAGTGGCTCGCGCGCTCCTTCTGGAGGCCGACGACGAGATCGTACCGCGGCCAGATCGGCAGCTGCCAGTCGCTCGCGTTGTCGTAGCCGGCAAACGCTGCGGCGTTGGGTGCCTCGGCGTGGAGATGCCGGACGAAGCTGGCGAGGGCCTCGAACATCTCCTTGGTGCCTTCCTCGAGCCGCTTGCCGAGGGCCGCGCGACCAGCTTCGTTCTCGGGCTTCTGCTCCTGGACTGCGAGCGGCTTGGCGTCGGTCCGCAGCTGCTCGAGCGCCGCGCTGGCCGCGTCGAGCCGCGCGATGGCGGCTGCGGCTCGCGTCTTGTCGACCCAGTGCGCCTTGCACTCGGTCTCGAGCTGCGACCAGTAGCGGCTGTGATGGGTGAGCTCGATCGTCTCCGAGATCGAGTAGAACGGCTCGGTCGACGCGTTCGGTGAGGTTCCCTTGTGGTCGGTCTTGAGCTTGTCGGTCAGCCAGCCGCCGATCACCGGCACCTTCTTGGTCTCGCCAATGTCGGCAAGATGCCCGAGCAGCGACGACGGCGAGTAGATCGCGTCGCCTTTCGGGATGACTTCATTGAAGCCCGGCATCTTCGCGAGCAACGGGGAGCCGGTCTGACCCTTCGAGACACTCTCCATCGGGTTCGTCGGATCCCAGTGGATGTTGTTATCGCCGGCACCAGCATCGACACCCATGTGCATGCCCGGATTGCCGGCGCCGCTGTCCTGGCGATACCAATCGTGGGCGGTGTTGTAGTGCTTCGCGCGAACCGCGCTCTGCGGCCAGTCCCTGCCCCACTGGCCGTTGGTCGCGATCGGGAGGACGCTCGGACCCTTGAAGTGGATGCCCCACGAGCTGCCGTAGTTCGCGACGTCGGTCAGCGTGACGATCGACGGCAGCACGCCGAGTGCGCGAGCTCCCGGGATGATCTGCGCGAGGGTGTGCAGGTGCTTGACGCCGAACGCCTTGTCCACGCGATCCCAGAACGGGCCCGTGATCGGCACCTTCTTCTCGTCCTTGAAGCACTCGTCCTTCGATCGCCACAGCAGATCGACGATCGCCTGATCCATCCCGGCGTACTCGGGCGGACGCTTCGCCGGATCGTTGCGGTCATCGACTGCAGGAGCATCGGCCAGGCCGCTCGTCAGCGTCGACTTGCCGGGGACCGCGCTTGTCGAAGCGCCGCTCTGGGTGGCGATGTCCGCCGCGCTCGCGCCGCCGACCTTCTTCGAGGCGAGCTCGTTCGACATGTCGCGCCATTATACGCACCGGTACGCCGGAGCTGCCGGGGGATTTCGGGGCGCCGGGTGCGCGGCCCCGGAGATCCGTATTACAAGTCGCGCATATGGACTCGCTCTTCACTGGCAACGAGCTCGACTTCGCGCTGCGCCTGGGACTCTGCCTGGTGTTCGGCGGAGTGATCGGCGTCGAGCGCGAGCTGCGCAACAAGCCGGCCGGCATCAGCACCAACTGCTTCGTGATGGCCGGTGCCTGTCTGTTCACGTACATCTCGCAGGCCATCGATCCGAACAGCCCTGCGCGGATCGCGGCGCAGGTGGTCTCTGGCGTCGGCTTCCTCGGCGCCGGCATGATCATCAAGAGCGAGGCGAACACCGTGAAGAACCTGACGACGGCCGCCTCCGTATGGTTCGCGGCGGCGATCGGGATGGTGATCGGCTATGGCTGGTACGCGATCGCGGCGATGGGCACCGTCTACTCGATCATCGTGCCGCGGATCCCGCACGTGAAGACGTGGCTGAAGGATCACCCCGGCGACGAGTGACGCATCACTCG
>JACCTC010000043.1 GCA_013812655.1 Deltaproteobacteria bacterium | reverse complement strand
CTCGTAGACCTTGGTGTAGCCGGCAAACTTCATGACCTGACCGGTCGCGCGCAGCGTGGCCTGGCCGCGCTCCATGTCGATCGTGGTCGCGTCGTATACCGCCGGCACCATCTGCGACGCGACGAAGCGCTGCCAGATCAGGGTGTAGAGCTTCACGAGCTCGTTGCCCTCGGGGTGCTCGGCGAGCGCGACCGCGACCTTCTCGGGCGTCCACTCCATCAGCGTCGGGCGGATCGCCTCGTGGGCATCCTGCGCGCGTGCCTTGTTGCCGTACACGTTCGGCTGCTCGGGCAAGAACTCGGGGCCGTAGGTCTCGCCGATGTAGCCGCGCAGCGCGGTCATCGCGTCGTCACCGATGCGCGTCGAGTCCGTACGCATGTAGGTGATGAGGCCGGTCGGGCCCTCGTCGCCGAGCTCGACGCCTTCATAGAGGCGCTGCGCCAGCGCCATCGTGCGCTTCGCGGAGTACCGCAGCTTGCGCGCGGCATCCTGCTGCAGGCGGCTCGTGATGAACGGCGCCTGCGGCTTCTTGCGGCGCTCCTTCTTGTCGACGGTAGCGACGGTCGCCGGGCCAAGCGCGAGCTCTGCCGCGATCTCGTTGGCCTCGGCTGCTGTCTTGGGCTCGGCCTTCTCGCCCTTCCATCGCCAGATCCGCGCCTCGAACGGAGGTGGCTGACTCGCGCGACAGGTGATGTCGACCGACCAGTACTCCTCGGGGACGAACGCCTTGATCTCTTCCTCGCGCTCGCAGACCAGCCGCACCGCGACCGACTGCACGCGGCCGGCGGACAGCCCGCGCTGCACCTTGTTCCACAGGATCGGGCTGATCTCGTAGCCGACGATGCGATCGAGGATCCGGCGCGCCTGCTGCGCATCGGTCTTGTTCATGTCGATCTTGCGCGGCGACGCGATCGCCTCCTGGACGCCCTTCTTCGTGATCTCGTTGATCAACACGCGATGCATGTTCGTGTTGACGCTCTTGATCTCCTCGGAGAGGTGCCACGCGATCGCCTCGCCTTCGCGATCCGGATCCGATGCGAGGTAGACGATCTCGTTCTCGCGGGCGGCCTTGCGGATCTCCGCGACGACCTTCTTCTTGCCCTCGAGGACCTCGTACGACGGCTCGAAGCCGTTCTCGAAGTCGACGCCGATCTTGGACTTCGGCAGGTCGCGGACGTGGCCCACCGACGCCTTCACGACGTAGTTGGAGCCGAGGTACTTGCCGATCGTCTTCGCCTTCGCCGGCGACTCGACGACGACGAGCGCGGACCCCGGCCGGACCTTCTTCGGCTTCTTCGGCGGACCTTCGCCACCCTCGTCATCGTCGAGGTCGGGCTCGACCTGCTTGCCCTTCGCGGCCTTGCCGTTCGGCTTTCCGTTACTTTTGCCGTTCGACTTGTTGTTCGCGGCCGGCTTGCCGGCCTTCGCGGTCACCTTTGGCGCCGCGGCACGCTTCGCGGTCTTCTTCGCGTCGATCGCGGCGGCCTTCGCGTACTTCGCGGGCACCGCGGCGGCCTTGACCTTCTCCTTCTTGGTCTCGGCCTTCGCGTCGGCCTCGGCCTTGACGGCGACGGTCTTGCCCTTGCTGGCCTTTCCGCCATCCCGGCCACCGGATGCGGTCTTCGAGAGCTGGGTCGCCTTGGCCTTCGCCTTGGCTTGCTTGTCGGCTTTACTCACGAACACCTCTCGAGGGTGGGAAGGACGCGCAGGACGGCGCGCAGAGAGAGACCGGTGCACGAGATGATGGCGTCGACGCCGACCGCGCCATTCTCGATCGCATCGCGAACCTGACGGGCGATCGGGTCGAGCTCGACCGGCGGCGCGAACCGCACGGTGCCGTGCACGAGGCCTTCAGCATCGCCGACGTTCTCGACGAGTGCCGCGCCGCGCGCGAGCAGACGGTCACAACCGCGGCTGCCTGGCCACGCAGCGACGATCCGGCCGAGGCGCTTCGCGGCGGCTGCCGTCGACAGCGAGCCGGAGCGAACGTCCGCCTCGATCACGATGACCGCATCCGCGAGCGCCGCGATCAGCGGGTTGCGCTGTGGGAACGTTCCGGGACGCGGCGGCATGTCGTCCGGCAGCAGGCTGACCAGCGCGCCGCCACGTGCGAGAACCTCGGCGAACAGCGACGCGTGGCGAGCCGGGTACGCGACATCGACGCCGCAGCCGAGCACGACCGTCGTGCGACCACCCGCGGCAAGCGCACCGCGATGTGCAGCGCCATCGATACCGAGCGCACCACCCGAGACGATGTGCACGCCGCGGCTGGCGAGGTGACGGGCAACGTGACCTGCGCGGTCCATGCCCTCGCGGGTCGCGGCACGTGCGCCGACGATGGCGATCGCCGGCTCGCAGCCCGGAACTGCACCGCGAACATGGAGCTCGTGGCTCCAGCTCAGCGCCTCGAGGCGCGGCGGAAGAGCTCCAGGGGACAGGACAACGCTGCTCACAGGGGAAATGCAATTAGCGACCTGGACTGCATCCGTCAAGTGCGTGCGTCGCCGGTGCAGCAATTTCAGGTGGTTGCCGAAGGCAATTCCCGGCGCCTTCCTTATATACGGTGCGCGTTCCGGGGCACGTGCGGCAAGACGGCCTCGCGCGCCTGCGGTCAACTGCGACTGCCCCCCAGGGTCAGTAGCTGGGTGGAATCCGGCCTCGCAGGCAGTGGATGGTGTTCGGGGCACCGCACGATGACCAGAGCGCCTTGCGCGGCGTGGGCTCTTCGGGCACCCCCTCGTCGATGGACCAGTGCGGCGCGTCGCCCGGCCGCAACGAGTGCAGACCGCTCTGCCACGCCGCGATCCGGTACGTATGACCCGCAGCGCGACAGTTGAAGAACGAGGCCCATGCGCGGGCGAACTCGTGACCCTCGGCGCGCCCGAAGGTCTCGCAGGTGCGGAACCACCACAGGGCGTCGGACCCTGCCATCCGGTCGCGGATGCGAGCGAGCACCGGATTCCACTCGTGGCCGGGCTCGAGCGCGCCGACATCGAGCTTGCTGTCGGCGACCCTGATGGAACCCCAGTCGCCATGCCCCCAGAACTGGATCTCCTCGACCGGCTGCCCCGCACGGACCTCGCTCAACCACGTCAACGCCTCTGGCCACGAGCTCACGCCTTGCCGGGCATCGAGTCGGCCGAGCGCCGAATACAGCAACCCGCCCGCCTGCCACGCCCTGCTCAGGGCCGCGCAGGTGCGGTCGAAGACCATGAGGCGCAAAGGACGAGACGACACGTCGCTGCTCAGCTCATCGTCAGATCGTCGCGAAGGTACGGGAAGCGCTTGTGCACGAGATTCGCCTCGATGAGCTTGATCGTGCCGAACGCGATCGCTGCCATCAGCATCCACTGATCGGCGAGCAGCGGCAGTCCGGGATAGACGCGACCGCGCAGGTCCCAGTATCCCGGCACCATCCACAGCCCGATCACGACGATCATGCCGACCGCGACGCCGACGACACGGATCCGGCCTTCGCGGCGCAACGACAGCCGGAGATCGACGTCACGCATCAGCTCGCGGACCTTGTCGTCCTGCGCGTCGAGCGTGTCCTCGTGCCCGCACGCGCGACACTTCCCCCTGGCGTCCTGCCTCGCACCGCAGTCGATGCACACCCACGGATCCGTCATGGCCGCGGCGTATCACGGCGGCGACGACCCCGGCGACTACTTCTTTTGCATCATCACGAGGTCGCCGACACCCATCTCCTGGACCGAAAGCGTGACGAGGCCCATCGAGATCTTCTCGCCGACCTCGACGATCACGATCTCGCCGAGCGCGCGCGCCGGGAACCGCCGATCGTCGCTGCCCGCCTCGGTGCTCATGATTTCGGGCATCGCGTCGCCGCGGCGAACCACGAACATCCGGTTGCCGACCTCGATCCCGGATCCCTTGCCGAGCGTGACGAACACGATCTCGCCCTGGCCGATCAGCTGATCGTGCGTGAGCATCGCGATGATCTGGCCCTGCGCGTCGACCTTCGACGGCACCGGCGGCACGTTGCGGAACTCCTTCACGAGCGGGCCGACCTTCGCGCCGCGCTCGATCTCGTAGTTCGCATCGGTGATCACACCCCGCGCGCGCTTGTCTTCCTTGACGCTGAGCACCTCGACGGTGCCGAGCAGCTTGACGTACGCGCCGAAGCCTTTGACCTGGCGACCTGGATCGTAGATCGAGTAGCGCTTGCCGACCTGCGGCGTCTTGTTCTTCGGGTACGCGAGGTAGACCTGATCGCCGGCGGTCAGGAGCTCCTTCTCGTCGACCGCACCGTCGATCACGATCGATTGATCGAGATCGGCCTTCTCGACGAAGGCCGTCGTCTGGATCGCGACGGTGGTGCGGGTCGCCGGCGCCGGCACCGGATCGTTTGGCCGCTGTGCGCCACCGCCGTCAGGCCTGTCATCGGGCGAGCCGCCGCCGGCCTGCACGAACATGCCGCGTGGCAGGAGCCGCACGAGGTCACCGGGATAGATCCAGTGCGGGTTCGTGATCTGCGCGTTGTACGACCAGACCTTCGGCCACTGCCACGGATCGTTGAAATAGAAGAACGAGATGTCCCACAGCGTGTCCCCCTTGCGGACGACGTGGAGCTCGGGAACCGGGCCGGCATGGATCGAGGTGGGCTCGTCGAAGCCGCCGCCCATCGATCCTCTGCCCTGGCCCCCCTGGCCGCCACCGTCACCCGTGCTGGCGCCTGACGTCGCGTAGTAGCCGCTCGGCTCGGGCTCGTCCTGCGGCGTCACCTTGCCGTCCGGACCGACGACCATGACCTGCGACCTGGGTTGGGGCTCGGCGCGCGGCGGTCGAGGTGGCGGCGTCTGATCACCGGTCGCGCCCGGGTTGAGCGTCGTCGGAGCATCGGGCACCGGGGTCTGCGCGACCGCGTGCGTGGGTACGATCGCGAGCAACGCGAGCAGGCGCTTCACGGGGTCTCCAGTCGCTTGGCCGCGATCGCGGCCGGTGGCGTCTTCGGATAGAGGTTCACGACCTGCTCCAGTACGGCGCGGGATTTATCGGCCTGACCGAGCGCCTGGTAGCAGTATCCCACCTTGAGGAGTGCATCGGGCACCTTGTTTCCTCGAGGGTAGGTCTCGATCACGCCGCGAAATTCTGCGAGCGCACGCGGATACTCGTGCTGCGCGTAAAAGGCCTCGCCGAGCCAGTACTGCGCGTTGTCCGCGAAGTCGTGGCGCGGATACTTCGCGAGAAATCCCTGCAGCGCGGTGACCGCCTCGGCGAGGCTGCCAGCCTTCACGAGGTCGACGGCGACGCGATACGCATTCGCCGCTTCATCACTGCGCTCGACCGGCGCGACATCGCGCGCGCGCGCGTGCGTGCGCGCGGTGCGTGCGGAGACTGCGGGGACGCGGTGCGTGCCCTCGAGGCGATCCACCGATGCGACGCGCGTGGTTGCCGGCGGTGGAGCTCGGCGCGACGACACCGTCACCCGCGAGCTCGCGCGATTGAAGGAGTCGTTCGATACCTCGTTCGATACCTCGTATCTCGATCCTTCATCCTCGAGCGTGCCGACCTTGCCGGCGGCCGCATCACCCTCGTAGACGATCTCGGTGCCGTCATCGGCGATCCCGACGACGCGTGCCCCGTGCGCGAGCGGGCTCGACGGAGTGGTGCCGGAAGAAAGCGGTGCCGCGACCTCGACGGGCAAGCTCGGCATCGAGCCATCGACGACCGAGGTCACGATCTGCGCGCGGAGCGAATCGAGCTGACGCTGGAGATCGCGCACCTTGCGATCCTGCGCGCGTCGATCGGCGCGGAGCCCGGTGACGGTCTGGGTCAGGCGCTTGTTATCCTCGCGCACCGCCGTCAAGGGCGATGCGCAACCGACCACGAGCGAGAGCCAGCAGGACCACATCGCTGAGGAGTAGACGGCTGATGAGGAGATGCGTTTCACGGCAACTACATCGTATGAGGCCGCGCACGCCGGTGCAAAAATCTCTGCGAGCGCGCACGCAAGTACTTCCGTAAGTGCGCACGCGAACGAGCGCAGAAAGGACGGGTGATCGGTGATCGCGCGTGGCAGGTTTACGGTCGTCGCGCTGTGCGTCGCGGCGCTCGCGGGGTTCGCCGCGAACTCGTTGCTCTGCCGTGCCGCGCTCGGTGCCGGCTCGATCGATGCGGCGAGCTTCACCGCGATCCGGAGCGCGTCGGGCGCCCTCGTGCTGCTCGCCCTCGCCCATCGCGAGCCCGTGCGCCGTGCTGGCAGCTGGGGCTCGGCGCTCGCGCTGTTCGCGTACGCCGCAGCGTTCTCGTTCGCGTACCTCCGGCTGACCACCGCGACCGGCGCGCTGATCCTGTTCGCGACCGTGCAGGCCACGATGATCGGCTGGGGCGTCGCGCGCGGGGAGCGTCCGCGACCGTTCGCGTGGCTCGGCTTCGCGATCGCCGCCGGTGGCCTCGTCGTACTGACGCTACCCGGGCTCGCCGCACCCGATCCGATCGGCGGCGGGTTGATGGCGATCGCCGGTGCGAGCTGGGCGATCTACTCGCTGCGCGGCCGCGCCGCCGTGCATCCACTCGCGGTCACCGCCGATAACTTCGCGCGCGCCGTGCCGATGGCCGCCGTGCTGCTCGTCGCGATTCCCTTCGCCGGCGGCCACGCCAACGTTCACGGCATCGTGCTCGCGATCGGATCTGGCGCGATCGCCTCGGGCATCGGCTACAGCCTGTGGTACGCGGCCCTGCCTTCGCTCGCCGCGACGCGTGCCGCGATCGTGCAGCTCGCGGTACCGGTCGTGGCCGCCGCCTGCGGTGGGCTCGTGCTCGGCGAGCCGATCACGATGCGGCTCGCAGCCGCCACGATCGCGATCATCGGTGGCATCGCGATCGTGCTCGTGACGAAGCAACACCGCTAAGATGCGCGCATGCGTTACTTCGCGCTCGTCTATCACGTCGTCGAGGATTACGTCACGCGCCGCGGCGAGTACCGCGACGCGCATCTCGAGCTCGCGCGCGCCGCGCACCGTCGAGGGGAATTGCTCCTCGGCGGCGCGTTCACCGATCCGCCCGACACCGCGCTGCTGGTGTGGCGCTGCGCGGACAAGACGCCGGTCGAAGCATTCGTCGCCGCCGACCCGTACGTCGCAAACGGCCTGGTCGCGCGCTGGGAGATCCGCGACTGGAAGGTCGTGATCGCAGACCAGCCGATGGCGTTCTGACACCACGACCGCTGCAGCGTTCCGCGGAACTTTCGCGACGGCGCGGGTGTCGCGAGGGTCATGCGTCACACGATCGCCCGCCTCCTGCTTGCTGCCGTCGCCACGACGGGCTGCAAGTCAGACAAGTCCACCAGTCACGTCGACCTGGCAACCCACGAGCCCACGGTCACCCACACCACAGCCGCCGGCGATCCCGTGCCGCCCGAGGAAGAGGTGAAGCCCGACGACGCCGAGGACGGGACCGGAGTCGCGATGGCGCTCGAGGAAGGCCGCGCCGGCAAGCCCGAGGGCATGGCGTCGATCACGGCCTCCGGCGACGTCTCGAGTGGCTTCGACGGTGCGGGCAACGCCGGCATCCTCGGCACCACGAGCTCCGAGGGTCAGGGCTCGTTCGGGTACGGCCGTAGCGGCCACGGCCCGGGGGGCGGCGGCACCGGCGCCGGCACGATCGGCACCGGTCGCTACGGAACGCTCGGTCACGGTGGCGGCACCGCCAGCGGCTACGGCATCGGCAGCCGCGGCGGGCGCGCACGGCAGGCGAACCTCGCGGACGCTAGCTCGGGCGAGGGCTACCACGACCACGGCAAGAACGCGTGGATCGACGCGGCGACCGACAAGCTCTCGACGTTCGCGGTCGACGTCGACACCGCGTCGTACACGATCACGCGGCGCAAGCTCGGCGAGGGCAAGCTGCCACCGCCGGCCGCCGTGCGCGTCGAGGAGCTCGTCAACTACTTCACGTACGCGTACGCGGCGCCCGATCCGGTGACCGCCGCGAGCCGGCCGTTCTCGGTGACGATGGACATGGCGCCCTCGCCGTTCGCGGCGAACCGTCACGTCCTGCGCGTCGGCGTCAGCAGCAAGGCGCTGTCGATCGCGGAGCGCAAGCCGGCGAACCTGGTGTTCCTCGTCGATGTCTCGGGCTCGATGCAGTCGCCCGACAAGCTGCCACTCGCGCAGCGCTCGCTCCGCATCCTCGTCGACAACCTCAAGGACGGCGACACCGTCGCGCTCGTCACCTACGCCGGCTCGACGCGCGTCGTGTTGCCGCCGACCGGGCTCGAGCACAAGGGGCGCATCCTCGCCGCGATCGAGGATCTCCAGGCCGGCGGCTCGACGGCGATGGCCTCGGGCATCGCGCTCGCGTACGGCGAGGCGGTGAAGACCCTGCGTCCCGGTTCGATCAGCCGCGTGATCGTGCTCTCCGATGGCGACGCGAACGTCGGCAGCACGACGCACGACGACATCCTCGCGACGATCGCGGGCAAGGTGAAGGAAGGCGTCACGCTGTCGACGATCGGCTTCGGGATGGGCAACTACCAGGACCACCTGATGGAGCAGCTCGCGAACAAGGGCAACGGCAACAACTTCTACATCGACGGCCTCAGCGCCGCGAAGCGGGTGTTCCAGGAGCAGCTCGGCGGCACGCTCGAGGTCGTCGCGAAGGACGTCAAGCTGCAGGTCGACTTCGACGAGAAGCGGGTCAAGCGCTACCGGTTGATCGGCTACGAGAACCGCGACATCAAGGACGCCGACTTCCGCAACGACAAGATCGACGCCGGCGAGATCGGCGCGGGACATCAGGTCACCGCGCTCTACGAGGTCGAGCTCGCCGCGAGCCCGGGCGCCGGCGCCGCGCCGCTCGCAGCACTCGCGACCGTCCGCGTGCGTCACAAGCAGCCGCGCGGCACGACCGCGACCGAGGCCGCGTTCCCGATGCCCGCGACCGCGATGGCGTCGTCGTTCGCGCAGGCCTCCGCCGACTTCCGCTTCGCGTTCGCGGTCGCCGCGTTCGCCGACGTGCTGCGC
>JACCTC010000052.1 GCA_013812655.1 Deltaproteobacteria bacterium | reverse complement strand
GGAGGGCATCCACCGCATCACGGTGTCGACGCACGGGCTGCGCTTCCTCAAGGACGAGCGCCTGCTCGAGCGGCTCGCGCGGCTCGGCGCGCGCATCGTGCTGTCGTTCGATTCGTTCAAGCCCGAGGTCAACCAGCACATGCTCGGCGGCAACTTCCTGGACGGGAAGCTACGCGTCCTCGACCTGCTCGAGAAGTACGACGTCGAGACGACGCTGTTGCCGGTGCTCGCACGCGGTGTCAACGACGACGAGGTCGGTGCGTTCGTGAAGCTCGCGCTCGAGAAGGACTTCATTCGCTCGCTCGAGCTGCACACGATGACGTTCACCGGGCACAACGGTCAGTCGTTCGACCGCGCAGGGCGTTACTCGACGTTCGAGGTGCTGTCCGACATCGAGGCGCAGACCGCCGGTGTGTTGCGCGTGTCGGACTTCGTGCCGTCGCCGGCCGCGCACCCGCTCTGTTACCTCGTGACGTACGTGCTGCGGCTCGACGACGGGCGCTGGCTGCCGTTCCCGCGCTTCATGCCCGGAACGGATCTGCGCGAGCTCCTCGGCGGCATGCTGTACCTCGAGCCCACGCTGCAGATGGAGAACAAGCTCGGCGACGTGATCAATCGGCTGTGGGCCGGCGAGATCGCGTGCGATGACACCGAGCCGGTGCTCGCGCGGCTCCGCGCGCTGACCGGGTCCGTGTTCGAGCGCGACCTCGGCGCCGCCGAGCGACTGCGCCGCGCCGAGGCCAGCGCGAAGGCGATCTACATCCACGCGCACATGGATGAAGAGACGTTCGATACCGATCGGATCCGGCAGTGCTGCGTCGGGATCCGCGAGCCCGACGGCACGAACATTCCGTCGTGCGCGTACAACACGCTGTATCGCGATCGCGATGCGCGGTTCGCCGCCAAGCCGGCCGCACCGCTGATCACGCTGGGCCGTGGACGCCCCTGAAGCCAGAACCGACCCGACCGCGAAGCCCAAGCACAGGTGGACGTGGGTCCTCGTGCTGGTGGCTCTCGGCGCGATCGGCATCTATCTCGGCGCGCCCGACACGGACGCGCTGCGCGGCGCGTGGGCGCGGCTGCAGGGTTATCCCGTCGCGACGCTCGCGATCGTCATCGGCGGCGCGCTCGGGCTCGTCGCGACCGAAGCGCTGCGCATCGCGGTGATCGCGCGGTTCGCGGGCGCGCGGATCACGGCGCGCGACGCCTGGGATGCCGCGGTCGCGAACCACGTGATGACGGCCGTGACGCCGCAGGTCGGGCTCGGCGAGCCCACGGTCGCATACACGCTGAACC
Source organism: Deltaproteobacteria bacterium (assembly GCA_013812655.1). Taxonomy (GTDB): domain Bacteria; phylum Myxococcota_A; class Polyangia; order Haliangiales; family Haliangiaceae; genus JABFXX01. The sequence goes on along the minus strand of JACCTC010000052.1, from coordinate 2,867 downwards.
GGCGCGGCGTGCCGTGGGATGCCGCGGTCGCGGTCCCGTTCGTCAAGTTCACGACGAGCCTCGCGCTGGTGTTCGTCATCGGCGTGGTGCTCGTCGCGCTCGGCTACGGGCCGCCTGTCGCGACCTGGATGACGAGGACCGCGATCGTGTGGTTCGGCGGCATCGCGCTGATCACGTCCGCCGTGATCGGCGTGTGCTCGAGCGAGCGCCTCGCCGCGCGGTGGATCCGCGGGTTTGCGCGGTGGGCCGCGCGCCGGCGCTGGTTCGCGAGCACGAAGTGGCAAACCCGCATCACCCGCGGGGCAGATGTCGCGGCCAGCACGGTCGCGCGGCTCGCGGTCATGCGCGCGCGACGCGGGCGCTTGCTCGTCGCGCTCGTGATCGTGCACCTCGTCTACTACGCGTCGTATATCGCGCCGCTCGTCGGGCTCGCGCTCGTGCTCGGCGATCCGCCGCTCGTGGCGCTCGCCCTACGTGCGCTCGTGTTCCTGTGCTTCGTGTTCGCGTCACCGACTCCCGGCGGCGTGGGCACGAGCGAGGCGGCCGCCGGGTTGTTCTTTGCCGATCTCGTCGCTCCCGCGGACGCCATCATCGTCGTGGTCGTGTTCCGCGGTGCCACGTACTACCTCCAGCTGGCGATCGGTGCGCTTTACCTGCCGATCCGGTCTCTGGCACTCTCACGGCGATGACCGACATGCACGTGGTGATGTGGATCGCGGTCGCGGTGATGTTCGGCCTGTTCTTGATCGAGGCCGTCTACAGCCTGTTCATCAAGCGCGACGGTCACTACTCGGGCTGGGACACGTTCGCGAACCTCGCGGTCGCGTTCGGCTACATGATCTCGAGCCTCACGATCGGCGCGATGATCACGGTCTTCTTGCTGCCGTTCTATCACCTCTCCCCGCTGCGCTTTTCGATGGACGAGTGGTGGCACTGGGCGCTGATGTTCGTCGTCAACGACTTCTTCTTCTACTGGTCGCATCGTGCGAGTCACAAGCTCAACTTCATGTGGGCCTCGCACGCGGTGCACCACAACTCCGACAAGCTCAACCTCGGGACGGGCATGCGCAACTCGTGGGTCGGGCTCGCGATCGACTGGGTGTTCTTCATCCCGATCGTGATGCTCGGCTTCCATCCGGTCTTGCTGTTCGCGCTGATCCCGCTCGCGAGTGGCTGGGACTACCTGTGCCACACGCCTTACGTCGGCAAGCTGCCGGTGCTCGACTGGATCTTCAACACGCCGTCGAATCACCGCATGCACCACGAGAAGGCGTCGGGCTACCACTACGCGAACCTCGGCGGCGCGCTCATCATCTGGGACCGCCTCTTCGGCACCTATGCGAAAGAAGAGAAGACTCCGGAGTACGGCGTCGAGCCGATGCCCGCCAGGCCGCGCAATCCGTTCTATCTCGAGTTCTATCTCTGGGGCGCGTTGATCCGCGACACCGCGCGCTGGGTGCGCTCGGTCTTCCGCGGCGAGAAGCGCGAGCTACCGAGCGCGTAGACGCCGAGGCAGATCACCGTCGTCGCGGTGAGGATCACGAGGTACTTCAGCGGCCCGAACAGCGGCACGTTGTAGAGCAGGATCTGGAACAACACCGCGACGGGGACGTGCAGGATGTAGCACCAGTACGACGCGCGCGACGCGAGCTGGAGCAGCGGCCGCGGGCGCGCGTCGAGGTAGCGCATGCACGCACCGAGGAGGAACACGATGCACGCGATCGAGAACAGCGCGCTCGCCGCGATCGCGTATGCGGGCGGTGACTCGACGACGGAGAGGCCGCGGTAGAGCGTCGCGATCACGATGGCGAGGAACACCGGTGCGAGCGCGAGCGCGGGCCACGCGTAGCGGGAGTAGCGCGCGAGCTCTGCGGGCCGTGCTTGCACGAGCCAGCCCCAGCCGAAGAACGCACCCATGTAGACGAGGATCGGGACGTCGGGGACGAAGCCGAGCGGCGTGTCGGTGTGCATCGCGCCGAGCCACAGCAGCACGGCCGTGGTGACGACGACGGGCAAGAAGATCGCAGGCACACGCGTCCGCACGTGCCGAGCGAGGACATGGATCGCGATGGCCGCGAGCGACAGCCACAGCAAATAGTAGAGGAACCACAGGTGACCGAGGAGGATCTCGAATTCCGAGCCCTTCAGCTTCGGCATGTTGTCGGCGACGGCGGCGCGCGTCCCGACCTCGCGGCCCCAATCCCACAGATAGCTCAGCGCATACGAGACCGGCACGAGCATCACGGCGAGCGGTGCGAGGATCCGCGTCACGCGGTTGCGCATGAACGCGCGGAAGCCGGCACCGTCGAGGAGCGCACGCCCGAAGTAGCCCGCGAGCCAGAAGAACGTCGGCATCGCGAACGCGCGGACAACCCACGCGTAGAGATCGACGCCGAGGAACTGCGCGCGATCCTGGATCGCCCAGCCCACCGGTGTCACGGTGAACGACACCATCGCGTGACCGCTGAGGACAAACATCATCGCGAGCGCGCGCGCGGCATCGAGACCGTGATGACGCGCCGGTGTCGTCATGCACGCCCGACTGCGGCGCACACGATCCCGCCGAGCATGTGCAGCTCGAGATACTCGCGGGCGAGGTCGAGCGCGCCCGGCAGCGCAGCGACGGCATCGTCGACGCGAACCAGACCGTCGCTACGAAACGCGAGCGTCTGGCCGCGGCGCAGCCGGCCGGCTCTGAGATCTGCGAGCAGCGGCAGGTCCGGGACCCCGAACAGTACGAGATCGCGCGCGACGAGCTCGGGGAGCCAGCGATCGGTGAGCGCCTCGAGCGAGAGCTCCCAGGTGCCCTCGGCCAGGAGCTGCGCGATGCGGCCGGCGGTCGGCCCGTCGTCGAGGCGCGCGAGGCG
>JACCTC010000473.1 GCA_013812655.1 Deltaproteobacteria bacterium | reverse complement strand
GCCTTGCCCGACTTCGGCGCCTGCTTCGCCGGCGCCTGCTTCTGCGCGGCCTTCGGTGCGGCGTCGGTCTTCGGCGCGGCATCGGCCTTCGATGCATCGTCGGCCTTCGGCGCCTTGCCCTTCACGGCCGGCGTCCCCGACGCCTCGGCGACGAGCGCGCTGATGTCCTCGCCGGCGTTGCCGAGGATCGCGACCGGCGCGCCGAGCTTGACGGTGTCGCCTTCCTTGACGAGGAGCTTCAACAGGACGCCGTCGTCCTCGATGTTGAAGTCCATGTTCGCCTTGTCGGTCTCGACCTCGGCGATCAGGTCACCGGGCGAGACCTTGTCGCCTTCCTTCTTGGTCCAGCGAACGAGGACGCCTTCCTCCATCGTCGGAGAGAGTTTCGGCAAACCGATGATCTGAGCCATGGCAGTCCTCCAGCGTTAGACGAGCCTAGATGAGATAGAGCGCGCGCTTCACGGCCTCGATGACGTCCTTGACCTGCGGCTGGACCTCGTCCTCGAGGTTCTTCGCGTACGGCATCGGCACGTCATCGCTGGTGACGCGCTCGATCGGAGCATCGAGCATGTCCATGCAGTGCTTCTGCATCTGGTATGCGACCTCGGCGCCGTAACCGGCCACCGGCCAGCCGACCTCGACGATCACGCAGCGCCCCGTCTTCTTGACGCTCGTCGCGAGGGTCTCGACGTCGAGCGGCCGCAGCGTGCGGACATCGACGACCTCGGCCTCGATGCCTTCCTCGGCGAGCTGCTTCGCGGCTTCGAGGCAGGTCCACACCATCTTCGACCACGCGATCAGCGTGATGTCCGAGCCCGCGCGCTTGACGTCGGCGAGCCCGATCGGGATCAGCTCGTCGTCGCCCTCGGGGACTTCCCACGTCGTGTTGTAGAGCGTCTCGCCCTCGATGAAGACGACCGGGTTGTCGTCGCGGATAGCGCTCTTGAGCAGGCCCTTGGCATCGAGCGCCGTCGACGGCATCACGACCTTCAGCCCGGGCACGTGCGCGTAGTAGCTCTCGAGCGACTGGCTGTGCTGCGACCCGACCTGCACCGCCGGGCCACCGGGGCCACGGAACACGATCGGGATGTTGTACTGCCCACCGCTCATCTGGAAGATCTTCGCCGCGTTGTTCACGATCTGATCGATCGCGACGAGCGAGAAGTTGAACGTCATGAACTCGATGATCGGCCGCAGCCCGACCATCGCGGCGCCGATGCCGATGCCGGTGAAGCCCATCTCGGCGATCGGCGCGTCGACGATCCGCCGCTCGGAGAACCGCTGCAGCAGGCCCTGCGTGACCTTGTAGGCGCCGTTGTAGTGGCCGACTTCCTCACCCATGATGAAGACGTTCGCGTCGCGATCCATCTCCTCTTTCATCGCCTGGTTGAGGGCCTCGCGATAGCTGATGACGGCCACGGCTACTCCTTCACCACGTACGACTTGTAGTCGTCGGCGGGCGGCGAGTCCTCGGCGAACTTCACCGCGTCTTCGATCTCGGCCTTGACGTCGGCCTCGAGCGCCTCGAGATCGGCGTCCGCGAACCCGATGTCGATCAGGCGCTGCCGGCAGCGGTTCAGCGGATCGCGCCGCTTCCACTCCTCGACCTCGTCCTTGGTGCGGTAGAGGCCGGGGTCGCTCATCGAGTGGCCGCGGAACCGGTACGTCACGACCTCGACGAGCGTCGGCTCGCCGCTCGTGCGCGCGCGCTCGACGGCCTCGCCGATCCGGCGCTTGACCTTGACGACGTCATCGCCGTCGAACCGATCGCGCGCCATGCCGTGGCCGAGGGCGCGAAGCGAGACGTCCTCGACGGCGAGCGATCGGTAGAGCGGGGTGCCCATCGAGTACTGGTTGTTCTCGCAGATCAGCACGATCGGTAGCTTCCACAGGGCCGCGAGCGCGAGCCCCTCGGCGAACCCGCCGATCGTCGACGCGCCCTCACCGAAGAAGCACAGCGTGACCCGGCCATCGCCGCGGTACTTCGACGCGAACGCCGCACCCGCGCCGATCGGGACGTGGCCGCCGACGATGCCGTAGCCGCCGAGGAAGTTCGTGGCCTTGTCGAAGATGTGCATCGAGCCGCCGAGGCCCTTCACGCATCCGGTCTTCTTGCCGTAGAGCTCGGCCATGATGCCGCGCGCGGCGACGCCCTTGGCGTACGCGTGGCCGTGCTCGCGGTAGGTCGCGACGACGTAGTCCTCGGGCTTGAGTGCGGCCGTCGCGCCGACGCAGACTGCTTCCTGGCCGATGATCAGGTGGAGAAACCCACCGATCTTGCCCTGGGAGTACGCCTTCGCAGACGCCTCCTCCATGCGGCGGATCGCGAGCATCTGCCGGTAGAGCGGCGCGAGCTCGTCCGTGGTGGTCTCGACGTACTCGACCGGATCCTCTTGTTCGATCCGCTTGGAGTCAGGGGTGGACATGGACGCGGTAACCACGGCGCGACCATACCCACACCAGCCCCGATCCGCAGCATCGTGGGCGCGGGATCGACGCTCTGTCTTGGCCCCGGCGGTGCGTACGGCCTAGCGAAGATCGAACTCGACGACGTTCGTCGATCCGATCGACTTGCGATCCGGAAAGCTTCCCTGCCGACCGAGCTCGACCTCGGTGTACGACGTCGGCAGCTTGTCGATGAGGAACTGGCCGATCATGCAGGGCACCGGCGCGAAGCCGAGTGCGTCGTCGCCCGCGTTGTTGTTGTAGAACGCGATCTGGAGATCCTGGCTGCCCGCGCAGGTCTGGCTGTTCGCGACCATGCCGCGGACCGTCCACGTCACCCGGACCTCGCGCACGCTCGAGGCCGGATAGCAGAGGTGATCGCGCGCGCACACCGAGGTGACGCAGTCGCGATCGGTATCGCACTCGCCAGTGCCGCCGCTGGCCGTCATCGGGCACCCGGCAAGGAGGCCGGCGAGCAAGACAGACCCGGCAGCCGCGCCAAGGCGCAGGACGACGCGCATGACGAGGTGGTAGCAGCGTAGCGGCTTCATGGCACGTAGAACGGGCTCGTGTAGATCCACGGTAGCTCGACCTCGGCCATCGCGGTGCCGAGATCGCCGAGGTAGGGCCCGAGGTGGCGCGGAATGATCGTGATCTCGACGCGATACGCCCCGGGCGCGCCGAGGTTGACGACGAGCTGGGCCTCGGTCGTCGACGCCAGCTCGGTGAGCGCGCCGCCGGGCTCGATCCACAGCGCACGGGCGCGGATCACGGGAGCTGGCAGGTCTGGATGAAGCGCGCGCACCCGCGGCAGGTCAACGGTCAGCCGGGCGCCGCGCGGAACGTCCGCGCCGAGCTCGTAGGTGCCCGCGGCATCGCTCGCGCGGACATCGAGGCCGTCGGGCGTGCCCAGCAGCTCGAACACGGCGAACATCCTGCCGGCCGCGAGCGCCTCCTCGATCTGCGCCGGATCCCGCGGGTTTGCGACGAGGGCGATGTTGCCGAACCATCGCATCACGCGGCGGTACGAGTCGCCGCGCTCGCCGTCGGCGAACGTGATGGGGATGGCGTTCTGGTGCGCATCGCTACCGGCGGTCCCTGCGACGTGCAGGCCTTCGCCGAGGAGTTGATCCCACTTCGTGATCGCGGGCTGGTTCGGCGCGAGGAACGCGAGCATCGCGAGATCGGGCTCGGGGTGCCCCGGATTCGTATCGGCGAACTCGGCGGCCGCGCTGAGCGCACCGGCGGACGGCAGCCCGAGGTGCTCCTCGCGGATCCGCGGATCGATGTTCGCGTGGAGGTTGTAGACCTCGATGCCGTCCGCGGCGATCGCGCGCAGGACGTCGACCGACTTGCTCTCGGTGTGCGCGACCCAGACGAGGCCGCCCGCCGCGCGAAACGCCGCCGCCGCGGTCGCGTCGTTGCTGTTGTACGTGGCGTGGCGCTCGGCGGCGGTCCCCGGCACGTGACGATCGAGCATGATCGGCATCAGATCGTTCTCGCCGCCGATCGTCACCGTCACCTCGTGGCCGTCCGCACACACGATCCGCGACGCGATCTGCTCGCCGGCGTCGTTGCGGATCGCCTGATCGGTGCCGCGCATGCTGAACAGCGTGGTGAAGTCCTCGTCGGCCATCGACGCGTCGTGATCGGTCAGCGCGGCGAAGTCGACCCGCGTGGTGCACAGCGCGGCGCGCAGATCGGCGAGGCACGGCTCGTTCGGGGCACCGCTCGCATCGCGCGGGTTGCCGTCGCACGCATCGTGCGAGTACGGCGAGTGGAGGTGGACGATGCCGCGCGCCGCGGTCAAGCCACGGCCTGCGAACGCGGTCCCGATCTCGGTCGCCGCCGGAAGGCCCTTGTCCCACGCCGGCAGCTCGGGCTTCGACGACGAGTCGTCGCCGCACGCGCCGCTGCCGAGGCCGATGACGACGGCGAGGATCCCGGTCCGCACGCCGCGACTCTATACCTGGCGTGTCGGCGACGCAGCAGCGATCGTGCGGGCGCGGCGATGGCGCACGAACGCGATGAAGCACGCGGTCTGCGCGAGGCCGATCGTCGCGATCGTCAGCCACAGCGCCGCGTGGTGATCACCGATCGTGTCGAACAGCACACCGCCGAGAAGCGGCGCCATCGCGATCCCGATCATCTGGACGAACCCGGTGAGCCCGTAGGCGCGGCCACGGTGCGCGGGATCCGCGGTCTCCGCGATCGCGGTCTGGTGCGCCGGGTTGAACACGACCTCCGCCGCGGTCACCGCGATCATCGCGACCGCCGCGCCGGTGAACCCGCTCGCAGCGCCGATCAGCGCGAACGCGATCGCGTCGAGCAGCGACGACCACGGCAGCGTGCGCGCGAGGCCGAATCGCTGGATCAGCGCGAGCGCGGGCACCTGCAGGATCAGCACGCCGGCGCCGTTGATCATGTAGAGCAGGCCGACATCGGCCTTGGTCAGCCCGAGCTCGTCGGTCAGGTAGATCGCGAGCGTCGAGAACATCTGGGTCCCAAGCAGCGCGGCGAGGAAGGTCCCGGCGAGCAGCGCGCGCATCGCCGGCTCGCGCACGGCCTCGGCAAGTGCCCCGCGCAGCTCGTGGTGCTCGGCCGTCGGCGCGTCCGCGCGCGAGATCGGATCGACCATGCGCAGGGTCACGAAGCCTGCGGCGATCATCCCGGCGGCGGCGACGTAGAAGACCGCGCCGTAGGGCATCACGAGGGTGAGCAGGCCACCGAGCGCGGGCCCGAACGTCCACCCGAGGTTCGTGCCCATCCGCTGCAGCCCGAACGCGGCGATTCGCTGGTCATCGCGGACGACGTCGGCGACCAGCGCGTAGGCCACCGGCTCGAAGCAGCCGCGCAGCGCCGAGGTCACCATCATGTTCGCGGCGAGCGTCCATAACGGCGCATGCAGGAGGATCTGCGTGCCCAGCAGCGCGATGAACACGCTGCGCACGAACAGCGCGCTCGAGATCAGCGGGAGCCGGCCGATCCGGTCCGAGAGGTTTCCGGCCCACGCACTCGACAGCGATTGTCCGAGGTTCGCACCGAGCGCGATCACGCCGTAGAGCCACGCCGGATACCCGCGGGTGCCGACGACATAGATCGCGAGGAACGACATGACGAGCGAGAGGCCCATCGTGTTGATCGAGCGTGCCAGCGCCATCTGCCAGACCCGGCGGTCGAGCTCCGCCCACTGCCGGCGTGATGCGCCGAGGAGGGAAGGCGGCACGGTGCTTCCTTACCACGCGCGCTCGCGCTACAAAGCTTCGCGATGCGCACCCGGCTCGAGCGGAGCTATCGATTCGAGTCGGCGCACTTTCTCCCGAAGGTGCCGCCGGGTCACAAGTGCGCGCGCATGCACGGCCACAGCTACCTCGTCGAGATCGTGATCGAGGGCGAGGTCGATCCCGAGCGCGGCTGGGTGATGGACTTCGCCGAGATCGACGAGCACGTCGGGCCGCTTGTCCGCCAGCTCGACCACCAGGTCCTCAACGAGATCGCCGGGCTCGCAAACCCGACCAGCGAGCTCCTCGCGATCTGGCTCTGGCAGCAGCTCGCGGCGCTGCCGGGGCTCGCCGAGGTCGTGGTGGCGGAGACGCCGACGTCGCGCTGCGTCTATCGCGGCCAGTAACATTGCGGCTTGCCGCTACCGCTGACCGCAGCCGCTGACCGCAGCCGCTGACCGCAGCCGCTGACCGCAGCCGCTGACCGCAGCCGCTGACCGCAGCCGCAGCCGCTGACCGCAGACCGCCACCGCTCACCGCAGGCGCTATCGCTCACCGCTACCGCTCACCGCAGCCGCTGACCGCTGACCGCAGCCGCTGACCGCAGCCGCTGACCGCCTTCGCTGACCGCAGCCGCTGACCGCAGCTGCTCACCGCTACCGCTCATCGCAGCGCTGACCGCTGCCGCTCGGAACTTCGCGCACTCGCGACTTTGCTCGGCGCGCCCTCGCGCTCCGCGCGGCCGGCTCACCCTTGCGCCTGCCGCGCATCGGCCCGCGCCGAGCGCTTGATCGGCAGTGCCTGCT
>JACCTC010000452.1 GCA_013812655.1 Deltaproteobacteria bacterium | reverse complement strand
GACGCGCTCGGCTCGTCGTGCGCGCGGCTCGCCGAGGGCTCGGGGCCCAAGCGCGCGGGGCGCGACATCGACGCCGAGGTCCAGCTCGCCGATGTCGACGAGCGGCTCGCCCAGGAGCTCGCCGGACTCGGGCCGTTCGGCCAGGAGAACCCGCCGCCGTTGCTGGTCACCCGCAACGCGCGCGTCACCGCGGTCCGCCGGGTCGGCGACGGCTCGCACCTCAAGCTCACGCTCGAGGACAACCTCGACGGGTCGTCGATCACGCGCAGCGCGATCGGCTTCGGGCTCGGCGATCGTTCGGTCGAGGTCGGCGCGCGCTTCGATCTCGCGTTCCTGCCGACCGTCTCGACCTTCCAGGGCCGCCGTAACGCCGAGCTCGAGCTTTATGACCTGATCCCGAGCACCGGCGAGGCGCTCGCGTCCGCCGTACTCGACGGGCACCGCGACGCGTCGCTGGCGGATGTTCGCGCGGCGCGGTAACACCTTGGCGTGAGCACCGACGGCAAGGTCGACGACTCCGCGCCCGTGCCGCGGATCCCGCGGTCGCGTGGCTTCAAGCTGTCGATGCCCGAGCTCGTCCGGCTGCTGATGACCGCTGCGCTGCTCGTGATGATCGTGATGACGCAGCGTCCGTGTGCCGAGGCCGTCTCCGGCTTCGTCACTGGCTTCGATGGTTCCGGCGAAACCACTGGCTCCGGCGGCTCGGCCGACGCCGCGCGGCAGATGCCACGTCCGGGCACCGTCGATCTCCCGAGCTCGGCCGGCAGCGCCGCGGACTACGAGCGGCTGACGCCGGACATGACCGAGGCCGAGATCAAGGCCGCCATCGAGCGCGCCAAGGCCAAGCAGGCCGGCTCCGGCCACTAGCCTGTCCCTACCGCCAGAGGACGGCGTGGTCGAGACACGGCATCTGCGTGCGTCGCTTCGCGACGATCGCGCCATCGAGCGTGGCCATCACGACGCCGTCGCCGGCGGCCTGCTCGGCGACCACGGTGCCCCACGGATCGACGACGAGTGAGTGACCGTAGCTCTCGCGCTTCTCGTTGTGCTGGCCGTGCTGCGCGGCCGCGACGACCCATGCCTGGTTCTCGACGGCTCGCGCGCGTAGCAGCAGGTGCCAGTGCGCTGCGCCGGTGTGCGCGGTGAACGCCGCGGGGACGAGCAGGACCTCGGCGCCGTGGTCCTTGACGAGCTGGCGATAGAGCTCGGGGAACCGGAGGTCGTAGCAGATTGTCAGTCCGACCTTCGCACCGGCGATCTCGACGACGACGAGGTCGTTGCCGCGTGCGGTCGCATCGCTCTCGCGCAGGGTCGCGCCGCCCGGGATATCGACGTCGAACAGGTGGACCTTGCGATAACGGCTGACCAGCTGACCGGCGGGATCGACGACGAGCGCGGTGTTGTACGTGCGACGGGCGTCGCCGGTGACCAGCTCGGGGGTCCCGCCACCGACGATCCACACGCCGTGCTGCGCCGCGAGCTCGCGCAGCGTCCCGAGGACCGGGCCACGGTCGGCGCCGTCGAAGGCCTCTGCGATCGCCAGCTTGTCGCCCTCGCGGCGGCCGAGGAACGAGAAACACTCGGGGAGGACCACGAGCCGGGCACCGTCGGCAGCCGCCCGCGCGGTCAGCGACCGCACCGTGGCCAGGTTGACCCCGAGATCGTCCGAGGCACAGAGCTGGACCGCGCCGACCCGGAGCTGCCAGCCCGTCGGGGCGGCCGCGGTTGTCGCCTCCGCGCCATCAGGCGCCGACGCAGACCCGGTCATCGCGTTACCCCGGTCATCACCTGTTGTTAGCACGGGGATCCCCGTGACCTGGGGCAGGGAGTCGGTGGCCGGTTCCCTCTTGCCCCGGTCCAAGAGCGGTGGTACCCATCGGCCAGCTTTATCGCTCTGCGGTGAGGTGGCCATTCGGCCACCTTTTTTTTCGGCCTGACGTCAGTTTCGGACCCCACTCATTTCGAGATGTCCTCTCGTAACCCCCAACAACAGCGTCTGATCTCGATCATCGAGCCCGTCCTTTTGGCGGCTGGATACGAGCTCGTCGATCTGCGCTTCCTGCTCGAGCAGGGTGGCTGGGTGTTGCGCGTGCAGGTCGATCTGCCGCTCGACGACGCTGTCGATCCGCACGACGTCCCGCAAGATCGCGTCGATCTGCAGGCCTGCGAGAACATCTCGCGCGAGCTGTCCGCGGTGCTCGACGTCGACGATCCGATTCCGCAGGCGTACTCGCTCGAGGTCGGCTCGCCCGGTATCGATCGCCCGCTGCGCACGGTCCGCCATTTCCAGTACTTCGCTGGCAGCCAGGTGAAGATCCAGATGGCGCACGGGCTGCCGACGGACTCCGGCACCGAGCGCCGCAACTTCCGCGGCACGCTCCAGGGCATCGAGGGCGGCAAGGTGGTCGTCGACGTCGACGGTCAGCTGTTCCAGCTACCGCTCGACGACATCGACACGGCGAAGCTCGTCCCCGACTGGGACGCGGTCATGAAGGGCAAGAGCGGCGTCGGCGCTCCCCTCCCCAAGCCCGCCAAGCCTGGCGGCAAGGTCTCCGCGAAGAAGCACAGCTCCAAGCCACGCACCGAGCGTGACTCCAACAAGCCGAACGACTGAAGGAACAGGGAATCGCCATGGAAGCCAAACTGGACATGGTCCTCGAGCAGGTAGGCCGGGACAAGAACATCGACAAGAGCGTGCTGATCAACGCGCTCGAGCAGGCGATCCTGACCGCCGCAAAGCGGACGTTCGGGCTCAACCGCGAGATGGAGGCGAAGTTCAACGCCGAGACCGGCTCGGTCGATCTGTTCTTGATCGTGAACGTCGTCGACGAGGACGACGCGATCGAGGGCCGCGAGATCACGGTCGCGCAGGCGCACACCGCCGGCCTCGAGGCCGAGCTTGGTGACGAGCTGCTGTTCCAGGTGTTCTATCGCGCCGAGGACGACGATCGCGCGCGCGAGCAGGACGAGAAGTTCGGCAACCTGATCGACCTCAAGAACGCGAGCAAGAAGTTTGGCCGGATCGCGGCGCAGACCGCGAAGCAGGTCATCTACCAGCGCGTCCGCGAGGCCGAGCGCGACAACGTCTACAACGAGTTCAAGGACCGCAAGGGCGAGATCATCTCGGGCGTCGTCCGCCGCTTCGAGCGCGGCGCGCTCGTCGTCGACGTCGGCAAGGCCGAGGCCGTGCTGCCGATGCGCGAGCAGGTCCCGCGCGAGAGCTACCGCGTTGGTGATTCGATCAAGGCGTACTGCCTCGACATCGATCGCAACGCCCGCGGCCCGCAGGTCATCCTGTCGCGCACGCACAAGGGCCTGCTCGAGAAGCTGTTCGAGCAGGAGGTCCCGGAGATCTACGAGAAGATCGTCCGCATCGAGTCGAGCGCCCGCGAGCCAGGTGCCCGCGCGAAGATTGGCGTGTCATCGCGCGACCGCGACGTCGACCCGGTCGGCGCGTGCGTCGGCATGAAGGGCAGCCGCGTCCAGGCCGTCGTGCAGGAGCTGCGCGGCGAGAAGATCGACATCGTGCCGTACGACGACGATCCGGCCCGCTTCGTCTGCAACGCGATCGCACCCGCCGAGGTCAAGCGCGTCATCATCGACGCCGAAGGCCATCGCATGGAGCTGATCGTCCCCGACGACAAGCTCTCGCTGGCGATCGGCAAGAAGGGCCAGAACGTCCGGCTCGCGTCCCAGCTCACCGGCTGGCGAATCGACATCCACTCGGAGTCGAAGATCTACGAGCTCGAGCGCCGTGCGAAGGAGCAGATCACGGCCGCGATCGACGCTGCCGGGTTCGACAGCAACATCGCCGAGAACCTGTTCAAGCTCGGCTGGCGTTCGGTCGGCGAGCTCGGCCGCGCGCACGTCGAGGAGATCGCCGGGCTGCCCGGTATCGGCGGGCCCGAGGGCGCGAAGAAGGTCATCGAGGCCGCGCAGGCGTACAACGCCGCGGGCGGTCGTCGCCGTGATGCAGCCAAGGTCGAAGCCGAGCGTCGCTCCAGCCTGTCGGGTGGCCAGCAGCTCATGGAGCTCGACGGTGTCGACGAGGACGTGTTGACGGTCCTCGCCACTGCGAACATCCACTCGCCCGAGGACCTCATCAAGACGCCGATCGAGTCGATCGCGACGACGACCGGTATCGACATGGGTGATCTCGCGCGGCTCCGCCAGCGCGCGATCAGCTGGCTCTCGGAGGTCTCGTCCTGAGCGATCGAGGGCATATCCCCCAGCGGACCTGCACGGGTTGCAGGACGACCGCGGCACAGCACGAGCTGGTCCGCGTCGCGTTCGATGGCTCGCGCCTGGTCGTCGACCGGACGCGCCGGCTCTCCGGACGTGGGGCGTACGTCCATGCACGCGCCGCATGCGTGACGATTCCCGGGCTCGCGAAGAGCCTTCGCCGCGCTGTCAGCAAGGCCGATCAGGAGCGAATCGTCGCTGGCCTGCCCGAGATGTCACCGGCTCACGACAATTGTGACCTCCACGGTCGCTCGGCCAGACGGCCTCGCACCCCTGCGGTCAATTCGAGCGTCAAGTCTTCTGATCCCGACGAAGTTGCCGATAACGCCGTCGATTTCAGCCCTGGCCTTGCAGGTGCAGACACTGTAGAAACTCCTCCTCGGAACAAGGCGAAGGATGACCGGAGCGAAGATGCGCGTGTATGAGATTGCCAAAGAGGTCGGGATCCCGAACAAGGATCTGATCGCCAAGATCCGTGCACTCGGTCTCGAGGTGAACAACCACATGTCTTCGCTCGATGCGAATGACGTCGCCCGCATCAAGCGGTCGCTCGAGAAAGAGAAGCAGACGGTCACCCAGCCGCAGCAGACCCAGAAGCTGTCGTCAGGTACCGTGCTCCGCCGCCGCTCCAGCGGTGACAAGGCCAATGACGCTCCGTCCGACGAGCGCTCGGTCGAGCGTGCTCCGGTCGCCGCAGCCCCGCCGCCCGTGATTCGCCGCCGGGTCGTGGCCGAGGAGCCCGCTCCGCCCACGCCAGCTCCCGTCCGCACCGAAGCGCCGGCGCCGCCGCGCGTCGAGGCTTCCGAGCCGCGCCCCGTGGTCCGCGAGGCGGCCACGGCA